>CAJUJU010000019.1:0-38140 GCA_910586835.1 uncultured Acetatifactor sp.
TCAAGAAGTTTTTCCGCATCCCCTTGAACTCCGGGGGGCAGCCATGATATATTGTTATTCATGGCAGAGGGTGACCGGAAAGGCGGTTTACGATGAAGATAATGATCGTGGACGGACAGGGAGGCGGTGTGGGCCGCAGTCTTGTGGAGGCGATGCGGGAGAGATATCCGGATGCGGAGCTGATCGCGGTGGGAACCAACGCCGCCGCGACCTCCAATATGATGAAGGGCGGCACGGCAGTCGGTGCGACGGGAGAAAACGCCGTGGTCTACAACAGTGCCAGGGTGGATTACATCGTGGGACCTGTGGGTATCATCATGGCAAATGCCATGCTGGGAGAGATCACGCCCCGGATGGCGGAGGCGATTGCGTCTGCAGACGTGCCTGTTCTGCTGATTCCCATGAGCAGATGCAATGCCCGGATCATGGGAGTGGAAAACAGGAAGCTGGGAGACTATATTAAGGAAGCGGTGGATAAAATTGCAGGAGATCATTGACAGGATCCTTCAGGCCCTGGAGGGGCAGACGGGGAGAGTAAAAACCGTTGCCATAGACGGGCGGTGCGCCGCCGGCAAGACCACGCTGGCCCAAGCGCTTGCCGACGCCACAGGCGGCGGTGTGATCCATATGGACGACTTTTTTCTGCCGACCGGTCTGCGCACCGCCGCAAGGCTGGAGGAGCCGGGGGGGAACGTGCATTATGAGCGTTTTGCGGAGGAGGTGCTGCCTGCGCTGGGAAGCGGGGACGCATTTTCCTACAGGCGCTTTGACTGCGGCAGTATGCAGCCGGGAGAAGAGCGGAAGGTGCCGGAGGGAGCGCTGCGGATTGTGGAAGGCGCTTACAGCTGTCATCCCCGGTTCGGGGAGTACATGGCTGTCCGGGTGTTTTGCGATGTGCCGCCCGGGGTGCAGAGAAGACGGATTCAGGCGCGAAACGGCGAGAGGGCGCTGGAAGCCTTCCTGGAGAAATGGATTCCTCTGGAAGAGCGGTATCTGGCCGCGTATGCGATTCGGGAGAAGGCCCATATTGTGGCGGAAGGGTTTTAACGTCTTGAAAGGGGGAGTCAGAGTGGGATTTTTGGAGCGGTTTTATCCGGATCATGAGGCGGATAATGCATATGAGATAGCGTATGAAAAACTGTATGGCGAAGGATACCGGGGTGTGATTTTTGACATCGACAATACACTTGTTCCCCACGGTGCGCCGGCAGACCAGCGGGCGCAGGCGCTGTTTCGGCGGATCCATGACATGGGGTATGAGACATTGCTGTTGTCCAACAACAGGGAGCCCCGGGTGAAGAGCTTTGCCGAAAGCGTGGCGGCCGGATATATCTTCAAAGCCGGGAAGCCGGGGCGGGCAGGTTATGTGAAGGCAATGGAAAAGATGGGGACAGGACCGCGAAATACGTTGTTTGTGGGAGACCAGCTGTTTACGGATGTGTGGGGAGCGAAGAAAGCCGGAATTACAACTTATCTGGTGAAGCCCATTCACCCGAAGGAGGAGATCCAGATCGTCTTAAAAAGGAAGCTGGAGCGGATTGTATTGTTTTTCTATCACAGATCCGACCACAGGAAATAGGTGAGCGGGACGAGAGAGGGGATCGGGATGAAAATTGACGGTTATACCCGCACCTGCGGGCTGTTCGGGAATCCGGTGGAGCATACCATGTCGCCGGCGATACACAACACCCTGGCGCAGGCCATGGGTCAGAATCTGGTATATGTGCCTTTTCATGTGCCTTTTGGGCAGGTGAAGGAGGCGGTGGAGGGCGCCTTGGCGCTGAATCTTCTGGGGGTGAATGTCACGGTTCCCTACAAGCAGGAGGTGATTCCCTTTCTGAAGGAGATAGATCCTCTGGCGGAAAGAATCGGGGCAGTGAATACGCTTGTGCGCACCGAGGGCGGTTACAGGGGCTACAATACCGACATGCCGGGACTGTACCGGGCCATGTGTGAGGACGGCGTTGTGCCGGAGGGGGAGACGGTGTTGGTCCTGGGAGCCGGCGGCGTGGCCAGGGCGGTGGTCATGCTGCTTGCGGAAAAGGGCGCGGCAAGAGTCGTTATTTTGAATCGTACCGTGGAAAAGGCAGAGCGGATCGCGGAGGAAATAAACGGTATGGTCCACAGACGCTTTGCGGAGGCGCTGGCGCTTTCCGATTTTCACAGGCTTCCGGAGGGAGAGCGCTTTCTATGCATTCAGGCCACGAATGTGGGAATGTTTCCCCGGACGCAGGAGGCGCTGATAGAGGAGGAAAGCTTTTACCGCAGAGTGCACACGGGCTATGATCTGATTTTCAATCCGGTCAGAACCCGGTTTATGGAAGCTGTGGAAGCCGCCGGGGGCCGGGCCTTCAACGGCTTGAAAATGCTGCTCTGGCAGGGGATTATTGCCTATGAGCTGTGGACGGGAAGCAAGGTGGACGGCGCTTTGGCCCGGGAGGCATACGAAGCCATGAGGCAGGCCATGAAGCTTGTGTAGCTTTCGGCGTCATTCGCAGAAGTCCGTTGCGGGAAAGCGGGGCTGAGCGGCCAGGGCGGCAGATGGGAGGCAGGATGAAAAAGGGAAAAAATCTTGTGCTGATCGGATTTATGGGCAGCGGAAAGACATCGGTGGGATTGAAGCTTTCCTACAGGCTGCGGATTCCCGTGGAGGATACGGACAAGCTGATAGAGCGCCGGGAGGGCAGGAGCATCAGCGATATTTTTGCGGCTGAGGGGGAGGCGTTTTTCCGCAGGCTGGAGACGGAACTGCTTCGTGAGCTTCTGGAAAAGGATTATATCCGAATTTATTCCGTGGGGGGCGGAACTGTTGTATGCCCGGAAAACAGGGAGCTGCTGGGACAGCTGGGGAAAGTGGTTTATCTGAGAGTCAGGCCGGAGACGGTGTATGAGCGGCTGAAGGGCGATACCACGAGGCCGCTTTTGCAGTGTGAAGACCCGCTTCGGCGGATCACGGAGCTGATGGAGAGCCGCCGGGAAGCATATGAAAGCTGTGCGGATCTTGTGCTGGATACAGATGATCTGGATATGGAAGAAATACTGAAAAAGATAGAGGAGGTCAGGGAAAAAATGAAGCTGCTTGTCATAAACGGCCCGAATATTAATTTTCTCGGGATCAGGGAAAAGAGCGTATACGGTACACAGGATTACGAGTATCTGCTGGGGCTGATCAAAAGAAAGGCGGAGGACACCGGAAGCGAGATTGATGTGTTCCAGAGCAACCACGAGGGAGCCATCATCGACCGGATCCAGGAGGCGTATTTTGACGGGACGGAAGGGATCGTTATCAACCCGGGGGCCTTTACGCATTACAGCTATGCCATTCGGGATGCGTTGGCCAGTATTACCGTGCCCAAGGTGGAGATCCATATTTCCGATATCACCAAAAGGGAAGAGTTCCGCAGGATATCGGTGACTGCCCCGGTCTGCGACAGACAGATCTGCGGGCAGGGGCTGGACGGATATCTGCAGGCCATCGACTTCCTTTTGACAGGGAAATAAAAATATTTTGCAAAAATGGTTGAAATCAGAACGTTTTTATATTAAACTGAGAAAGAATTATTTTGTGAAAAGTTTAGGAGGAACATAATATGATTTCTGCAGGTGATTTCAGAAATGGTATTACTATTGAGTACGATAACAACGTATACCAGATTATTGAATTCCAGCATGTGAAGCCTGGTAAGGGTGCTGCTTTCGTGAGAACGAAGCTGAAGAACATCAAGAGCGGCGGCGTGGTTGAGAAGACCTTCCGCCCCACAGAGAAGTGCCCTCAGGCGCGTATTGATAGAAAAGATATGCAGTATCTGTACAATGACGGAGATCTTTACAACTTCATGGATACCGAGAACTACGAGCAGATTGCGCTGGATTCCGCTACCATTGGCGACGCGCTGAAGTTTGTCAAGGAAAACGAGATGTGTAAGGTATGTTCTCACAACGGCAACGTGTTCTCCGTGGAGCCTCCTTTGTTTGTGGAGCTGAAGATCACCGAGACGGAGCCCGGCTTCAAGGGCGACACCGCTACCGGGGCGTCCAAGCCTGCCATTGTAGAGACAGGGGCACAGGTTTCCGTTCCGCTGTTTGTGGAGCAGGGAGATGTGATCAAGATTGACACCAGAACCGGTGAATATCTGTCCCGCGTATAATCCGCTGCGTATTTTTTCATAAGGTCAGACTTGTAAGGCAATGACACTTTTGTGTTGTTGCCTTTTTGCGCGCATAAGCAGAGTCAGAAGCGAAGTCCGGGCGGAGCCGTGCTTGCACGAGCGACGACAGGAAAGAGCTTATGACGAGCAACGCGAACGAGGAAAGCGAAGCTTTCCGAGTCTGCTTATGGAGGCCAGAGTCAGAAGCGAAGTCCGGGCGGAGCCGTGCTTGCACGAGCGACGACAGGAAAGAGCTTATGACGAGCAACGCGAACGAAGAAAGCGAAGCTTTCTGAGTCTGCTTATGGAGGTCAGAGTCAGAAGCCAGAAACTAAAAACCGGAAGCCGTCACAGGGAGGTTTCCCAAAACAGCGCCGCGGGCAAAGGACCCTGGCGAGAGAAAGGACAGATTGAACAGTATGGAAATGCACACATTTGCACAGAAGGTAAGGGATGCTCTGGGAAAAGAGCTGGGAGAAGCGTACAGCGTGGAGCTGAAGGAGGTAAAAAAGAACAACGGAGTCATTCTTCAGGGGCTGATGATCCAGGGCAGGGAGGGAAATGTGGTTCCCACAATCTACCTGGAGACCTTTTACGCCGCCTATGAAGACGGCATCCCCTTTTCGGAGGTACTCCGCAGGATTTATGAGATCTACAGCGAGGAAATGCCCCGGGGAAAAGTGGATATGGAATTTTTCAAAAGCTTCTGCAAGGTCAGGGACAGAATCTGTTACCGCCTGATCAGGAGAAAAGGAAACGAAGCGCTTTTAGCGGAAATTCCCCATGTGGAGTTTCTGGATCTTGCCATCTGCTTTTATTATGCCTACAGCAGCGGAACGCTTGGGGAGGGAAGCATTCTGGTCTATCATTCGCATATGAGCATGTGGGGCGTGAAGACGCAGGACCTGATGCGGCTTGCAGAGGAAAATACACCCAGGCTTTTTCCGGCAAGGCTCACGCCCCTGTCGGAGGTGTTGAATGAGATTGCGGATGTCTGCGGGGAAAGCGAGCCCTCACAGGAGATTCCGCTCACGGTTCTGACAAACGAGCGCAGGATCCACGGAGCGTCCTGTATTCTTTATCCCGACACGCTGAAACGGCTGGGAGAGAAAAGCGGAAAAGGAATTTACATCATTCCCAGTTCCATCCACGAAGTGCTTCTCCTGGAGCGGTCAGGAGGGGAATCTCCCGCAGAACTGAAGAAAATGATTTATGAAGTCAACAGAACGCATCTTGCGCCCGAGGAGGTTCTCTCGGACAATCTTTATCTCTATGATCCCGTCGAAAAAAAGGTCAAAATAATTTTCTGAAAAAAACAATAAAAATCGACTAGACATTCCGAACTTTTTATGATATTATAGTCAGGGTGATGTAATAAATTTGTAACATTTGCATCCGTAGTCTAATGGATAGAACGGAGGCCTCCGACGCCTTTAATGCAGGTTCGATTCCTGTCGGATGCATTTTACATCACCCTGTACTGTAATAATGCAGATATGAACAAAAAGCCGCTTGCGGCTTTTTGCGTTTGAGAAAGGATTAAAATGCGAAAGGATAAGTGGAGCACGATTCGTGATTTTATTGTGAGAAACTGCAAAATTGTTTTTCCGGTCATTCTGGTCGTGGTGGTCGCGTTCACCGTAGTCGTTGCACTGAATGCCAATAAGGCGAAGGCGGAGGAAGAGAGCAGTCCGGAGGAGAGCAGCTCCGGTCAGGAGAGCCAGCAGGCTCAGGTTGATCCTACAAAAGAGCAGGTGCCGCTGACCGTCAATGAGGATCAGGAGGTCTATGCCCTCGTTTCCAATTACTACAGTGCCAGAGGCGCCGGAGACATGGAATCCATGCGCGCCGCCTATGACGAGATCAGTGAGAATGACCTTCTGTACTATTCGGAGCTTGCAAAATATATTGATCATTACGGCGAGCTGGAGGTGTATTCCAAGCAGGGGCCGGTGGACGGTTCCGTGATCGCTTATGTCTATTTCAAGATGGGCATCATTAATTATGAGGAAGTGCCTGGCTATGAGACCCTTTACCTGAACCGGGATGAGAACGGGGCGCTGTATATCAAGAATGAAAGTAATTTTACGGAGGAGGAGAATTCGTTTATCACTGCCGTGAACGGACAGGTGGATGTGGTGGATTTTAACAACCGTGTCAACACAGAGTATAATGAGGTGGTTGGAGCCAATTCCGAATTGCTGGAGTATCTTGGACTGTTAAATGATCAGGTTCAGACTGCCGTAGGTGTGCAGATTGCCGCCCGCAACGCAGAGCAGACCGTGCCGGAAAGTGTGGAAGGCGAGGGCAATGAACAGCCGGAGGGAGGGGAGGAAGCACCTACTGTGACAGAACCTCCCGCAGAGAGCGGGCCTCAGTATGCCACGGCTACCACAACGGTAAATGTCAGAAGCTCCGACAGCGAACAGGCTGATAAGCTGGGCAAGGTGTCAGGCGGTACCAGAGTGGAAGTGCTGGAGATTCGTGTAAACGGCTGGACCAAAATCATGTATGAAGGCAAGGACGGATATATCAAGTCGGAGTATCTTCAGATGGAGGAGAGTGCAGGCGGTGTTGAGGCAGTCGGAACGGTAACGGCAACCTCTGCAGTCAATGTGCGGTCTGCTGCTAATGAGACAGCCAACAGGCTGGGTGTATTGCCCATGGGTGAGTCTCTGGATCTGCTGGGGAACGAGGGCGACTGGTGCAAGGTGCGTTATAACGGCCAGGTGGGATATGTGAAGGCGGAATTTGTGACGCAGCAATAATTTCTGTTTTGAAATAGAAGCATGAATAAAAACGGTGTTTTGGGGAAGTCTTTTACGGAGGGTAGAAGACTTCCTCTTTTTGTGTGAGCGGAGAGGAAAAGACCGTGCATGCACAGGCGGTGAAAGGAAATCAGGAGAATAACATGACATCACAGGAAATAGCAATTTACAGAGAGATCCAGAAGAGTACGGAAACGGCGATGAAGGCCATTGATACCATCTCGGATAAAGTGTATGACGATGCGCTTGCCATGCAGCTCTCCCAGCAGTCGCTGAAATATTCCGAGATTCACAATGCCGCGTCCAGGCAGTTGATTGCGGGAAAGGCGGATTATTACCGCAGCGGCGTTCTTGCGGATGCCATGCTGAAGACAGGAATTCACTATAATACCATGCTAAATACCAGCACAGGCCATATTGCGGAGATGATGATCAAGGGCAGCACAAACGGGATCATTGATATGGAGAGGGTTCTGAGGCGCAATGAGGAGGCGGGGCAGAAGCCGGTGGCGCTGGCAAAGCAGCTGATAGAGCTCGAGGAGAAAAATGTGGCCAGACTGAAGCAATATCTTTGAATGTTTTTTGTGATTTTGTACAAAATATGCCGCAAACCGGGAAAAAACTTTTATGATTTAACGAGATAAAGTGTATTGTGAAATCAGGGTAAATGTCTTATAATATTTTTGGACGATGATGCCGGGCACAGGATGAAGGTCCTGTGCCTGATTTTTCGGCCAGGTTTGTATACATGTATCCAAATATAAAGGAGGATTTGAAAATGTCATATGTGGATGAGGTATTTGATTTGGTGGTTTCCAAGAATCCTGCTCAGCCCGAGTTTCATCAGGCTGTGAAAGAGGTTCTGGAATCTCTGCGTGTGGTCATTGAGGCCAATGAGGAAAAGTACCGCAGGGATGCTCTGCTGGAGAGATTGGTTACTCCCGAGAGACAGCTGCTGTTTCGTGTCCCCTGGGTGGACGACAAGGGGCAGGTGCAGGTGAACAACGGTTTCCGTGTGCAGTTTAACTCTGCCATCGGGCCCTATAAGGGGGGATTGAGACTTCACCCCAGCGTAAATCTCGGCATTATCAAGTTTCTGGGATTTGAGCAGATTTTCAAGAATTCTTTGACAGGACTTCCCATCGGCGGCGGAAAGGGCGGCTCGGATTTCGATCCCAAGGGAAAATCGGACAGAGAGGTGATGGCGTTCTGCCAGAGCTTTATCAATGAGCTCCACAAATATATCGGTGCGGATACCGACGTTCCCGCAGGCGACATCGGAACCGGAGCGAGAGAGATCGGGTATATGTACGGCCAGTATAAGAGGCTTACCGGACTTTATGAGGGCGTGCTCACCGGAAAGGGACTTTCCTATGGCGGCTCCCTGGCGAGAACCGAGGCGACAGGATACGGTTTGCTGTACCTGACGGAAGAGATGTTAAAATCCAACGGAAAGGATATTCGTGATAAGGTGGTAGCGGTGTCCGGTGCGGGGAATGTGGCTATTTATGCCATTCAGAAGGCACAGCAGCTGGGAGCGAAGCCTGTGACCTGTTCCGATTCCACCGGCTGGATCTATGATCCCGAGGGAATCGACGTGGCCCTTCTGAAGGAGGTAAAAGAGGTTAAGCGGGCGAGGCTGACCGAGTATGCGGCCGCAAGACCCAGCGCACAGTATCACGAGAAGAAGAACGGTGAACACGGCGTATGGTCTGTAAAATGTGACATCGCGCTTCCCTGTGCCACTCAGAATGAGCTGGATTTGGAGGATGCAAAGGCATTGGTTGCAAACGGCTGTTTTGCGGTGGCGGAAGGCGCCAATATGCCTACTACCATGGAGGCTACCGAGTACTTTCAGCAGAACGGCGTTCTTTTCTGCCCCGGCAAGGCATCCAACGCCGGCGGCGTGGCAACCTCGGCTCTGGAGATGAGCCAGAACAGCGAGCGCCTTTCCTGGACCTTTGAGGAGGTGGATGCAAAACTGCAGGGCATCATGGTAAATATTTTCCACAATCTGGATGACGCTGCGAAAAAGTATGGCATGGAAGGCAACTATGTTGCCGGAGCCAACATCGCAGGCTTCCTGAAGGTGGCGGAGGCCATGACTGCACAGGGGATTGTGTAAACAGTTTGTCCTGTCTCACGAAATATAGCGGCGCGGCGCCTGAAAACGGCATAACCGCGCCGCTTTTTGTTAAGAAAGAAGCATAATTGTCCGATATAAACTGTATATTAAGACCGTTGTCAGAATTATGGGGGATGGGTATGAACAATTATGTGACAGTGACCAGATCGGGGAATAATTATACAAAGCGCATCGAAATTCGTAAGCCGGACGGAACCGTCGCAGGCTCGATTTCGGTTACAAAGACGGCGAAAAAGAAACCCCGACGTCTGCGCTACAATTATAAAGAGATTTCCGGCCGTGTCCTGCGCTCCAAAACCTCCGGAATTGCCCGGCAGACGGTGGCCAGTGCCAGAAACAGCGTCACGGTGCTGCAGAGAATGAGAAGAAGCGGTGAATATGATGAGAGAGAAATGCGGAGCGCGATCCTTCATGCGGAAGCCATTGTCAGGGTGGCAAAAAAGAAGATGAAGCATCTGCTGGAAGAGGAGAAGGCCAAGAAGGGCGGACCCTGCGAGGGAGAGATGGAGGAAAAGACGGAAGAGCTGACGGAAGAAGAGAGGCAGAGGGCGGAGCAGCCGGTGCTGGATATGCAGGCGCTTCAGGATCTGCTGGAGCAATGCCGTGAGCTGATGCAGGAGGCCATGGAAGAGCTGGAGGATCTGAGCAGCATGAGTGAGCTTTCCGAGGAGCTGATGTTGGCCCGCGCCGACGGAGAAATGGATCCGGAAGATTTGGAACAGCTGAAAAAGAAGCATCGTGCAGAAGAGCTCAGGGAGATCATGGAAGCGGATATGAGATATCTGAAGGCCATGTTTGACAGACTTGCGAGGGAGAAGCAGCAACAGAGTTCCGGCGTGGAAACCGGAGGCGGAGGGAGCGGCACGGGCGGATACGGAAGCGACGGAGGCGGAGTCTCCCTGCAGCTGGGCGGTGTGGATGTTCCGGTGGATACGCCCACGGTGGATGCCGCGGCGCTGGTAGAGGGGGCGTACCTGGATACAACAGTTTAGTACTTGAATAATCCCTGAAAAGTGGTACAATAGTACCATATTAATAAATCAGGGGATGCAGGTTATGAAAGAGAAAAAAAGGAATAGACCTTCAGTCGGAATACTGCTGTTCTTTCTTGTGGTTCTGTTATGCGGAAACCATGGTTTTTGCGTGCAGGCAGGTTCGGAGGAAGGACGGGTGCTGTTCATCAGTTCCTATTCCTTTGCGTGGACTCAGACGCAGCTGCAGATGAGCGGTATCAGGGCTGGGCTGGGCGAGGATGTGATTCTGGATTATGAGTTCATGGATACCAAGCGGGTGGATGACGACAGGGCGCTGGAGCTGTTTTATGAAGGTTTGTCCTACAGGCTTTCTCAGGTGGAGGCTTATGACGCGGTGATTCTGGGAGACGATGCCGCTCTGAAGTTTGCACTGCGATATCAGGAGGAACTGTTTGCGGGAATTCCCATGTTTTTTGAGGGAGTCAGCGGAGAGGATCTCATTGCCGATGCGGAGGAAAACCCGTTGATTACAGGTGTTGTGGAAACGCTTCCTCTGGAAGAGAATATTGAACTTGGGCTGAAAATCACTCCGGATGCAAAAAAAGTGATTGCGATTCTGGACGACAGCATTACGGGGGAGGCGGAGCGGAAGCGTTTTTACCGTTATGCGGAGAAGTATCCGGAGCTGGAGTTCGGAGAGATCAACACCTCACAGCTGAAGACCTTTTCTTTGCGATATGCGCTCAGCAGCCTGCCTGAGGATACGATTCTGATTTATATTGTGATGACGGAGGATGCGGACGGCAGATTATATACAAACAGGCAATCGGTTCAGTTGATCGGGGAATGTGCGGGAGTGCCTGCGCTGCGTATGGTGGAAGGTGAAGTCGGCCAGGGAGTTCTGGGCGGCTGTGCGGTATCCATGTACAAATCCGGGGAACTTGCCGCCCGGATGGCCATGGATGTGATGAGCGGAACTCCGGTGGAAAGTATTGATATTGTATGGGAAAGCCCGGAAATCTATTGCATAGACGCTGCTGTGATGGAGGAATTTGATATCAGTCTGTCAGTGCTTCCGGAGGGAACGGAGCTTGTCAACCGTAAAAACAACTTTTTTGAGCGGAATAGAGAGGCTCTGCTGCCGGGAGGACTTATTGTCGCAGGGCTGGTTCTGGTGATTATCTGGTTTGTGGTGGATAACAATAAGCGTCGTACACTGCTGAAGGAGTTGGAAGCGGCAAGGAAGATCATGGAGACTGCGTCGCAGCATGATTTTCTCACAGGGATACCCAACAGGAACAAATTCATGAGTGATCTGAACCAACTGGTGGAAAAAAAGGTTCCCTGTACGGTGATTATGATTGATATCGACGATTTCAAGGTGATAAATGATACGCTGGGACACACGGCGGGAGACGAGGCTTTGACCCAGGTGGCGGCCAGGCTCCGGGAGATGGAGTCACAGATTCTCACCCCCTATCGTTTTGCGGGAGACGAATTTATACTGATTTTACAGAGCAGTCAGGGGAAGATTGTGGAAAAGACGGCATATCAGTGCAGGCAGGTGTTTACCAGCCCCTTTGTCTTAAGCGGAGGTGAGACAAAGGTCTGCGGAAGCATTGGAATTGCCTCTTATCCCAAGGATACGGAGGATGTGGAGCAGTTGATTATCTGCGCGGACAATGCAATGTATCATGTTAAGAGAAGCGGCAAGAATGACTTTGCGTACTACAAAAAATAATGTGGAGGAAAAGGTGCATCGGAAGATGTACCTTTTTGTGAGAGCAGGGAGTGAAGGATGGCGGCGAAAAAAATCTATGCGGTAAAAAGAGGAAAAATAACAGGTGTATTTAATGAGTGGGAGGCGTGCAGGGCGTCCGTAGAAGGGTATCCGGGGGCGGAATACAAAGGATTCGCCAGCGAGAAGGAAGCCAGAGCTTATCTGGGGGACGCTCTTGAAGACAAAGAAAAGGCCGGAGGGCAATCCCGGGCGGAGTTTTTGGCAGATGAGGATTTGCCGCAGGAAGGGAAGCTTTTGGCCTATGTGGACGGCAGCTATGAGGACTCCCTGAAAAAATATGCCTTCGGGTGTGTGTTCCTTCTGGCGGACGGGCGTATTTACACGCAGTACGGCAATGGGGACAGGGAACAGTCCCTGCAGCACCGCAATGTCACCGGGGAAATGCTGGGAGCAATGTATGCGGTGAAGTTTGCCATGTTCAACGGATTCCGCGGGGTGGAGCTTCGCTATGATTATCAGGGAATTGAGAAGTGGGTGACAGGGGAATGGCATGCCAGGACGGAGTTGACACAGAAATATGCGGCGGCCATGCGAAGCTGGGGAAAAGACATCGAGATTCGTTTTACAAAGGTTGCGGCACACACCAATGTGCGGTATAATGAATTGGCAGACCAAATGGCAAAGACAGGCCTGACGGAAGGGGACGGAGTGCCAAAAGTGTGCAGGATAGAGGATATGACGGAATGGACGGAATGAGACTGAACAAATATCTTGCTCATTGCGGTGTCTGTTCCAGGCGGGAAGCGGACAGATTGATCGGGCAGGGAAAGGTTCTGGTAAACGGTATGGCTCCTTCTCCGGGGCAGTCCGTCTGCGGCAGTGATATTGTCAGCGTTTCGGGACAGGTGATATCGAATTATAAAAAAACGGTTGTTCTTGCATTTTATAAGCCTGTGGGAGTCACCTGTACGGAGAAGGATGCCCACGCGGAGAGGATCATTTCAGATATCGTCCGTTATCCTTTTCGCGTCACCTATGCAGGAAGGCTGGATAAGGACTCGGAAGGGCTGCTGCTGCTCACCAACGACGGGGATCTGATCCAGGGAATGATGAGAGGCGCAAACCGTCATGAAAAAGAATACATCGTAAAGACAGACAGAGAAATAACGGATGATTTTTTATGGCGGATGTCTCATGGAATTTATCTGAGGGAGTTGGATATCACCACGAGAGAATGTGAAGTGCAGCGGATGGGGAAGCGAACCTTTCGAATCGTTCTGACTCAGGGAGTCAACAGACAGATACGCAGGATGTGTATGGAACTGGGGTATCAGGTGAAAGGGCTTAAGCGGATCCGGGTCATGCATGTGACGTTGGGAGAGCTGAAGCCGGGAGAATACGTTGAGCTTGCGGAGGAAGAGATACGGCGGCTGTACCGGGAATGTGGAATGGCAGGCAGGGACTGAGCAAAATATTTAGAACAGGCAGGGCAGGATATGCAGACAGAAAAGATGGAGCGGATGAAGTATCTGACAGAGACGTTGAATCAGGCGTCAAAGGCATACTATGCAGAGGACAGGGAGCTTATGAGCAACCTGGAGTATGATACTCTTTATGAAGAGCTGGAAAAGCTGGAGCAGGAGACGGGGATCGTGCTGACCAACAGTCCCACGGTTCGGGTGGGTTATGAAGCGGTGGAGGAACTGCCGAAGGAGCGGCATGAAAGCCCCATGCTTTCTCTTGGAAAGACCAAAGACCGGGAGGAGCTGCGGGAATGGCTGCAGGAGAATCCGGCGGTGATCAGCTGGAAGCTGGACGGGCTGACGATTGTGCTCACATACGAGGCGGGAAAGCTTGCAAAGGCAGTCACCCGGGGAAACGGGGAGATTGGGGAGGTGGTTACCAACAATGCCAGAACCTTCCGGAATATCCCCATGTCAATTCCCTTTGAAGGGAAGCTGGTGGTGCGGGGAGAGGCTGTCATCACATATTCTGATTTTGAGCGGATGAATGCGCTGATCGAGGATGAGGAGGCAAGGTACAAGAATCCCCGGAATCTTTGCAGCGGTTCCGTGCGTCAGCTGAACAATGAGATCACCGCCGGGCGGAACGTGAGGTTTTACGCATACACGCTGGTCAGTGCCCCGGAAGCGGAGACTTCCGGTTCCGTCATGGAACAGCTGGGTTTTCTGGAGCAGCAGGGCTTTGAGACGGTGGAGCACTATCTGGTGACGGAGGAAGACATTCTGGATCGGGTTGCTTTCTTTGAGAACAAGGTTGAGGACTATGATATTCCTTCTGACGGGCTGGTTCTCACCTATGAGGATGTGGCTTACGGCGAGTCGTTGGGCAGGACAGCCAAATTTCCCAGACATTCCATTGCTTTCAAGTGGGCGGATGAGCTGCGGGAGACTACCTTGAAGGAGATAGAGTGGAGCGCCAGCAGAACGGGGCTGATCAATCCGGTGGCCATCTTTGAGCCTGTGGAATTGGAGGGAACCACGGTAAGCCGTGCGTCCGTACACAATATCAGCATTCTGCGGGGGTTGAAGCTGGGAATCGGAGACCGGATCACTGTCTATAAGGCAAATATGATCATTCCCCAGATCGCTGAAAATCTGACCTGCAGCGACAGCCTGGAAATTCCCGGGTGCTGTCCGGTCTGCGGCGAGGCCACAGAGATCCGGCAGGTGAATGAGGTGCAGTCGCTTTACTGTACCAATGCGGACTGTCCGGCGAAGCGGATCAAGGCGTTTACGCTGTTTGTGAGCCGGGATGCCATGAATATAGACGGGCTCTCCGAGGCCACACTGGAGAAGTTTGTGGATATGGGATTGATCCAGGAATATTCGGATATTTACCGGCTTGACCGCTACCGGGACAGGATCGTGGAAATGGAGGGCTTTGGGGAAAGATCCTATCAGAAGCTGATGGACGGTATTAACGCTTCCAGAAATACCACTTTGCCCCGGGTGATCTACAGTCTTGGAATCGCCAATATCGGCTCGGCTAACGCAAAGATGCTTTGCAGATTTTTCGACCATGATCTGGATAAGCTGAAAAATGCCGACGTGGAGACCCTGAGTGCCATTGAAGGAATTGGGGAAGTCATTGCCACGGCGTTTGTGGAATATATGAGAGATGAGGATAATCTTCAGAGACTGGATCGCCTGATGGCAGAGCTTCAGGTGGAGATTCCCGTGGTGGAGGAGGGAAGTCAGACCTTTGCCGGGTTGAGCTTCGTCATCACCGGAAGTCTGAATCATTTTGCCGGCAGAAATGATCTGAAGGATCTCATCGAGGAAAAAGGCGGCAAGGTGACGGGCAGCGTCACGGGAAAGACCACGGCGTTGATCAACAATGACGTGACCTCCACCACATCCAAGAACAAGAAGGCCAGAGAGCTTGGGGTGCCGGTTCTGTCGGAGGAGGATTTTCTGACAAAATATGAGATTGTTCCGAAGGGACAGGAAAGCGGGAGGGAGACGGAAAATGCCCATAAAGACGCAGAGTGATCTGCCTGCAAAGGAAATTCTGGAAAACGAAAATATATTTGTAATGGATGAGTGCAGGGCCATGCATCAGGATATCCGTCCGCTGCAGGTGTTGATTCTGAACAATATGCCTGTCAAGCAGGACACGGAGCTGCAGCTTTTGCGAGCCCTTTCCAACACTCCCCTGCAGGTGGACGTGACTTTTATGAATATGCAGAGTCATGTCTCCCTCAACACCTCATCCAGTCATCTGAACAAGTTTTATACCTCTCTGAAGGAGATACGGCACAGAAATTTTGACGGTATGATCGTGACGGGAGCACCGGTGGAGGAAATCTCCTTTGAGGAGGTGGATTACTGGCAGGAGACCTGCGAGATTTTTGACTGGGCGGAGAGCCATGTGACCTCTACCCTGCATATCTGCTGGGCAGCGCAGGCAGGCTTTTATCATTATTATGGCATCAACAAGCAAATGCTGCCCGAGAAGCTGTCCGGCGTTTATGAACACAGGGTTTCCAACAGAAAGGTTCCCCTGGTGAGAGGCTTTGACGATGTGTTTCTGGCGCCTCACAGCCGCCATACCGAGACTCCGGCAGCGGCTGTTCACGCCTGCCCGGAACTGACGGTATTGGCGGAATCTCCACAGGCAGGCGTATATCTGGCCATTGCCGAGGGCGGCAAAAAGATTTTTGTCACCGGACATCCCGAGTATGACAGATATACATTGAACAGCGAATATCACAGGGATCTGGATAAGGGACTTTCCGTACCTGTGCCCTGTCATTACTATCCCGACGATGATCCCGATCAGCGCCCGCTGCTTCAGTGGCGTTCCCACAGCAACAACCTTTACAGTAACTGGCTGAATTATTATGTCTACCAGGTGACGCCCTACAATTTGTGAGTATTCAGACAAAACAAAATCCTGGGATAAGCTAAAATCCGGTTTCCGGGAAATAGCTTATCTCAGGATTTTCTTTTTGACAGTCTGGGGGTTCTCCAGACTGCGTATTTGAAAAAACCAGAGCGTAGAAGTCAGAAGGTGAGAAGGGATCTGCGAAGGGCAGACACATAGAATTTGAGATGAACAGATGTCATATCAGCACTTTGGCACATGGGAGAACTCAACGCTCCGGAAAATCAACTTGCGATAACATTATAGCATTATTCTGCTTAAAACACAATATCTTGTGGGAAAAAATTTGGAAAACACAAAAATAGTGTAAAAAACGACGAATTTGCTTGTCAACAAAGGAGAAATAATATAAAATTTTACAGTGGCCGGTTTTGGGTGGCGAAAGTGTTCTGATGCGGAGGACAGAAATGTACGAAAATCATGATGAAAACAAAATAGGGACGGAAGCGGACGGGGCCGAATATATTGTGCTGAATCGGCCGGAGGAACCGGTGGAAGCCGGGATGGTGCTGCAGGGACATGGCAATATGGAAGAGCTTTCTCAGTATCAGTATTTTGACTACAAGGCTATACGAAAAAGCATGCGTCTCACTGAGACAAAGATCCGCAGGAGCCAGGAGCTTCTGGCGAAAAATCTGGTGGAGTTTCAGCAGGTGGATGCCGGATATCTGGATAACCAGAACAGCATGGTGGCGGAAGCCATAGGAGAGGGCCGGGAGGGAAAGAACAGCTTTCGGATTCATCTCATTTTTTCCCGGAGAGAGATGCTGTATGGGGAATGTGAATGCAGCGAATGCAGGCAGCACTATTATTATAGATATTACAGGAGGGAGTACTGTTCCTATCTGGCGGCGTTTTTGTCTCTTCTGGAGGAAAAGGTGGAGGGCCGGAATCTGGGGGATGCGACGGACAAGTTGGCAGCAAGGCTTATGAGAGCTTTTTCAGAGCGCCGGGTGAATCATATTCTGTCCGACGCGGTGGGGAAGAACGGAAGTCTTACCCTCATGCCAAGGCTGTGCAGAAGAAACGGCGATCTTTTCGTTTCCTTCCGGGTGGGGGAGAAAAAGATGTTTGTGGTGAAGGATCTGTTCCGGTTCTATGAAGATGTGCAGGAATCCCGGAGCAGCACCTACGGCAGCAGCACGGAGATCAATCACCGCCTGGATAATTTTACGGAGGAGAGCAAGGACTGGATCGAATTGATCGGACGGATCGTGAAGGAAGAGCAGGTTTTTATCAGGCGGCTTATGGAGGCTGACGGCGACTATCGGCGGAGGGCGTCAAAAAACGGTGAGTTTGCACTGTTTGGCTGGCGGCTGGATGAGTTTTATGAAAAAGCAGGAAGAGAAGGCGTGGAGTTTGAGGAGCGGAGCGCCGACAAAAAGGAAAAGGGATGGATTTATTCCAGGGAGCGGAATCCGAAGATTTCCATGACCATCCGGAAAAACAGTCTGAGCAGCAGACGGGTTTTTCACGGTATTGAGGTAGACTGCAGAATGCCGGAGCTTTATGACGGAAGCAGCACCTCCTATTATATTGATGGCGACGGGCTGTATCGGCTGGAGGAGGAATTTGCACGGAAGGTCAGAATATTGTCCGGATTCTGCCGGGACGGTTCCATGCACTTTGAGGTGGGCAGGAATCATCTGGCACAGTTTTATTATAATGTGCTTCCACAGCTGGAGGGAGTTGTGGATATCATGGAAGAGAATGTGGAGGAGATTGCCGCCTGTCTTCCTCCCAGGGTGGAGTTTGTGTTTTTCCTGGATGCGGAGGAGCACGATATGAGCTGCAGAATCAGCGCCAGGTACGGTGAGCGCCAGTTTATGCTGACGGATGACCAAAATGACGGAGAGCTTCTGCGGGACAAGCAGCGGGAGGCGGAAATTCTCTTTCTGACCAAACAGTGGTTTCCCTGTTATGACCCGGAACGCCGGGAGCTAAACTGCGGGAAGGACGAGGAGCTGATGTACAGTGTCCTGGATCGGGGGGTGGAAGCCCTTCTTGCGCTGGGAGAGGTGCAGTGTACAAGAAGATTCAGCGGCATGAATGTGGGGCGGAAGATGCGGATGTCCGTGGGGGTGTCGGTTTCCGGGAATCTGCTGGAGCTGGATATTGCAACGCAGGATGTGCCGCCGGAGGAGCTGCTGGAAATTCTGAAGAGCTACCGGACCAGAAAGAAGTACCACAGGCTGCGCAGCGGAGATTTTCTCAGTCTGGAGGAGGAATCCCTGGCGGCGCTGGACGAGATGCTGGAGACGCTGCGGGTCTCTCCCAAAGAGTTGTTAAAGGGAAATCTGAAGCTGCCGCTGTACAGAGCCCTTTACCTGGACAAACTGCTTGAGAAAAACGAGGAGATTTACAGTAACCGGGACAGCCATTTCCGGGAAATGGTGAAGAATTTCAAGACGGTAAAGGATGCGGGCTTTGAGGTGCCAAAGTCGCTGCGGGGCGTGATGCGGAGCTACCAGAAGACAGGGTATCGCTGGCTGCGGCTGCTGGAGGAGTATCGGTTGGGCGGGATTCTGGCCGACGATATGGGGCTTGGCAAAACCCTTCAGGTGACGGCTGTGCTGCTGGCTGCGAAGGAAGAGGGAAGGAGCGCCACTTCCCTGGTGGTGACACCTGCTTCACTGGTGTACAACTGGGGGGAGGAGCTGAAGCGCTTTGCACCGGAGCTTTCCTGCTGTTTTATCACGGGCAGTCAGGATGAGCGGGCACAGAAGCTGGAGCAGTACAATTCCTTTGACGTGATCGTCACCTCCTATGATCTGTTAAAGAGAGACATCAGCAGCTATGAGGATAAGGAGTTCTATTATCAGATCATTGACGAGGCACAGTATATCAAGAATCATACCACTGCCGCTGCCAAGGCGGTAAAGGCAATCCGGAGTACCGTGAGATATGCGCTCACGGGCACGCCCATCGAAAACAGGCTCAGCGAGCTGTGGAGTATCTTTGACTTTCTGATTCCGGGATATTTGTATGGTTATGAAGTGTTTAAGAATACTTTCGAGACCCCTATTGTGAAAGGGGAAGAGCAGACTGCGCTGGAACGGCTGCAGAGGATGACGGCTCCCTTTATCCTGCGCAGGCTGAAGGAAAATGTGCTGCGGGATCTGCCGGAGAAGCTGGAGGAGAACCGGTATGTGAAGTTTGAGGGAGAGCAGCAGAAGGTTTATGACGCCCAGGTAGTCCGTATGCGGCAGAAGCTGGTCATGCAGAATGCGGAGGAGTTCAAAAAGGAAAAGTTACAGATTCTTGCGGAACTGATGAAGCTGCGGCAGATTTGCTGTGATCCGGGGCTTTGCTTTGAGAATTACGGCGGGGAGTCCGCAAAGCTGGATGCCTGCGTGGAGCTGGTGAAAAGCGCTGTGGAGGGCGGGCACAAGATTTTGCTGTTTTCCCAGTTTACCTCCATGCTGGAACTGCTGGCAGCAAGGCTTGCACAGGAGAAGGTGTCCTTTTACACGATAACAGGCGATACGCCCAAGGAAAAGCGTCTGCAGCTGGTGAAGTCGTTTAATGAAGACAGTACGGAAGTGTTCCTGATCTCCCTGAAGGCAGGAGGCGTGGGGCTGAACCTGACGGGCGCGGATGTGGTGATTCACTATGATCCCTGGTGGAATCTGGCTGTGCAGAATCAGGCCACGGACCGGGCCCACCGCATCGGACAGACCAGGAAGGTGGTGGTATACCGTCTGATTGCAAAGGGAACCATCGAGGAACGGATTCAGCAGCTTCAGGAGAACAAGAAGGCTCTGTCCGATCAGATCATTCAGGGGGATGTGGGACAGCTGGGCGTCATGAGCAGAGAAGATTTCCTGCAGCTTCTGATGTAGCGGAAAATATGCATATTTTTCCAGACTTGTCCATATACTGTTACAAGGATTGTATCAATCCCGTGAAAGGAGACAGATATGGCAAGAGGACAGCGCAAAACCCTTGATGAAAAGATTGCCGCAAAGCAGGAGCTGATTGACGCGTTAATGACTCGTGTTCAGTCAGAGAAGCGGGAACTGGAGGAACTTGTTCAGGAAAAGAAGATGAAGGAGCTGGAAGCGGTCAGCGACCTGATCGCAGACACGGGGCTGCAGCCGGAGGAAGTGGCTGAGGCTCTTCAGGAGTACATGAAGACCAGGACTGCGGCGGCATCTTAGGGAAAAGCCGATTGTATCAATATTTTCCTGTAATGGAAGATATCTGAAACATGTCAAAAATGCATCTCAGACAGCGGAGAAGAGCTTCGCGGTCCGGGATGCATTTTTTGTAGCATCGCCTATGGCGCTTTTCAGTTCAGATTTTTCTGTGCGGTGGAGAGCATCAGCTTAATGCGGTTCAGCTGGTTGACCTCGCTTGCCCCCGGGTCGTAGTCAATGGCCACAATGTTGGATTCCGGGTAAGACTTTCTCAGCGCCTTGATAACGCCCTTGCCAACCACATGGTTGGGCAGACAGCCGAAGGGCTGGGTGCAGACGATATTGGGAACGCCGTCATGGATCAGCTCCACCATTTCTCCGGTGAGAAACCAACCTTCACCGGTCTGGTTGCCGATGGATACGATAGGCTCCGCAAAGCCTGCAATCTCCCGAATGGGAGTGGGGGCTGTAAAGTGACGGCTCCTTTTGAATTCCCTGACGGAGGTCTTCCGGAGGATATGTTCAATCGCCCAGATGCCCAGGGAGGCAATGCGGGCGGATTTTTTGCTGGTGCCCAGGTTTTCCGCCTTGTACAGCTGATTGTAGAAACAGTACAGCATGAAATCCAGAAGATCCGGAACCACTGCCTCCGCGCCCTCGCTCTCCAGAAGTTCTACCAGATGATTGTTGCCGGCGGGAGAGAATTTTACCAGGATCTCACCGACGATGCCGACCCGGGGCTTTTTGATGTCCAGGATGGGAATGGCGTCAAAATCCCGGATGATATCCCGGCAGAGGCGGTTGAATTTTCTTAGGCTGACATGTCTGGAGGACACAAATTCCTGAACGATCTTCAGCCATTTTTGATGCATTCCTTCCACGCTGCCCGGAGTGGCCTCATAGGGGCGCAGGCGATAGGTGCAGCGCATGAAGATATCTCCGAACTGTGCGCCCATGGCCGCGCGGATCAACATATCCGCATTCAGGTGGAAGCCGGGATTGCTCTCGATACCAGCCAGGTTCAGGGAGATGACAGGGATCTGTTCCATGTTGGCCTTTTTCAGGGCCCGGCGGATAAAACCCACATAGTTGGTGGCGCGGCAGCCGCCTCCGGTCTGGGACATGATAATCGCTGTTTTGTCAAGGTCGTATCGGCCGGAGAGCAATGCTTCCATGATCTGCCCCACCACCAGAAGGGAGGGGTAGCAGGCGTCATTGTTGACATACTTCAACCCCACGTCCACGGAGTGACGGTTATCGTTGTCAAGGACGACGAAATGATAACCGCAGGCATTGAAGGCCGGCTCCAGGATTTCAAAGTGGATGGGGGACATCTGAGGGCAGATGATGGTGTATTCTCCCCGCATTTCCTCGGTGAAGGCCACTTTCTCGATGGCGGAGGACTGAAGCGAACGCTTTTTGTGCTGTTTTTCCCGAACCCGGATGGCGGAAAGCAGAGAGCGGACACGGATTCTCGCGGCACCCAGATTGTTTACCTCGTCGATCTTTAAGCAGGTATAGATTTTGTCGGAGCCGGAGAGGATGTCGTTCACCTGATCTGTGGTGACGGCGTCCAGACCGCAGCCGAAGGAATTTAACTGGATCAGATCCAGGTGCTCCACCGTCTTTACATAGCTGGCGGCAGCATAGAGCCGTGAGTGGTACATCCACTGGTCGGAAACGATCAGGGGGCGCTCCGGGCAGCCCAGGTGGGAGACGGAATCCTCGGTGAGCACCGCAATGTCAAAGGAGGTGATCAGCTCGGGAATGCCGTGGTTGATCTCCGGGTCAATGTGGTAGGGCCTGCCGGCCAGAACGATTCCGCGCTTGCCCGTCTCCTCCAGGTAGCGGAGGGTTTCCTCTCCCTTTTTCCGGATGTCCCGGCGTACGTTTTCCTGTTCGTTCCAGGCGGTCTGGACGGCGGCGCGCACCTCCTGGGGCGGCAGCTCGGAAAACTCCTTAAGCAGTGCCTGCGTCACGGTATCCGCGTCCCGGAAGGACATAAAGGGATTGCGCAGCCGGAAGGAACCGTTGGAGATTTCCTCCACATTATTTTTGATGTTCTCCGAGTAGGAGGTGACGATGGGACAGTTATAGTGGTTGTTTGCGCCTTCCACCTCGTCCCGCTCGTAAAACAGCGCGGGGTAAAAGATGAAATCCACACCCTGCCGGATCAGCCAGGTCACATGGCCGTGGGCCAGCTTTGCAGGATAACATTCCGATTCGCTGGGAATGGATTCTATGCCCAGCTCGTAGATGCCGCGGTTGGAGCTGGGGGACAGGATCACCCGGTAGCCCAGCTGTGTAAAAAACACATGCCAGAAGGGATAGTTTTCGTACATGTTCAGAACTCTGGGGATTCCCACCGTGCCTCTGACAGCCTTGTCTGCCTCCAGAGAAGGATAGGAGAAGAGCCGCCTGAGCTTATAGTCAAACAGGTTCGGCACGTTGCCGGCGTTTTTCTGTCCGCCGATGCCCCGCTCGCAGCGGTTGCCGGAGACGAACTGGCGTCCGCCGGTGAATTTGTTGACGGTAAGTCTGCAGCTGTTGGTACAGCCCCTGCACTTGGCCATGCTGGTCTCGTACTGGAGACTGCAGAGCTTTTCGTAGGAGAGCATGGTGCTCCTGCCGTCAGCCTCACAGCGTTCTCTGGCGATCAGGGCTGCACCGAAGGCGCCCATGATGCCGGCGA
This sequence comes from uncultured Acetatifactor sp., assembly GCA_910586835.1. Lineage (GTDB taxonomy): Bacteria > Bacillota > Clostridia > Lachnospirales > Lachnospiraceae > Acetatifactor. The sequence goes on from CAJUJU010000019.1 coordinate 23,019, forward strand.
TATCGGGGCGCACGGCCTCACAGCCGGCGATTTTCTCAAAGCTGCGCAGAACCGCGTCATTGTAGAAGGTGCCGCCCTGTACCACGATATTTTTGCCCAGCTCCGAGGCGTCGGAGACCTTGATTACCTTAAACAGAGCGTTTTTGATGACGGAGTAGGCAAGTCCCGCGGAAATGTCGGAGACATCTGCGCCTTCCTTCTGTGCCTGCTTTACCCTGGAATTCATGAAGACGGTGCAGCGTGTGCCAAGGTCGATGGGATGCTTTGCAAAGAGAGCCGCTTGGGCGAAGTCATGCACACTGTAGTTCAGGGATTTGGCAAAGGTTTCGATAAAGGAACCGCAGCCGGAGGAGCATGCCTCGTTGAGCTGTACGCTGTCTACGGTTCCGTTTTTGATCTTGATGCATTTCATGTCCTGTCCGCCGATGTCCAGGATGCAGTCTACCTCCGGATTGAAAAAGGCGGCGGCGTAATAGTGCGCCACGGTTTCCACCTCTCCGTCGTCCAGCAAAAAGGCAGCCTTCATCAGCGCTTCGCCGTAGCCGGTGGAGCAGGAGCGGACGATCTGCACATCCTCCGGCAGCTGTTCGTAAATTTCCTTCAGGGAACGGATGGCTGTCTTCAGAGGACTGCCGTCGTTTCCGCTGTAAAAGGAGTAGAGCAGGGAGCCGTCCTCCCCGACCAGCGCGATCTTGGTGGTGGTGGAACCGGCGTCGATGCCCAGGAAAGCTTTTCCATGGTAGGAGGACAGGGAAGCGGCAGCCACATGGTGGGCCTCATGCCGTTTTTGGAAGGCTTCGTAGGCGGCGCTGTCCTCAAACAGCGGCTCCATGCGCTCCACCTCGAACTCCATTTTGAAATCGGAGGAAAGTCTTGCCATCATTTCTTCCATGGTGCAGGAGACCTCCCCGGCGTTCAGGGCGGCTCCGATGGCGGCAAAAAGGTGGGAGTTGTCAAGGTCTACGATGTGCTCCCCGTCCAGCTTCAGCGTGCGGATAAAGGCAGCCTTCAGCTCCGACAGGAAGTGGAGCGGACCGCCCAGGAACGCCACATGTCCCCGGATGGGTTTGCCGCAGGCCAGGCCGGAGATAGTCTGATTGACCACCGCCTGAAAGATGGAGGCAGCCAGATCTTCCTTTGTGGCGCCTTCATTGATCAGAGGCTGAATGTCCGTCTTTGCAAACACTCCGCATCTGGCGGCAATGGCATAGAGGGACTGATAATTTTTTGCATATTCGTTGAGGCCGGAGGCATCGGTCTGAATCAGGGAGGCCATCTGGTCGATGAAGGAGCCTGTGCCCCCGGCGCAGATCCCGTTCATGCGCTGCTCCACGTTACCGCCTTCGAAATAGATGATTTTTGCGTCCTCGCCGCCCAGCTCGATGGCCACATCCGTCATGGGGGCAAGCTCCTGTAAGGAGGAAGCCACGGCGATCACCTCCTGGGTGAAGGGAACTTCCAGATGGTTGGCCAAAGTCAGGCCGCCGGAACCGGTTATCATGGGGTGAAGCGTCAGATTGCCCAGCTGTCCGAAGGCCTTTTCCAGAAGAGAGGAGAGGGTTTCCCGGATATTTGCAAAGTGACGTTCATAATCGGAAAACAGAATATGATGTTCTTCATCCAGAATTGCGATCTTGACCGTGGTGGAACCGATGTCAATGCCAAGAGCCGCAACCTTGCTCAGATTTGCACCATTTAAATTGTTCATTACAATATACCCTTTCTGTATCAATGTCTGTGCGGAACGAAGTCTTCCGCGGTAAATGGGTCGTTCTTTCGACACAGTTCGACTAACTAAGGTATTATACGACAAGTATGACGAAAAATCAACGAACAAAAGCTGTAAAAAGATTATAAACAAACTGATTTTTCTATAAAAATGAATCTGGTCGGTTTACTTCTTTCCACGGGGATGATAAAATGTATTCGTCCGTTTTTTTGAAAATGACACAGGAGGTTGTGATGATATGAATAAATGGGAACGCAAATTCGGAAAATATGCAATTCCGAATCTGACGGTTGTGCTGATAGCCAGCTATGTGATCGGTTATCTTCTGCAGTGGCTGGCGCCGAGAGTCATGAGCTTTCTGACGCTGAACCCTTATGCGATTCTGCGCGGGCAGGTGTGGAGGCTGGTGACCTGGGTGATTGCTCCGCCTACCCTGGCGGCTTCCTACAGGGACATTATTTTCATTCTGATCATGCTGATGTTCTATTTCAGTCTGGGAACCAGCCTGGAGCGGGTGTGGGGCACCTGGCGGTACAACGTGTATATTTTTACCGGTATTCTGCTGACTGTCGTGGGCAGCTTTGTGTGCGCCGGGGCGGTAGCGCTCTATTACGGGGGAACCGCGCCGGAACTCATCGGTCCGGTCTGCGCCACGGGAGCGTGGAGCTTCAGCACCTTTTTCATCAATATGTCTATCTTTCTGGCCTATGCGGCCACGTTTCCGGACGCGGAGGTGCTGCTGATGTTTGTCATACCTGTGAAGGTAAAGTGGCTGGGTGTGATTTACGGTGCGGTGCTTGTGCTGGAGATGCTGAGTTTCTTTCTGCAGGGAGACTGGTTCAGCGTGGCAGCCATTGCGGCGTCGCTTCTGAATTTCCTGATTTTTATTCTGAAGTCGAAAAACCGGATGCATCTGAATCCGAAGCAGATGAAGCGGAGAGCGGAATTCAGACAGGATATCAGGCGCAACCCGAAGATTACCACCCACAAGTGTGCGATCTGCGGCAGGACGGAGGAGGACGATCCGAATCTGGAGTTCCGGTTCTGCTCCAAGTGTAACGGCAATTATGAATACTGCCAGAATCATCTGTTTACACATGAACATGTGAAATAACGGAATGCGGAAACAGGAGGGAAAATATGGGGCAGAAGAATGAAGTGCTGTTTGCGCAGACGCTGGAGCGGATTCGGAAGACGGCGAAGGAACAGGGAGGCTGTGTCAGTGAGGAACAGGTGAGGGAGGCATTTGCCGGACAGGGACTTACGGAGGAACAGCTGCAGCTGGTCTTTGATTATCTGGTAAAGCATAAGGTCGGGATCGGCGCCCCTGTGGATCCGGATGAGTACCTGACGCAGGAGGAGCGCAATTATCTGCAGGATTATCTGGACGAGCTTGCGGGGCTTCCAACCTACAGCTCCGGCCAGGTGGAGGCCTTTGCCCTTTCGGCCATGGCCGGGGAAGCGGAGGCGGCACAGAAGCTGATTCATCATTATCTGAGGGATGTGGTGGATATTGCAAAGCTCTACACCGGGCAGGGAGTCTTTTTGGAGGATCTGATCGGGGAGGGAAACATGGCACTGACCATGGGTGTCAGTCTGCTGGGGAGCCTGGAAGCGCCCTCCGAGGTACAGGGTATGCTGATTCGTCTGGTGATGGACGCCATGGAGGACTGTATTCAGGAAAACGCCTCCAGCGAAAAGCTGGATAAAAGTGTGGCGGACAAGGTAAATTTTGTGGCGGACAAGGCCAGGGAACTGGCACTGGAGCTGCATCGCAAGGTGACGCCGGGGGAGCTTGCGCAGGAGTCCGGACTTTCTCTGAGGAGCATTTTGAACGCCTGCCGGATCAGCGGTTTTCAGATTGAGGATATAGAATATGAAACACACATCCTATGAGGATTTCAAATACAGCATGCAGGATACGGGCCGGGTTTATGTGGGGTGCAGATATACCCTGGCGGAGCTTCTGGAGGAGGAAGCGCTGTCCTTCAAGTTCCGTATGCTGGTGCAGAGATACATTCTGCCGGAGGCGGATCCGGAGGATACGCTGGAGACGCAGCTCTATTATCTGGAGCCGGGCAGCTTTCTTGTAAAGCTGTACTCCCAGATGAAGGCAAAGGTCAGGGTCAACGTTATTGCGGAGAAAAAGAGTCTTTTCGGCAAGGCGCGCAGGGAGTATGTCACCAGACAGCTCAGTGTGGAGCAGCTGACCGGGATGAGCAGGGAGGAGAAGGAAGCCTGCGGGCTGGTGGTTCAGGAGCTGTCGGTGAGCAAGCTGGCAATTGCGGGGCTGTGAGCATAAGAGATGTGGTAAGAACAGAATAGAATGAAAAGGAGATAAAGAATGAGAATTGAAGACTTAACCACTTACGAGGTGCTGGAAAAGAGGGAGATCGGGGACATTGACAGTGTGGCCTGTCTCTGCAGGCACAAAAAGACAGGGGCCAGGGTGGCGCTGCTTTCAAACAATGATGACAACAAGGTGTTCTGCATCGGTTTCCGCACCACCCCGAAGGATTCCACGGGTGTGGCTCATATTACGGAGCATTCCGTGCTCTGCGGCTCCAGGGATTTTCCTGTCAAGGATCCCTTTGTTGAGCTGGTGAAGGGATCCCTGAATACCTTCCTGAATGCCATTACCTTTCCGGACAAGACGCTGTATCCTGTGGCAAGCTGCAATGACAGGGATTTTCAGAATCTGATGCATGTCTATCTGGACGCCGTGTTTTATCCCAATACCTATCAGAATGAGGCGATTTTCCGTCAGGAGGGCTGGCACTATGAATTGAATGACGAGGGAGAGCTGATCTATAACGGCGTGGTGTACAATGAGATGAAGGGAGCCTTTTCTTCACCGGACAGCGTCCTGTGGCGGGAGATTCCCACTGCTTTGTATCCGCATACCACTTATGGGGTGGAGTCCGGCGGTGATCCGGAGAACATTCCGGATCTGACCTATGAGCAGTTTCTGGATTTCCACAGAACCTACTATCATCCCTCCAACAGCTATATCTATCTCTACGGAGACATGGATATGGCGGAAAAGCTTGCTTTTCTCGACGAGAATTATCTGTCCCACTTTGACTGTCTGAAGGTGGATTCCGAGATCCGGCCGGAGCCTGCCTTTGAAAAGCCGGCCCGCAGCGTGCGGGAATTTCCCATCAGCGAGGGGGAAAACGTGGAGGAGAATACTTATCTGGTACAGGCATTCTCGATGGGCGATACGCTGGATAAAGAGATGTATGCTGCCATGAAGATACTGGACTTTGCACTTTGCTCCGTGCCGGGCGCTCCCCTGAAGCAGGCTCTGATCGAGCGGGGAATCGGCAAGGATGTATTCAGCGCAACGGATATGATCCGGCAGCCCTACTTTGCGGTGGTGGCAAAGGGAACCTCCGCCGGGAAAGAGGAGGAGTTTAAGGCGGTGATCCGGGAGGTGCTGGAAGGCATCGTAAAGAACGGCTTTGACGAAAAGGCCATCCTTTCCGCCATCAACTATTTTGAGTTCCGCTACAGGGAGGCTGATTTCGGCACAACTCCCAAGGGACTGATGTACGGTATTCAGATGTTTGACAGCTGGCTGTACGACGACGCAAAGCCCTTTATCCATATTGAGGCCAACGAGACCTACGCGTCTCTGCGCAGAAGGGCGAAGGAAGGTTATTTTGAGCAGATTATCGACAGATATCTGCTGCACAATAATCACAATGCAACCGTGATTCTGCTGCCGAAAGAGGGGCTGGCAAAGGAGCAGGAGACGGTGCTGAAGGAGAAACTGGCGAAGATTAAGAGCGGCATGAGCGAGGAGGAGCTTGCGGATGTGCGCGCCATGATGAAGAAGCTGGACGAGTTCAGGGAGAAGGAGGACGCTCCCGAGGATATCGCGCGGATTCCGCTTCTGGCAAGGGAGGATTTGAAGCGGGAGACGGCTCCGGTTTACAATAAGGAGGAGAAACTGGGCGACACCTTTGTCCTGCACCACGATATTTTCACCAATGGTATCGGGTATTTCCGGTTGGTTTTCCGGGTAAAGGACATCCCGGAGGCATATTTCCCCTATCTGGGCATTCTGAAGAACGTATACTGTCAGATGAACACGGCTCATTATACCTACGGAGAGCTGTGCAATGAGATCAATCTGGCTACCGGGGAGATCTTTGTGGCGCAGAACAATTACGGCAGCGCGGTGAAGGAAGGTCATTACACCATGACCATGGAGATCTGTACCAAGGCGCTGTATGAAAATCTGCCCAGGGCGCTGGAGCTCATGGAGGAGCTGATCCTTACCACGGATGTGACGGATACCAGACGGCTGAAGGAGATACTTGCGGAAAATAATTCCAGGATGCAGGAGTATATGCAGTCTGCCGGTCATGCCGTGGCTGCGGGCAGGGCTCTGTCCTACGGCAGCGCAAAGGGAGCGGCTGAGGAGATGCTGAGCGGAATTGACCAGTATCGCCTGACCTGCGGGCTGGAGAAAGAATTTGAGGACAGGAAGGAGGAGCTGGTGGAGAAGCTGCAGGCTCTGAGCAGAATGATCTTCCGGCCCGAGAACCTGATGATTGATTTTACGGGAGACCTGGAGGCCCTGAAAAAGCTGGAGGAGCCGGTGACGTCTCTGAAGAGCAGATTGTATACCTGCGAGGTGGAGCGGCAGGCTTATGCTCCCGTGCCTTATAAGAAAAACGAGGGCTTTACCACGCCGGGGCAGGTGGACTTTGTCTGCCGTGCCGGAAACTTCAAAAAGAAGGGGCTTCCCTATACGGGGGCGCTGACTGTACTGCGTGTCATGCTGGGGTATGAATATCTGTGGGTGAATGTTCGGGTGAAGGGCGGCGCTTACGGCTGTATGTGCGGTTTTTACCGGGACGGAGACGGTTATTTCTGCTCCTACCGGGATCCGAATCTGGGGCAGACCGTGGACGTCTTTGAGAAAGCGGCGGATTTCATTGCGAACTATGAGGCGGACGAGCGCACCATGACCAAATATATCATCGGTGCGGTCAGCGAGCTGGATATTCCGCTGACGGCTGCGGGAAAAGGACGCCGTTCCAGAGAGTACTATTTTACCGACATTACGCGTGAGATGCTGCAGGTGGCGAGAGATCAGGTTCTTGACGCCACGCCGGAGGATATCAGGGCGCTGGCGGAATATATCAGAGCCTTTCTGTCGGATGAATTTTTCTGTGTGGTAGGCAACGAGCAGCAGATCCAGGCGGAGAAAGACAGATTTATGAAGATCGAGAACCTTTTGTGACGGAAAAACAGGGTGGGTTGAAGCCACCCTGTTTGCCGGAATTGCTGCGGCAGATTGACAAAGGCTGCGGTGTGACCTCGTTGTGAGGTTGCACCGCAGCCTTTTTTAGGATGTCAAAAGCCCTGTCGGAACAGCAGGTAACTTCAATCAGAACTTTTGTATCGCGTCAGGAAACTAAATCAATTGAAATTTCTTTCTGCTCCATTGTGCAGCAGAGGATAAGCGGGTACAATAGAGAAGAAAGGAAGCAAAGGTATGGATCATCTGAAGCTGGCGGAAAACATTGCAAATCACAGAAAACGATGCAGAGTTACCCAGGAGGAGCTTGCGGATTTTGTAGGTGTCACCAAGGCCTCTGTGTCAAAGTGGGAGAACGGGGCGACCATGCCGGACATTGGGGTTCTGCCGCAACTGGCTGTGTTTTTTGATATTTCCGTGGACGAACTTCTGGGCTATGAGGCACAGCTGGATCGGAAACAGATCGGATATTACTATAGACAACTGGCAGGAGATTTTGCCGTTTTGCCCTTTGAGCAGGTGATGGAAAAATGCGAGGAGCTGGTAAAAAAATATTATTGCTGCTATGAATTCCTGGAGCATATGGCGGCATTGTACTTGAACCATGCAGCTCTGGCAGGGGATGAGGAGCGGCAAAGAGACGTCCTGTCCCGGGCGGAGGCGCTTTTAAAAAGGATTCTGGAGAACAGCGGGGAGATGGCGCGGTGTGAGAATGCCGCCGGGCTTCTGGCAGTCATACAGCTGTATACGGGAAGAGCCGGGGAGGTGGCGGAGACCTTTGCGGGATGGCTGGATCCGAACCGCCTGGGAGATACTGGAGGAATCCTCTCCATGGCCTGTCTGCAGCTGGGAGACTTTGACAGAGCGGAGCTGGCCATACAGATCGGCATGTACAGAAGCGTACTGAACCTGGTGGGGGAAAGCGTGAAGATGCTCATGCTGCCGGGCCTGGAGCCGAAGAGGGTGGAGGAGACTCTTGCCAGAACGGATGCGCTGCTGGCGGCCTGGCGGTTGGAGAGCCTGCATCCAAATCAGGCGGGGCAATATTACTATCAGGCGGCCAGGGTGCTGTGCAGTTTTCTGGGGGAATCCCGGGAGATGGAAGAGAAGGTCTTTTACCGGATCAGGAAATATTGTGAGGCGGCAAAACGGCTGCTGCAGGGAGGTGCTTTTCTGCATGGAGACGACTATTTTTCCCGGCTGGATCGGTGGCTGGAGGGAATGGTGGTGCGGGATCATCTGAGGATGGAGAGCCTGGTGCGGGACAGCGTGACGGATTCTCTGAGAATTCCGGAGTTTGAAAAGCTGGATCAGGAGAGATTGCAGAGACAGATCGACGAGATAAACGAGTTGACGGTAAGAGGAGGAACGGGAAAAAATGCTGAGGATTGAACATCTGACAAAACGTTATAAGGGCGGGAAGACTGCGGTGTCGGACTTGAGCCTGCATGTGCGCCCCGGAGATATTTATGGATTTATCGGGCGAAACGGAGCGGGTAAGACGACTACCATCAAGTGCGTGGTGGGGATTCATGAATTTGACGCCGGTGAGATCAGGGTGGATGGTCTGTCCGTCAGGAAGGAGGCCCTGGAGTGCAAAAAGAGGCTGGCCTATCTGCCGGATAATCCGGAGCTCTACGAGTACCTTACGGGCATTCAATATCTGAATTTCATGGCGGATGTGTTTCAGCTGTCTGCCGGGGAGCGCAGGGAAGCCATCAAGAGGGAGGCAGAGGATTTCGGGATCTATGATACGCTGGGAGATTTGATTTCCTCCTATTCTCACGGCATGAAGCAGAAGCTGGCAATTATCGGGGGACTGATCCACCGGCCCGGGCTCTTGATTCTGGATGAACCCTTTGTGGGACTGGATCCGGAGGCGGCGCTGAAGCTGAAGGAGAAGATGAAGGCACTTTGTGCGGAGGGCAGCGCAGTTTTCTTTTCCACCCATGTGCTGGATGTGGCGGAGAAGCTTTGCAGCCGCATTGCGATTATTTCCGGGGGGAAGCTGGTGCTGGAGGGGGAGACCGGGCAGGTGCTGGGGAACAGATCCCTGGAGCAGATTTTCATGGAGGTGGCGGTAAATGCTCAGACAGATCAGACTGTTAACGGGGATTAGACTTTGTAATCTCTTTGGAATCAATGAACTCCGGTACACGCGGGATAAAGGTAAAAGGCTGAGAGCCGCGGGTCTGGGTGTGGTGTGGATCCTGGTGCTTTTTATGCTGGCGTGCTATTCCGGCGGCTATGCCTGGGGACTTGCGGCGATGGGACTTGAGGAGACGATTCCCATTGTGTTGGCGGTGACGGTCAGCGGCGCCGTTTTCATCTTTTCCTTTCTCAAGGCAGGCAGCGTGATTTTCCAGAGAAAGGATTATGAGCTTCAGCAGCCCCTTCCGGTGAAAACGGCTGCCATTATCACCAGCAGATTCCTGACCATGTATGTGACGGATCTGATGCTGTCGGTTCTGGTGATGCTGCCGGGACTTGCGGTTTATGCGATGCATGTGCGTCCGGGGGTGCTTTTTTGGATTTATGCAGTGGTAGGTATGGGGTTTCTGCCCCTTCTGCCCCTGACCGTGGCAACGATCCTGGGGGCGGTGATTCTTGCGGTGAGCGCCAGGTGGAAACATAAAAATCTGGTGAATATCGGGCTGACGCTTCTGCTGATTCTGGGGGCTTTGGGCGGGAGTATGGTGCTGTCGTGGCAGGGCGGCACTCCGGAAGGGACGGATCAGCTGCAGGATCTGCTGACCGGCGCTGCCGGGCTGATGAAGGAAAAGGTCGGCACCCTGTATCCGCCGGCGCTCTGGTTCGGGGATGCGCTCCTTTTGCAGGACGTGGGCGGGCTTCTTCTGCTGGCAGGGGTATCCACAGCGGTATTCCTGGTCTATACGGCGGTGCTGCAGAAACACTTTTCGGGTATCTGTACGGCGCTTGACGCGGACAGTGCAAGAGGCGGTTTTTCCATGAAGCAGGGCAGAAAAAGCGGACTTCTTGCAAGCCTCTGGAGGCGGGAACTGATTCGTTATGTCGCTTCTCCGGTCTATGTGACGAACACAATCGTAGGGTACATTCTGATGACGGTGGTCTCGGCTGGCGTTCTGTTTGTGGGGCCGGAGCGTCTGGTGGAGCTGCTTGGGATGTCTGCGCAGCCCGGGGCACAGGAGATGACGGAGAGGCTGCTGCCCTTTTTGCTGGGGCTGCTGGCGGCCATGATGCCTCCGAGCTGCAGTTCCGTCTCCATGGAGGGCAGGCAGTGGTGGATCATGCAGACGCTGCCGGTTCCGCCCGGGCTGCTGTATGGCGCTAAGTTTCTGGCCAGCCTCTCGGTGGCGCTGCCGTTCTGGCTGATCTCGGAGGTTCTCTGTCTGGCGGCCATAAAACCCGATCCGGCAGGAGCCGCAGGACTGATTCTGATTCCGGCGCTGTATCTTGTGGGAAGCGCGGCGGCAGGGCTTCTGATCAACAGCCGTTTTCCGGTGTTTGACTGGGACAGCGAGGTCAGGGTGGTGAAGCAGAGCGCCTCCGTCTTCCTCACCATGCTGCTGGGAATGGCGGCAGGAATTATTCCCGTTCTGGTGATTTTGAATAGGAGCTTGTAAAATTTTCATATTTTTTCTGACCGATGGGCCGTAAAATCTTGCGGTTCATCGGTTTGTTTGTTAGAATGAAAGAATCATTGAGCGCATGGAGGGAAAAGCTATGGCCGGTGATCTTTACAATCTGTTTACCATATTCTGTGCGCTGATTCTGCTGTGGATCTCTATGGAGATTTTCCGCAACAGCGAATACAGAAGAAATCAGGAGACGGAGAGATGCTTCGTCTTCACCATACTGGCCAATGCGCTGTATCTGTCTCTGGAGGGAATTACCTTTTACATGGACGGGACGATGCTGGGGCCTGGCGGAATCATAAACTATGGGGCCAACGGGCTCTATTTTGCGGTGGCAATTCTGCCCGGTTTTTTGTGGCTGCGCTATGTGGTGGGACTTTGCCTGCCGAAACTTGTGCGGCATCCGGTTTTTCGCGTGATTACCGCCCTGCCTCATCTGTCTGTGGCGCTGGCGGCAGTGCTTGCGTACTGGAACAAATGGCTGTTTGGGCTGGACGAGAACTTTTGTTATCAGAGGGGACCGGGCTATCATATGATGCTGACGGTCATGTGCAGCTATACGCTGCTGTCTCTGGCGGTATCCGTGGGGGCTGCGTTCCGGGCGGAAAATGGTCTGGACAGGGAGAGGTATATCCGTTTTGCGGTGTATTCCCTGCTGGTGGTTCTGGGGGAGGGGCTGCACAAATTTTTGCCCGCCTATCCCGTGACCTCGGCCGCTGTCTTTGCGTCTACGCTGTTAGTGTATGTCTGCAATGAGAGATGGATGTCCGAGAGGCAGACAGGGAGGATCCTGGAGCTGGTTTCGCAGCTTCAGGAGGCGAACGGGAAGATTGCGGAGGCAAACAACGGCCTGCGGCGAACTCTGAGCGCGGAGGAGCAGTACCGCCAGGCGACTGTGTCCGGAGCCAGGACTACCTTTCACATCAATGTGAGCCGCAACCTGATTGAGGAGGAATTCTATGAAATCGACGGAGAGCGGAGGACGCCGCTGATTCAGGAGACGGGGATGAAAGCGCCCTGTCAGGCGGATGAATTTTTCCGGAGATGGTCCGAGGAGCATGTGGAGCCCTCCTGTCGGGAAAGGTATCGGGAAGTGCTCTGCAACCGCCATATGCTGGAGGCCTTTGAGCGGGGGGAGCGGGAGTTTTCCGTGGAGTTTGAATGCAGGGACAGCCTGGGACAACCGCTGGCGCTGCGTCACGCGTGTCTGTTGATCACCGATCCGGCTACGGGAGAGATTCTGTGTCTGAACAGCTCCAAAGATATTACGGAGCAGAAGCGGCAGGAGATGGAGTCCAGAAGGGCGCTGCAGGATGCCGTGGAGGAGGCCAACCGGGCAAACAGTGCGAAGAGTGATTTCCTGGCGAGAATGTCCCACGATATCCGCACGCCCATCAACGGCATTATGGGTATGCTGGCCATTGCAGACAGGAGTATGGAAGATCCGGAGAAGGTGAAGGAATGTCTGAATAAGATCGGGATCTCCTCCCGGCATCTGCTGGCGCTGGTCAATGATGTCCTGGATATGAGCAATCTGGAAAGCGGCGAAATGAGTATTGAGAAGGAGCCCTTTGACTTGTCCGCGCTGCTGGAAAACTGTATCTCCGTAACCAGGGGAAACGCCGCAGAGCAGAGGATCACGGTGGAGACGGACTTGGACGGGCTGCGGCATACGCACCTGTGCGGAAGTGCGCTTCATCTGAGGCAGATTCTTTTGAATATTTTGAGCAATGCGGTGAAGTATAACCGTGAGGGCGGAAGGATCCGGCTGGCTGTGACGGAAGAAGCGTCAGGGGAAGACCGGGTGGTGCTTTGTTTCGTGATCAGCGATACCGGGATCGGCATCGGGGAGGCGTTTCTGGAGCGGATATTCGAGCCCTTTACCCAGGAGGACGCAGGCTCCCGCACCAATTATATGGGAACGGGGCTGGGCATGACTATCGTAAAGAGGCTGACGGAGCAGATGAATGGAACCATTCAGGTGGAGAGCAGGCTGAATGAGGGAAGCATGTTCCGGGTGATGCTGCCCTTCGAGACGCAGTCCTGGCAGCAGGAGCCGGAGGAGGCGGAGGATGATGATCTGTCCGGCAGAAATCTGCTGGTGGCGGAGGACAACGAGATCAACATGGAGATTGTCCTGTTCCTGCTGCAGGATGCCGGGGCCAGGGTGACGCCCGTCCGGGACGGCAAGGAGGCATTTGAGCTTTTTGCCGGATCGGAGCCGGGGGAATATGATGTGATCCTGATGGATGTGATGATGCCGGAGATGGACGGACTGGAGGCCACCCGCCGCATCCGTTCCCTGGAGAGGGCAGACGCCGGAACCATTCCCATTATCGCCATGACTGCCAATGCCTACCCGGAGGATGTGACCAAAGCCAGGGAGGCGGGAATGAATGAGCATCTTGCAAAGCCGCTGGCAGCGAAAACGCTGCTGGGAGCCGTCCGCCGATGGAGCCGGGGGAGCAGTCCCGGGACGGCAAAAACGAACGCCCGCCGGGAGCGGGCAGAACAGGAGTAAACTTGAAAGAAAATACAACATTTAAATCCGGCTTTGTCACCCTGATCGGCAGGCCGAACGTGGGAAAATCTACATTGATGAACAGGTTGATCGGTCAGAAGATAGCCATCACATCGAACAAGCCCCAGACTACCAGAAACCGCATACAGACAGTGCTGACCACAGAAGAGGGGCAGATTGTCTTTTTGGATACGCCGGGCATCCACAGGGCAAAGAACAAGTTGGGCGACTATATGGTGAACGTGGCAAGAAGAACCATGGAAGAGGTGGATGTGATCCTCTGGCTGGTGGAGCCTTCCGACTACATCGGAGCCGGGGAGAAACATATCATCGAGCAGCTGAAAAAGACGAGAACGCCGGTGATCCTTGTGATCAACAAGACGGATACGGTAAAGCGGGAAGCAGTGTTTTCCTTTATCGACACCTACCGGAAGGAGATGGAGTTTCAGGAGATTGTGCCGGTGTCTGCCCTGAAGGGGGAGAACACGGAGGAGCTGGTGAAATGCATTTTCAAATATCTGCCCTACGGCCAGGCCTTCTATGAGGAGGATACGCTGACAGATCAGCCCATGCGGCAGATTGTGGCGGAGCTGGTGCGGGAGAAGGCGCTGCGGCTTCTGGAGGACGAGATTCCCCACGGCATTGCGGTCTGCATCGAAAGTATGCAGGAAAAGGGGAAAATCTGTCATATCGAGGCGACCATTATCTGTGAGCGGGAGTCCCACAAGGGCATTGTCATCGGAAAAGGGGGACAGATGCTCAAGAAGATCGGTTCCACAGCCAGGCCGGAAATGGAGAAGCTGCTGGAGATGCAGGTAAATCTCAAGCTCTGGGTGAAGGTGAAAAAAGATTGGCGTGACAGTGATTATCTTTTGAGAAATTTTGGTTATAATCCAAAGGAAATCAGCGAATAGAAAGAGGGCATTCTGCAAATTCTAAAATTGTGAAATACAAAGGGAACCGAGGATGAGCAGAATGAACATGGAATACTGGAAACAATTTGAGAACAGCGGAAGAATCGAGGATTATCTGACCTATGCAGGGACATATCACGGTGACGGGAATGGTATTAAAGCAGTCTCCGGTGGGGGAGTACGACAGACATATCAGCCTTCTGACCAGGGAGCGGGGCAAGCTGTCTGCCTTTGCCAGGGGGGCGAGGAAACCGGGAAATAAGCTCACGGCGGCTACCAACCCGTTTGCCTTCGGAAGCTTCCGGCTGTATGAGGGTAAAAATTCCTATACGGTAGGGGATGCGGAGATTCAGAATTATTTTGAAGAGCTCAGAACGGATTACATCGGCGCATGCTACGGCATGTATTTTATGGAAGTGGCGGATTTTTATACCCGAGAGAATAACGACGAACGGGAGATGCTGAAGCTTTTGTACCAGTCTCTGCGGGCGCTGTGTGCGTCCTCTCTGCCGGATCCCCTGGTTCGATGTATCTTTGAATGCAAGGCAATCGCGGTGAACGGTGAATTTCCGGGAGTGCCCCGGGACGGGGGACTGGAAGCGTCAGCCGTGTACGCATTGGAATACATAGCGGCCAGTTCCGTGGAAAAGCTCTATACCTTCACGGTGACTGACTCCGTTTTGCTTCAGCTGCAGCAGGTGGCGAAGGACTATATGAAAAGATTTGTGGGCCGTGAGTTCAAAAGTCTGGAGGTTCTGAAAACTCTGTGTTGAAAAAACAGAGTGTTTTTGATACAATATCTTATCACAGGCAGATTACGTCAGCCGAATAAAAATGTGTATTCAGCAGGCTGAGCGAAGGTGCGCCGCAGCGCACGGACAGGATTCGTTATGAGAAGATACACAAAGACTGCAGTCTTGGCCTGCGTGGCGGCCGTTCTGCTGGGAGGATGCGGGAGCGCGCCCGGGTCGGTGGGCGCCGATACCATTGTCCTGGAGAAGGGCGGAGGACTGACTTACTACCTTGTGGGCGATTTCGGGAAGGACTACTATGACCTGTCAGAGCT
>CAJUJU010000019.1:38150-56426 GCA_910586835.1 uncultured Acetatifactor sp.
GCGGGGAGCCATGGCGGAGGAAGAGGCAGACGCCTTTAACGGGACGGCCGGGGAGGGAAGCGGAAGGGTCTCGGTAGAGCGGGTGGAGCTTCTGGAGAATGATCCGGAGCGGGTATCCGTGGTGTACCGTTTTGACGGAGGCGGCAGTTTTTCCGGGTTTACCGGCAAAAGCTTCTTTTACGGCACCGTGCAGGAGGCGATTAATCTTGGCTACAGCCTGGAGGGCATCCTGGAGAGCGTGGAGGACGGAACCGTTTGGACCTGGGAACAGATTTTACAGGGCGGAAAGAAGATGCTGGTCATTACGGACGCCAGGGCAGTGCTCTGTTTTCCCTCCGGCGTAACCCATATGAGCAGGGGGTTAAGTCTGGCGGAGGACGGCAGCGTGGATCTGTCCGATGCGGAGGAAACAGCATATATTTTACTAAAATAAGTGGGAGGCAAAAAATGGAAAAGACAATGGAAAAGATCGTATCCCTTGCAAAGGCGAGGGGCTTTGTGTACGCGGGCTCGGAGATTTACGGCGGGCTTGCCAATACCTGGGATTACGGCAATCTGGGCGTGGAGCTGAAAAACAATGTAAAAAAGGCATGGTGGCAGAAGTTTGTACAGGAAAATCCCTACAATGTAGGTGTGGACTGCGCCATCCTGATGAATCCGCAGACCTGGGTGGCCAGCGGGCACCTGGGCGGCTTTTCCGACCCTCTTATGGACTGTAGAGAATGTCATGAGCGTTTTCGTGCGGATAAGCTGATCGAGGACTACTGTGGGGAGCATGAGATTGAGCTGACGGAGAGCGTGGATGCCTGGAGCCAGGAGCAGATGAAGGCATTTGTTGACGAGAAGCAGATTCCCTGCCCCAGCTGCGGCAAACATAATTTTACGGATATCCGCCAGTTCAACCTGATGTTCAAGACCTTTCAGGGCGTGACGGAGGATGCGAAAAGCACCGTGTATCTGCGTCCCGAGACGGCTCAGGGCATCTTCGTAAATTTCAAAAACGTGCAGCGCACCTCCCGGAAAAAGATTCCCTTCGGCATCGGCCAGATCGGAAAGGCCTTCCGCAATGAGATTACCCCGGGCAACTTTACGTTCCGCACCAGGGAGTTTGAGCAGATGGAGCTGGAGTTTTTCTGCGAGCCCGGCACGGATCTGGAGTGGTTCCGGTACTGGCGCGGTTTCTGCCGCGACTGGCTTCTGTCCCTGGGCATGAAGGAGGAAGAGATGCGGCTGCGTGACCACAGTCCGGAAGAGCTGTGCTTCTACAGCAAGGGCACTACCGATATCGAATTCCTGTTTCCCTTCGGCTGGGGCGAACTGTGGGGCATTGCGGACAGGACGGACTATGATCTGTCGCAGCACGCCAACACCTCCGGGGAGGACATGTCCTACTTTGACGATGAAAAGAAGGAAAAGTACATACCTTATGTGGTCGAACCCTCTCTGGGTGCGGACAGGGTAGTGCTTGCCTTCCTTTGCGCTGCCTACGATGAGGAGGAACTGGAGGGCGGCGACATGCGCACCGTGCTGCGTTTCCATCCGGCGCTGGCTCCGGTCAAGATCGGTGTGCTTCCGCTTTCCAAGAAGCTTGGCGAGGGCGCGGAAAAGATCTTCCGGGATCTCTCCCGGAAATATAACTGTGAGTATGACGACAGAGGAAATATCGGCAAGAGATATCGCCGTCAGGATGAAATAGGGACTCCCTTCTGTGTGACATATGATTTTGATTCCGAGACGGACGGCTGTGTGACGGTTCGCTTCAGGGATTCCATGGAGCAGGAGAGAATTGCAATCACGGCTCTGGACGCTTACTTTGCGGATAAATTTGATTTTTAAAACGGGTGCGTCGAAGGGGCAGAAGGGGTCTTCTGCTCCTTTTCACTGGATTGGAGCGCAGGTATGAACAGGATCGAAATTTTTCAGGTATTGGGTATTGAGGAGACAAAGGACGAAAGAGCGCTGAAGGCGGCTTACAGGCAGAGACTGTCGGCTGTCAACCCGGAGGATGATCCGGAGGGGTTCAAGCGCCTGAGGACAGCTTATGAGGAGGCCTGCCGGCTTGCGAGACAGCAGGAGGAAGAGGACGGGGAGCAGCCCGGGCGGGACGAAACGCCGTCGGGAGTCTGGGTGGAAAAGGCGGCGGAGATCTATGGCAGCATCCGCCGCAGGCAGAACGTGGAGGAGTGGAAAAAGCTGTTTGACGACGACTGCTTTCTTTCCCTGGAGGAAGAAGAGAATTGCCGCGAGAAGCTGCTGCGCTTCCTGATGGAGCATTTCCGTCTTCCCGGAAACGTGTGGAAGCTTCTGGATAAGATGCTTTCTCTCACGGCGGACGCGGCCAGACTGCGGGAGAAATTTCCGGCGGATTTTATCCGATATATTCTGGGGAAGTGCGAGCGAGGCGAGGATGTGGAGTTTGACCAATTCGAGGGGGAGGACGACGCTCCCTATGATCTGTTCCTGCAGTATTATGACCGCTGCTGGCAGGCGCTGCAGCAGGATGATCTGAAGCAGGCCAAGGAGGCTCTGGGCAATGCGGACGACCTGAACATCCGTCATCCCGCCATGGAGATCTGTCGTGCCGAGCTGCTGTCGAAGCAGGAAAAGCCGGAGGAAGCCGTTGCCCTTCTGGAAAAACTGATGGAAAAATGTGCGGGGGAAACCGCTTCCGGCAGCAATACGGCGGCCATGGTCCGCTACAACACGGCGGAATCGCTCTGGCAGATGGGAAAGGAAAAGAATGGGGAATATCGCCGGCGTTCTGTGGAAATTTACCAGGAGCTGAAGGCGGAAAATGACACTCATTACATGGCAAACGTGCGCCTGACGGAATGGTACTATGACAGGGGAGAGTTCCGGGAGGCAAAAAAATGCGCGGAGAAGGTGCTGACGTCAGGCGGCAGCGATGAATTCATGGAGCTGCTGGGCAAGGTAAACCGCGAGATAGAAAAGGAACTGGAAGAAAAATGGCGGATCGGGAAGGACAGCGAGGCGGCGTTGGAGCTGTGCTGGTGTTACCTTCAGGACGGCAAGGTTTTCCGGGGAATCCAGCTGGCGGTGAAGCTTGACCGGTTGCTGCCTCCCGAAAAGGAGGCGGAGTGGAACGGCCTCATGGCAAAGCTGCATGTGGAGGCGGCGGAGTATGAGACGGCCATCACCATGACGCGCTTCTGGGAGAAGGAGCTGGAAAAAAAGCTTCTGGGAGACGAGAGCGAGGAAGAGAAGGAGAGGGACAGAGACCGCCTCAGACAGGCACATATGATCCGCATGCAGTGCCATCACAACATAGGCTATCGGGACAGCGACAGGTTCCCGGAGGCCATCCGGGAGGGAGAGGCGGTTCTGGAGGACAGCACGAAGGATATCGGTATCCTGCTGGAAATGGCGCAGATCTATACGGAGATGGAGGAATACGAGAAGTGTGAGGAGATCGTCAGTGAACTGGTGGAGGAGTACCAGATCTACGCGGCCTTTGCCACCTCCATGGAGGCGTACCGAAGACAGCTGAACGCGGGAGGCGTGATCCGAACGGGAGAACAGTGTGTCCGCTGTTTTCCCACATTTGCCAAGGCATACGAGTATATGGCTAAAGTGTATCTTGACCTGGAGCGTTGGGAGGATCTGGCCCGGGTGTTTGAGGACGCGGAAAAGAACGGGGTGAAGAGTGCCATCCTGGAGGCATACCGGTTCCAGAAGGATCACAAGACCATGGAGATCGAGGTGCTGAACAACAAGCTGAAGCGGTTCCGGAAGGAAATCCGCAAGCCTCTGGAGGAGGGAAAGCCCAGGTTTTATGAGACCGGACTGCCAGTGCTGACGGAGTATCTCTATCACTGTCCCGACAGCTATATGTTTGTGGAGAGAGGAATCTTCCACAGGGCGGGACATCACTATGAGGAGGCCAGGGAAGATTTTGAGAAGGCCATTTCCCTGAATCCGTCCAATCCTTACGCCTACAACGGTCTGAGCTTCGTGTATAAATACATGGGGAATTACGAGAAGGCCCTGTATTATATCAAGAAGGCCATTCTCTATATGGACGACGAAATGTCTCCGGTGATTTACACCGATATGGCAGATCTGTACTCCTTGCTTGGCTGCTACGACAAAGCGCTGGAAGCTTGCAGGCAGTATGAAGCCATTACTCAGGATACAAGTATCTGGTTCCTGAAGCAGTATGCGGAGTGCTGTGTAAATCTGGGAAGGGCAAAGGAGGCCTGTGAACTCCATGAAAAATATGCCGAAAAGGATAAATTTGGCAGTCTGGAGAACTGTGTGGATGCCTGTCTGAAGTGCGGGGAGCCGGAGCTCGCCGGGCAGAAGCTGGCAGTCTGGGCGGAGGCGCTTGGAATCAAAAAGGGCCTGCGGGCCGGTCTTGGCTTCGGCCGAAAGGACGCAGGGCCGGGCAGTAAGGAATACATCCGTTATTACAAATACGCTTTATGGGCGGCGCTGATCTGCGGGACGGTACAGGATGCGGCGGATTGCATCAACCATCTGAAAAAATACGCCCTTCCGGAGGAAAAGTCGGAGAGCCGGCTTGCGGACATGGTTATGGCCTGCATTTTGTGCGGCATGGAGAAAGAGGGAAGGAAATACGGCGCGCAGCTGGCAAAGGCCCTGAGAAGGGAGAGCTTTGCCGAAAGAGATCTGTTTTATGACAGAGAGAAGGCGCATCTGCAGCTGAAGATTCTGGCAGCATGGTACACGGAGCCGGAGGAGAAGCTGGAGGAGCTGTTTGGAAAAGAAGAAAGCACCGGAGTCTGCCACTATTGTACCAGCGTGGTGTGCCGGGAGATGGAAGGCGTGCGCATCCTGTATCTGCTGCGGCAGGGCAAAGAGGAGGAGGCCTGGGAGCGCCTGCACCGCAACCTGGAGCTTCAGCCCGCCGACGAGTATATGCTGGCAATAAAGCATATACGGGGAAGTGCGGCCAATAAATGAAAAATGAGGATTTGAGCACATGATAGTAGGAATTGATTTGGGCACCACAAACAGCCTGATCGCATGTTTTACGGAGAATGGTCCGAAAATCATTCCCAACAGGCTGGGAAAAAATCTGACGCCCTCCGTGGTAAGCGTGGATCAGGAAGGGAATGTCTATGTGGGGGAGACGGCCAGGGAGCGCATGAGCCTGTATCCGGATTCCGTGGCGCAGACCTTTAAGCGCAGCATGGGAACCGAACGGGATTATGTCTTAAGCGGCAGGCACTTTAAGCCGGAGGAGCTTTCCAGCATGGTTCTCCGGGCGCTGAAGGAGGACGCGGAGAGTTATCTGGGAGAAGAGGTCACGGAGGCGGTTATCAGTGTGCCTGCCTACTTTGACGACAAGCGCAGAAAGGCCACCAAACGCGCGGGGGAGCTGGCGGGGCTGAAGGTGGAGAGAATGATTTCCGAGCCTACTGCGGCCGCCGTGGCATACGGGCTTTATGATAAAAATCAGGACACGCGCTTCCTGGTGTTCGACCTGGGAGGCGGCACCTTCGACGTTTCGATCCTGGAGCTGTACCACAATATTCTGGAGGTGCGGGCCGTGGCCGGAGACAACTATCTGGGCGGCGAGGACTTTACGGCGGTGATGGCCAAGCTGTTTCTGCAGAAGGCCAAGCTGCAGCTGACGGGGCTGTCGGAGAAGGAACAGGTCCGGCTGTACCGTCAGGCGGAGAAAGCCAAGTGCGCCATCAGCGACAACAGCCAGACCACCATGTCCTTCCTGTACCAGGAGAATACCCTGGAGCAGATCATCACCCATAAAGAATATGAGGAAGCCTGCGAGGAGCTTCTTATGAAGATCCGGGAACCGGTGAAAAAGAGTCTGTCGGACGCCGGGCTGAAGCTGGGGGACATCGACGAGGTGTTGCTGATCGGAGGCGCTACCAGGCTGTCTGTGGTCAGAGACTTCCTGATCCGGCTTTTCCGGAAGTTTCCGGATACCAGGCTCAATCCGGACGAGACGGTGGCTTTGGGCGCAGCGGTGCAGGCGGCCATGAAGGAGCGCAGGGAAGAGGTAAAAGAGGTTATCCTCACCGATGTATGTTCCTTTACGCTGGGTACGGAGGTAGTGGTGGAGTATGAGGAGGGGAAATTCGAGGACGGCAGGTTCTGCCCTATCATCGAGCGAAATACCGTGATTCCCGCAAGTCACACCGAGCGTCTGTACACCGCCAGGGACAATCAGGACAAGGTTCGCGTCAGAGTGCTGCAGGGAGAGAGCCGTTTTGCCAGAAACAATCTGTACCTGGGAGAACTGGAGGTGGAGGTTCCCAAGGGCCCCAAGGGGCAGGAATGCGTGGATGTGACCTATACCTATGATATCAATTCCCTGCTGGAGGTGGAAGTGACGGTGGTCTCCACGGGAGTGAGCCAGAAGATGATTATCAAGGGCCAGGACAATCAGATGACCGACGAGGAGATCAAAAAGCGCATGGAGGAGCTGGCCTACTTGAAGATTCAGCCCAGAGATTATGAAGAAAACCGGCTGGTGCTGCTGCGGGCGGAGCGCATGTATGAGGAGGCTCTGGGGGAGCGGAGAAAGAAGCTGGATCATTATATTACGGCTTTCGAGGCGGCCCTGAAGAAGGGAGATCACGACGGGATCATGGACGCCAGGGAGGAGCTGAACGAGATTCTGGAGGAAGAGGACGATTAACCCACGCATTTGACAATACAGGTAACCAATAATATAATAGTTCTAGTTCGGTATATGTTATGGAAAGGTATGGAGATTAAAATGAGACAATTTACGGCTGATGAGCTTAGAAAAACCTGGAAACAGTTTTATATTGACCGTGGACATGTGGATGTGGGGGCAGTGTCTCTTGTATCCGACGGTTCTACAGGCGTTCTTTTCAACGTGGCCGGAATGCAGCCGCTGATGCCGTATCTTCTGGGCCGAAAGCATCCTTTGGGGAACCGTCTGTGTAATGTACAGGGCTGTGTTCGTACCATCGACATTGATTCTGTAGGCGATAAGAGTCATGGAACTTTCTTTGAGATGCTGGGAAGCTGGAGTTTGGGAGATTATTTTAAGCAGGAGCGTTGTCAGTGGAGCTATGAGCTTTTGACGGAGGTATTCGGCTTTGATGCGGATCATCTCGCCGCTACCGTATTTGCGGGGGACGAGAATGCGCCCAGGGATGAAGAAGGCGCACAGTATCGTATTGCATCGGGATTTAAGAAGGAGAATATTCATTACCTTCCGGCAGAGGATAACTGGTGGGGATTGGAGTACGGGCCCTGCGGTCCTGACAGCGAGATGTTTTATATTGCGGACAAGCCTGACTGCGGACCCGACTGCGGTCCGGGCTGTCATTGCGGAAAGTATACCGAGCTTGGAAATGATGTGTTTATGCAGTATGAAAAGCATCAGGACGGCACTCTGACGCCCTTGAAGCAGAAGAATGTGGATACCGGTTGGGGCTTGGAGCGGATTTTGGCCTTTTTAAACGGAACCATGGATGTGTACAGGACAGATCTGTATGCTCCGATCATAGCATATATTGAGAAAATTTCCGGTACGAAATACGAGCAGGATGAAAAGCTGACCAGATCCATGAGGATTCTGGCCGACCACATTCGTACCAGTGTCATGTTGATCGGCGACGAAGCCAGGCTTCTACCGGCTAACGCGGGCGCGGGCTATGTACTTCGGCGTCTGATCCGCCGGGCGGTGAGACATGCAAGAATTCTGAATTTAAAGAAGGAAGATATTCTGAGGATTGCAGAAATGTATATCCTTGACATCTACGCAGAGAGTTATCCGCTTTTGGTAAAAAATCGGGAGTTCATTCTTGCTGAGCTTAAGAAGGAAATTGACCGTTTCGAGAGTACGCTGGAGAATGGCATGAAAGAATTCCGAAAGATACTTGATACAAAGAAAGACGAAAAGTTACAGGCGATCGACGGAAAATCGGCATTTTATCTCTATGATACGTTTGGTTTTCCCCTGGAATTGACAGTGGAGCTGGCAGAGGAAGAGGGACTGAAGGTGGATGAGAGTGGTTTTGCTGCCGCCATGGAAGAACAAAAGCAGAAAGCCAGGGACAATCAGAATTTTTCGGCAAGACTGAATGCGGATGCAGGTCTGTTTGACGGGCTGGACAGCAGTATCAGCAGTGAATTTGTGGGTTATGAAACGCTGAGAGCAGAGGAAAGCATAGCCGCCCTGGCCTCCGAGACAGAATGTAAATTTAATTTGGATACAGGAGAAAACGGAACGATTATTGTGCGGGAAACGCCTTTTTATGCTACCATGGGCGGCCAGAACGGGGACTGCGGCATGATACGCACTGCAGCAGGGGCGTTTGAAGTAACGGATACCATAAAGCTTCCCGGCGGCAGGATCGGGCATGTCGGAAAAGTAGTAAGCGGCAGGGTGAGCGCAGGGGAAAGGGCGTCTCTTGAAGTAGACAGGACAAACCGTATGAATACTTGTAAAAACCACAGTGCCACGCATCTGCTGCAAAGGGCTCTGCGGGAGGTGCTGGGCGACCATGTGGAGCAGTCAGGCTCCTATGTGGACGGAGAGCGGCTGCGTTTTGATTTCAGCCATTCCGCCGCCATGACCAGAGAAGAGCTGGATAGGGTGGAGGCGATGGTAAACGAAAAGATCGCCGAGAATATTCCGGTAACAACCGAGGTGATGAGCCTGGAGGAGGCAAAGAAGACGGGAGCCATGGCATTGTTCGGTGAGAAGTACGGCGACCGGGTCAGGGTGGTTAAGATGGGAGACTTTTCCGTGGAGTTCTGCGGCGGTACTCATGTGGCAAACACAGGAGCCATCTCGGCCTTTAAAATCCTGTCCGAGAACGGTGTGGCTGCGGGAGTGCGCCGCATCGAGGCTTTGACCGGAAACGGCGTCCTGAACTATTATAAAAAGTTGGAGAAGACCATAGAGGAGGCCAGCAGGCTGCTCAAAACCACGCCTGCCTCATTGGTGGAGAAGTGTGGAAGTCTCATGGCGGAGCTGAAGAGCCTTGGCTCCGAGGTGGAGGCGCTGAAGGCCAGGGCGGCAAAAGACGCTTTGGGAGATGTGATGGATCAGGTGCTGGAGGTAAAGGGCGTGAAGCTTCTGGCCGTCAGGGTGGACGGCGTTGACATGGGCGGACTCAGAGATCTGGGAGACCAGCTGAAGGAGAAGCTGGGTGACGGCGTGGTGGTGCTCCTGTCGGAGCTGGAGGGCAAGGTGAATATGATTGCCATGGCCACCGACGGCGCGCTGGATAAGGGCGCTCACGCAGGCAACCTGATTAAGGGGATCGCCGGCCTGGTAGGCGGAGGCGGCGGAGGACGTCCCAATATGGCACAGGCCGGAGGAAAAAATCCGGGCGGTATTTCCGAAGCCATCCGGGCAGCTTCCCAGGTCTTGGAAAATCAGTTGCAGTAAATTGCAAAAAAACTATTGACGAATCAGACATTTGTGTTATAATATTTCTTGTGTATGCGGCACGGTAGCCGCGGTACATAATATTAACCCAATCAGTCATGTTACTTGAGGGACTGAAGGGAGGTCGGGTAGAGATGTCAAACGTAATCGTAAAAGAGAACGAGACTTTGGACAGCGCGCTGCGTCGTTTTAAGAGAAGCTGTGCTAAAGCAGGTATTCAGCAGGAGATTCGTAAGCGTGAGCATTACGAAAAACCCAGCGTAAGACGCAAGAAGAAGTCTGAAGCAGCAAGAAAGCGCAAATATAACTAACAGGTGCAAGAGCAGGCCCCCGGTTTTCATGCCGGGGGTTTTCTGTGCTTTTGTCTCAAAGCACCAAATTATTTCCGGCAGGACAAATTGTCAGGGCACTTTGTTCTATCAGACGCAGCCGGCTCATATCTATAATACAGAATATAGCAAGGAATGGAGTGAGTCAGCATATGTCAGGAAAAAGGTCTTTTACGGCGCTGCTGTTGGCGCTGTTTCTCTGGGTTACCACGATTTTGCCGGCCAGTGCGGAGGTTTCCGTCTCATCCCCCTCGGTGATCCTGCTGGAGAGCTCGACGGGGCAGGTCATCTATGAGCTCAACGCAACGCAGCGGCGCAGTCCTGCCAGCATTACGAAGATTATGACGCTGCTGCTGACCTTTGAAGCTCTGGAGGAGGGCAGGGTCAGTCTGACAGATCAGGTGATTACCAGCGAATATGCCAGTTCCATGGGCGGTTCTCAGGTCTTTCTGGCCCAGGGAGAGGTACAGACGCTGGATACCATGATAAAGTGTATTGCGGTGGCGTCGGGAAACGATGCCAGTGTGGCGGTGGCCGAGCATATTGCGGGCAGTGAGCAGGCATTTGTGGATCTGATGAATGAGAAGGCTCAGGAGCTGGGAATGACGGATACCCACTTTGAGGACTGCTGCGGCCTGACGGATTCCGACAACCATTATTCCTGTGCAAGGGATGTGGCGGTGATGTCCAGAGAACTGACGGTAAAGTATCCCCAGGTCTTTGATTACACCACCATCTGGATGGAGAACATCACCCATGAGACAAAACAGGGAACCAGCACCTTTACCCTGAACAGTACCAACAAGCTGTTAAAGCAGTATCAGTACACCACAGGGCTGAAGACGGGCTCCACCAGCAAGGCCAAGTACTGCCTGTCCGCCACGGCCAGCAAGGACGGGATTGACCTGATCGCCGTGGTCATGGGCGCGCCGGATTACAAGGTGCGGTTTGCCGACGCCCAGACTCTTCTGACCTATGGGTTCGGGGTGTGCAAAATTTATACGGACGACAACCGGGACGCTCTGCCGTCCCTGACGGTGGAAGGCGGTGTGGAGGAACAGGTTCCGCTTGCGTATGGGGGAGAGTTCCGCTATCTGGACGTGACGGGCAGCGACCTGACGGCCATAGAGAAGGTGACAGAGCTGCCGGAGACCGTGCAGGCGCCTGTTTCCGAGGGCGGCGAGGCGGGCGCAGTCAGATACATACTGAACGGAGCGGAGATAGGGAGAGTTCCCATTCTCTTCGGCGCCACCGTGGAAAAGGCGGGCTATGTGGATTACCTGCGCAGGGTGGTGGGATTTTTCCTCTTGTGACAGGGAAAACTATTATGATGCTTTATACAGGGCAGATAAAAAGTATACATGGGGGACAGAATGTTAGATATTTTGGCGACCGTTTTCGGAGTTGTTTTTATTGTGGCTGTCTGGATTGCACTCTATGACAGCAACCATTTTACCGTGCGGCGTTTTCAGATTTCAGATCGCCGCATCAGAAAGCCGGTGAGGGCCGTGGTGCTTGCCGATCTGCATAATAAGCGTTACGGAAAAGATAACGAAAGGCTGCTGGAGGAGATCAGGGCACAGAAGCCGGATGTGATTCTGGTGGCGGGAGACATCCTCACGGCAAAGCCGGGAAAAAGCTTTGAGCCGGCGATAGCCTTCCTGCGGGAGCTTGCCGGGGAATTTCCCGTCTGCTACGGAAACGGTAATCACGAGCATCGTCTGAATCTGTATCCCCATGTCTACGGAGACATGGGGAAGCGCTATGGGGAAGCGCTGCGGGAGATTGGAATAGAGCCTCTTGTCAACAATCATGTACTGTTTCGGGAATGGGGAATTGCGGTGTACGGCGCGCAGATTGACAAGGAATATTACCGGCGTTTTGCGGTTCGCCCTATGGAGGAGAACTATCTTACAGAGATTTTGGGGAGAAGACCGGAGGGGCTTTACACCGTGCTTCTGGCCCACAATCCTGACTACTTTCCGCGGTATGCCGGATGGGGCGCGGATCTGACTCTGTCCGGACATGTCCATGGCGGCGTGGCGAGGGTGCCCTTTTGGGGAAAGGGTGTGATCTCCCCGGGCTACCGGCTTTTTCCAAAATATGACGGCGGCATTTTCCGGGAGGGACAGGCTGTCATGGTTTTGAGCAGGGGACTGGGGATGCATACGATTCCCATCCGCCTCTTTAATCCGGGGGAGCTGTGGGTGATCGATCTGAAGCCGGAGGAGTGAATGTACGTTCTCACTTGAAAACGGAGGAAAAAAACGTTACACTGTAGCGTAGGCATTTGGGGCGCCCGAATGCATGGCGGACAAAAGGAGCAGAGCATGACTGTCCGATCCGAATCTTGAATGGATGCCCGCCGGAGCGGGCAGGGAGCGTGGAAATGGCGATACCCGTAAAGCTGGAGGCGTTTGAAGGGCCGTTGGACCTTCTGCTTCATCTGATAGACAAAAATAAAATTGATATCTATGACATTCCGATTGTGGAGATCACGGAGCAGTATCTGGATTACATCCGGCGGATGGAGACGGAGGATATGAACGTGATGAGCGAGTTTCTGGTCATGGCTGCGACGCTTCTGGACATCAAATGCCGTATGCTGCTGCCCAGGGAAGTGAATGAGGAGGGCGAGGAGGAAGATCCAAGGGCTGAGCTGGTGCAAAAGCTGCTGGAATACAAGATGTACAAGTTTATGTCCTTTGAGCTCAGGGATCGCCAGGTTGACGCTGCCAGGAATCTGTACCGGGAGCAGCGGCTGCCAAAGGAGGTTGCCGCCTACAGACAGCCGGTGGACTATGAGGAGCTGATCGGGGATATGACGCTGAATCGGCTCCATGAGATCTTCCGGTCCATGGTGCGCAGACAGGAGGACAAGATCGACCCGATCCGAAGCCGCTACGGCAATATCGAGAAGGAAGAGATCGACATGGATGCAAAGCTGCTCTATGTGGAGGCCTATGCCAGGGAGCACGGGCAGTTCAGTTTCCGGCGGCTGCTGGAGAAGCAGTCCAGCAGGATGGAGATCATCGTCACCTTTCTGATCATTCTGGAGCTGATGAAGACAGGCAGGATATCCATCTGTCAGGAAAATCTGTTTGATGACATAATAATTACCGCGTCAGCGGCATGATGTTAGTTGCAGCGCCGCCTGCGGGGCAGGGAGTACATATGGAGAGAACCAGAGCGCAGGCGGTGCTGGAGGCCGTCCTGTTTACCATGGGAGAGTCTGTGGAGGTCGGCAGGCTTGCCGATGTGATAGAGGAGGATGTAAAGACTACAAAAGAGCTGCTGCGGGAGATGGAGGAGCGCTATGAGAGGGAGGACAGGGGTATTGCCCTAACCTGGTTTGACAGCGCGGTACAGCTGTGTACCAAGGCGGATATGTATGAGTATCTGATCAGGATTGCGAAGACTCCGAGAAAGATGACACTGACGGACACGGTGCTGGAGACCCTCTCCATCATAGCGTACAAGCAGCCGGTGACCAGGGTGGAAGTGGAGCGGGTGCGGGGCGTGAGCTGCGACCATGCCATCAACAAGCTGCTGGAGTACGATCTGATCACGGAGCTGGGTCGTCTGGATGCGCCCGGCAGGCCGCTTTTGTTCGGCACAACGGAACAGTTTCTGCGCTGCTTTGGCGTGAAGAGCCTGGAGGAGCTGCCGGAATTAAGCCCCGTACAGGTGGAGGAATTCAAACAGCAGGCGGAGGCGGAAGTGCAGCTGCAGCTGGATATTTAAGAGGTAAGCCTCATATATTATTTTAAAATCCGGATTTTGCGGGACGGTAAAACAGGATGAAAAAAATAATATGGGGCTTTTTTTGCGCGCTGCTCCTGGCGGCGGGAATCAGTGCCCGGGCGGAAGAAGCGGAGGGAAGAGGGGCGGAAAGGCAGACGGAGGAGCTGACGCTTTACGCCATGTCCGCCGCGCTTCTGGATGCGGATACGGGGAGGGTGCTGTACGGCAAAAACGCGGATACGCCCATGGCTATGGCCAGCACCACGAAGATTATGACATGTATTGTGGTGTTGGAGAATGTGTCGCCGGAGGAGACGCTGACGGTGTCCGCCTACGCGGCCAGCATGCCCAAGGTAAAACTGTACATAAAGCAGGGAGAGGAATACACGGTGGGGGATCTGCTCTACTCCCTGATGCTGGAGTCCCACAATGATTCCGCGGTGGCCCTGGCGGAATATGTGGGGAAACGCCTGCTTCCGGGGGAACTGGCAGAGAAGCCCACGGAGCAGTTTACCGCGGAGGAGAGCAGGCAGGCGGTGGCGGCCTTTGCCGGACTGATGAATAAAAAGGCGGTGGAAATAGGCTGTACGGACAGCTGGTTCATCACGCCAAACGGCCTGGACGCCACGCAGGAATTTACCCTGAAGGACGGAACCGTGATCCAGAAGGAGCACTGTACTACGGCGGCGGAGCTGGCGCGGATCATGGCGTACTGTATCCGGGAGTCGCCGGAGCGGGAGCGGTTTCTGGAGATCACAGGAAAGGAGGCCTACGCCTTCGGCGCCAACGGGCGCAGCTATTCCTGTGTGAATCACAACGCGTTTCTGAATATGATGGAGGGGGCCCTGAGCGGGAAGACAGGTTTTACCAATAAGGCGGGATACTGCTATGTGGGGTCTCTGGAGCGGGACGGAAGAACCTTTGTGGTGGCTCTTTTAGCCTGCGGCTGGCCCAACAACAAAAGCTATAAGTGGAGCGATACCAGAGAACTGATGCAGTACGGAATAGAAAATTATTTTTTCAGGAGCTTTTCCGAGGAAGGGGTGGCCTTTGACGAAAATCTGCTGCGGAGGATCACTGTGCTGAACGGTCAGACAGAGCTTCTGGGCGGCGTGGCGGGCACGGAGGTGAAGCTGGCCGGGAATGCGGAGGAGGAAGGCGGCCCGGCAGATTGCCGGAGGGAAGGGCTGCTTTTGCGTGCCGACGAGGAGATCACGGTGGAGTACAGCCAGGAGGAGGTGCTGACGGCTCCGGTGGAGGCCGGGAGGAAGGTGGGGGAGGTTCTGTACAGCGTGGACGGAACCGTCTATAAAAAGCAGAGCATCGTCACGGTGTCTGAGGTTCGCAGGATTGATCTGAGGTGGTGTCTGGAGCAGGTGCTGGATCGTTTCCTGATTCTTCCTTTGCCGGAAGCCAGGCTTTTCCAAACTGAACGTCCCGGAACAGAGCAGTGAGCCCGGTGAGCTGTTTCAGGCGCAGGATCTCGTCCTTATCCATCCCCAGATGCTTTGAGATCCACGCGTCGGAGCGTCCCAGCTCGTGGAGCTCCCGGATGATATTGCTCATGAGATCCACGTTGTGGGAGCCGCGGGCACGGTTGTGGCGGATGGTGCTTGCCATGCGGTAATCCAGCGGCTTGTCGATGACGGAGACGGGCAGCAGGCCTTCTTCCCGTCTGTAGATGTCAGGATAGTCCAGCATGATGCGGTAGCGGTGAAAGCCGTCCACGATCACATAGACATCCTCCCGTTCGTCGTAATAGCAGACGATGGGCATGGTGTAGCCGTCCTCCCTTATGCTGTCGTAGAGCAGCTTCAGTTCGGGGGGAGCTACGCTGTTTGGGTTGTAGGTATTTGGCCTGATCTTTTCCACGGGTACGGGAATGATTCGGTAAACGGGGCTTTTTGTCGTCATAACAGTTCACCTATATTCTGATATTTTTCCTTGAGCAGGTTGATGTTTGCCTGCTGCTGTCTGTTCAGGCCGAAGCCCATGAAGCGGCAGAGGTGGTCGTTTTTCAAGATGCAGTAACACATACGTTTCCAGCTGGGAATATCCTTTGTGGTCCGAATGTCGTCCGTGTGGTCCGGCAGCCTGCCGATGAAGATGACACGGGAATTTTTCATGACGGTGTAGTTGGATACGCCGTTCCGTCTTATGTTGTAACCGTGTTCCAGAAGCTCTTCGATGGTCTTTTCCTCCAGACCGCCGCCCACATGACGCCAGAAGTGGATGGAGGTCCGGAATTTCTGGATATAATTGTTGCGCAGTCTTGCCGGAAGCGTGGCCAGAAGGAACCGGGTGTAGGATTCCCAGGTGTGTCCCTCCGGGAGCGTGAGGCTGCGGTAGCCCAGTGCCTTGGTTCGGCCGTAGATGGCGCCGAAGTTTGCGCCGCGGACCCGCCCCACGAGTCTGGCCCAGATCTCGGGGTCGATGACCCGGTACAGGTTCAGACTGTCCTTGGCATAATCGTTGAAGGGAGAGGCCACCCGCATCTGATCCGGCTTCAGGCCGGCCATATGGTAAAGGTCGTAGAGGCGGTTATAATCGTAGGAAAACAGGTAGTTGGCGTGCCAGACGTCGCTTAAGGTCCAGTCGTAGAGAGGGGAGGCGCACCAGACATTCTTGAACTGTCCGCTGATCCAGCAGGTGTCTTTGTAGCCATGTTTGCGGTTCAGAATGCCGCTGTAGCGCTGCAGGGACTCCTCGGCGCGGATGCCCAGCAGGCAGACCGTCTTTTTGCCGCCGTGGGAAATGCGGTACCAGCGGCCGAACTGCCTTGCAAGGTCTTCCTGATGCATGCGGTAGCGGTAGGTGGTGATGGGATTGTTCTCCAGATTGATGACATAGGGGTGACGGGGCATGGGGCGGATCCAGGCCTCCTCCATGACGTCGTCCCAGGGATACCAGAACATCTGGTAGCTGCTCAGGGCCGTTCTGGTGGCCATGGGCAGGCAGACCCAGTAGGGCTCCACGTCATTCTCGATCCGGGCAAAGGTTCGTTCCACATACTCGGTGGTCACACTGTACTGCGCTTCAAAGTCCTGATGGAAAACGCCGATTTTTCTGTGGGGATAATATTTTTTCTGGAAATCCAGCGTCAGGTTCAGCAGCAGCCCGCTGTCCTTTCCGCCGGAAAAAGACACAAAGATATTGTCAAATTCCTCAAAGAGATAATGAAATCTTTCCTGCAGTGCCTCATATACGTTCTGACTGGTATATTTTTTTCTCATTAGTAGTCACCATCCTGCCGTGAGCATGATTTTACCATTTTTTACCAGATTATACAAGGGATACCTGACCGCGGGGAAAATGTGTCTGCAAAAAAACAGAAAAAATGCAATTCATTCTATACGATCTGACTTTTTTGTGTTATAATTGGGGAGATAAGTTTGTTTTTATTTTATTATTATAAATGGAGGACTGAAAGCATGAGTACTACTTCAAAAGCGAGCCAAAGAATCAACGCTTTGCTCGACGACAACAGCTTCGTTGAAATCGGCGCACTTGTGACTGCAAGAGCTACCGATTTCAATATGAAACCGGACGAAACTCCTTCAGACGGATGTGTGACCGGCTATGGAGTGATCGGCGGAAAGCCCGTGTATGTGTACAGCCAGGATGTTTCCGTGATGAACGGGACAGTGGGTGAGATGCATGCGAAAAAGATTGCCGGTCTCTATGACCTGGCCATGAAGACGGGTTCCCCGGTGATCGGACTGATCGATTCCGCGGGACTGAGGCTGCAGGAAGCCACAGACGCGCTGAACGCCTTTGGCACCATCTACAGAAAGCAGACCCTTGCATCAGGTGTGATACCGCAGATTACGGCAATTCTGGGCAGCTGCGGAGGTGGACTTGCTCTGTTCCCCACGCTGACGGACTTTACCTTTATGGAAGAGAAGAATGCGAAGCTGTTTGTAAACGCGCCCAACGCGCTGGACGGCAATGTAATCACAAAATGTGATTCCTCCTCCGCTGCGTTCCAGGCCGGGGAGAGCGGCATCGTGGACGTTGTGGGTGACGAGGCGTCCGTCCTGACGAAGATCCGGGAGCTGATCGGCTTCCTGCCCTCCAACAACAGTGAGGGAAGCGACATCGTGGAGTGTGCGGACGACTTGAACCGTGTGAATGCGGAGCTGGCGGGCTGTGTGGGGGATACCTCCATCGCGCTTTCCATTCTGGCGGACAACAGCGACTTCTTTGAGCTGAAGGCAGGCTATGCGAAGGATATGGTAGTGGGCTTTTTGAAGCTGGACGGCGTGACGGTGGGCGCGGTGGCAAACCGCAGCGAGATCTGCGACGAGGAAGGTAAGGTTGCCGAGAAGCTGGATTCGGTGCTGTCCCCCGAGGGCTGCGAGAAGGCTGCGGAATTCGTGAATTTCTGCGACGCCTTTGACATCCCGCTGCTCACCCTCACCAATGTGAAGGGCTATCAGGCCACCGTCTCCTCCGAGAAGGAGATCGCAAGGGCGGCTGCAAGGCTTACATATGCCTTTGCAAACGCAACGGTTCCCCGGGTGAACGTGGTGATCGGCAAGGCCATGGGCACGGCGGCAGTGGTCATGAACTCCAAGGCGCTGGGCGCGGATCTCACCATGGCGTGGCCGGATGCGGAGATCGGAACCATGGAGGGCAGGCTTGCTGCGAAGATCATGTATGACGGACAGGGCGCCGACGTGATCAACGAAAAGGCAGCCGAGTATGAGGCGCTGCAGCTTTCCGCCGTGAGCGCTGCCAGGAGAGGATATGTGGATCAGATCGTAGAGAGATCGGAAGAGCACACGTCTGAACTCCAGTCACACGAGAACATCTCGT
>CAJUJU010000020.1 GCA_910586835.1 uncultured Acetatifactor sp.
ACTTGCCCCTCGGAGAGCGCACATACCACCTCTGGTGGTATATCTGTGCGCACCCTGTAAACAGGGTGATCAATGGCAGGAGCTTCTGACTGATTTCATTCAGAACAGTTTTGTTGCCGAGGGGATGTGCGCTGATGTAGCGATCCACGATCCGCACCCGCCCGGTCATAATCCCCATGCTCATATTATGCTGACGGTGCGACCTCTTGACGAACAGGGTAACTGGCAGTACAAGACCGAGAAAGAATATCTCTGTGTCAGAAACGGCGAGGAACGGGGCTTTACTGCCGCCGAGTTCAAGGAGGCACAGGCAGACGGATGGGAGAAGCAATACCCTTACAAGGTCGGGCGAAAGAAAGTGTATATGCCGCCATCCGAAGCCGAGAAGCACGGCTATGAACGAGCCAACAAACACCCCAAAAGCACCAAGTTCGGCAGACAGAATCCCATTGCCGAGCGTTGGAACAGCGAGGAACAGCTTGTGGAATGGCGCAAGGCATGGGCAGATGTGACCAACCGCTATTTGGAGCGATACGGACACGACGAGCGCATTGACCACCGCAGCCATGCAGACAGGGGCTTGACCGAGCAGCCCACCATTCACGAAGGTGTGGTTGCCCGTGCGTTGGAGAAAAAGGGCGTTATCTCTGACCGCTGTGAAATCAACCGACAGATCAAGGCAGATAATGCGCTGCTCCGAGAGCTGAAAGCAACGGTCAAGAAGCTGATGCAGGCGGTCAAGAATACCGTTCCCGCCATAGCGGAGGCAATGGAAAAGATACGCAGCAGTATGCTGATTTTCAGTTATCAGCTCCGTCATATCGGTGTGGGCAAGCATAGCATGGGCAGGCGTGTCAAGGCAGTCAAACCGGAGCTTGAACGCTATGCGGGCTTGGTACAGCAGATCAAGGAGAAATCCAAGGAACGGAAAAATCTGCTTGCGGAGAAAAAGGAAACGCCGTTCTATCAGATACCCAAGCTCCATGACCTTACCCGCCGTATTACCGAGCTGACCGAGGAAATAGAGGAACTTAAAACCGAAAAGGAATTGCTTCTTCGCTCTTTGGACTGCACCGATGATGCGGGCATTTCCGATGTGAAGAAAGAAATCGCCACATTGGAGAGTGCGCTGCAGAAGCTGTCCGAGCAGGAAGAAAAATATTCTGCCGAGCTGGATGATGCCTTGAAGCAGTATGCCGAACTGAAAGAACAAGCCGCCGGTATGGACGCCGCCGAGCTGATGGATGCACGGCTTACCGTTCGTGAGGAAATGGAACGCTCTGCCGTTGACCGTGTGAAAGCCGCCTACGGTGAGAAATACGACCCGATGCTGATGCACGACAGCAAGCGTCATGTGGCAAATCTTCTCCATGAGGAAGCAGAAACACGCTCTGTGCGGGAGTTCATTCGCCAGAAACAGCAACAGCAGTCACAGCAGAAGCAGAACAAGAAGAAAAGCAGAGACAGTTGGGAGCGTTAATATTTCAGCGGGAGTGCATTTTGAATGATGCACTCCCGCTTTGGAGATTCCGTGCGAAATGAAGTAAAATGGAACCCTTCTTATAAATCATTGTGTCGATTTTCAAAAAAATCCATAAACCTATTGACAAGGTAGGTTTTGCGTGCTACACTAATACCAACCTATAAGGTAGGTAGAACGACGAAAGGAGATCTCGGATATGAAACAGCGTACCAATACCGCCACTACGATGATGATGGAGATGTGCATGTGGACTTGTCGCATGTGCAAGACCTGTTGCGCTTATCTTTCCGATGTATTCTCCGCATCAAGAGTAAACCCTTGTGCCGCCTAAACTTTGGCGGAGTCGCAATCGCTTACAACCGGGAGACTTCGTCGGAGTCTCTCGGTATAATTTTTGTAAGGCAGGTAATTACCTATGGAAAATTATTTTGAAAAACTCGTCAGAGAGAATTTCCGTTTCGGACGAATGTGCCCTTGTAATCGTCACTTATAAACCCGATAACAAATACATTCAATAACGAAAGGAAATTACGATTATGTCTAACTACAAATTTGAAACTTTGCAGCTCCATGTAGGTCAGGAAAATCCCGATCCCGCAACCGATGCTCGTGCGGTACCGATTTACGCAACCACTTCTTATGTGTTCCATAACTGTGAACACGCCGCCGCACGCTTTGGTCTTGCCGATGCAGGCAATATTTACGGCAGACTTACAAACTCCACACAGGATGTTCTCGAACAGCGTGTAGCAGCCCTTGAAGGCGGCGTTGCGGCATTGGCTCTTGCATCAGGGGCGGCGGCAATTACATATACGCT
Source organism: uncultured Acetatifactor sp. (assembly GCA_910586835.1). Lineage (GTDB taxonomy): Bacteria > Bacillota > Clostridia > Lachnospirales > Lachnospiraceae > Acetatifactor. The sequence goes on from CAJUJU010000020.1 coordinate 2,301, forward strand.
CGAAGCACTCGGTCAGAACGGCGGTCACTTCGTTGCGCAAAAGACAATTTACGGTGGCAGCTATAATCTGCTGGCGCACACGCTTCCGAATTTCGGTATCACGGCAAGTTTTGTAAACATCCACGACCTTGCAGAAGTTGAAGCAGCGATCCAGGACAATACAAGAGCCATCTATATCGAGACGCTTGGCAATCCTAACAGCGATATTCCGGATATTGATGCCCTGTCACAGCTTGCCCAAAAGCACGGTATTCCGCTTGTGGTGGATAATACCTTCGGTACACCATATCTCATCCGCCCTATCGAACACGGCGCAGATATAGTTGTCCATTCTGCCACAAAGTTCCTCGGCGGCCACGGTACAACCCTTGGCGGTATTATTGTGGACTCGGGAAAATTCGATTGGTCGGCAAGCGGCAAATATCCGGCTATTGCAGAACCAAATCCGAGTTACCACGGTGTGTCTTTTGTAAAAGCAGTCGGGGCAGCGGCATTTGTCACCTATATCCGTGCGGTATTGCTTCGTGATACGGGAGCTTGCATATCTCCGTTTAACGCATTTCTGCTCTTGCAGGGCATCGAAACTTTGTCACTTCGCTTGGAACGCCATGCAGAGAACACGAAAAAGGTTGTGGAATTTCTTGCAAATCATCCGCAGGTTGAAAAGGTCAATCACCCGTCATTGTCTGATCACCCCGACAATGAACTGTATCAGAAATATTTCCCGAACGGCGGCGGTTCCATTTTCACCTTTGAGATCAAAGGCGGTGTCAAGGAAGCACACAAATTCATTGACAGCCTTAAAATATTCTCTCTGCTTGCCAATGTTGCCGATGTAAAGAGCCTTGTGATCCATCCTGCAACGACGACTCACAGCCAGCTCTCCGCAGAAGAACTGGAGGATCAGGGAATCAAGCCGAATACGATTCGCCTTTCCATTGGTACGGAACATATTGATGACATCATTGCCGACCTGCAAAACGGCTTTGATACAGTAAAATAATTTGGAGGTTATGATTATGTCTAACATATATACATCTGCCGACCAACTCATCGGTAAAACACCGCTTCTGGAACTCGCTCATATCGAAAAGAAATTTGATCTGAAAGCAAAGGTTATTGCCAAACTGGAATATTTTAATCCTGCAGGCTCTGTAAAAGACCGTATTGCCAAAGCGATTCTCGATGATGCAGAAGCATCGGGAAAGTTGAAACCCGGATCTGTCATTGTCGAACCCACATCGGGTAATACCGGAATCGGACTTGCATCTGTTGCGGCGGCACGAGGGTACAGAATCATCCTTACAATGCCCGAAACCATGTCGGTAGAACGCCGACAGTTAATGAAAGCCTACGGTGCCGAGCTGGTGCTGACGGAAGGTGCAAAGGGAATGAAAGGAGCTATCGCAAAAGCCGAGGAGCTTGCAAAGGAAATTCCAAATAGCTTTATCCCCGGTCAGTTTGTAAATCCCGCCAATCCCAAGGCACACAGAGAAAACACCGGCCCCGAAATCTATGAGGATACCGACGGTAAGGTGGATATTTTCGTGGCAGGAGTCGGCACTGGCGGTACGGTTACGGGTGTTGGTGAATATCTCAAATCCCAAAATCCGAATATCAAGGTTGTCGCTGTTGAACCTGCTTCTTCTGCGGTACTCTCCACAGGTGTCGCAGGACCGCATAAAATCCAAGGTATCGGAGCAGGATTTGTTCCCGATGTGCTGAACACGGGGATTTACGACGAGATTATCCCTATGACCAACGAGGATGCCTTTGCAACCGGAAAACTAATAGGCAAGAACGAGGGCGTACTTGTGGGAATTTCCTCGGGTGCAGCGGCATTTGCGGCTGTCGAACTTGCTAAGCGTCCCGAAAACGAGGGCAAGACTATTGTTGTTTTGCTTCCCGATACAGGCGACAGATATCTTTCGACACCGCTTTTTGCAGAATAATGAAAAGCACCAGTGCCTTTGCTTTAGGCATCGGTGCTTTTTAAGAAAGGAGTAATCATTTATGTCTATTATTCAAAATCAAAATATAAAGCATACAACCTATTGGTTGTGTACTACTGCCGTTTTTATGGCACTGAATGTAACAATGAGTTCATTTGGCGTTCCGGTTCCCGGAGGTCACCTGTATATGAACGATATAATCATCTGCACAGCGGCAATCATACTGGATCCGTTTGCAGCGTTTATGGTCGGTGGTGTTGGTGCTTTTTTAGGTGACCTGTTCTTCTATCCGCTGCCAATGTTTGTCTCTCTTGTAACACACGGTTTGCAAGCGGTAGTTATATCTGTGTTTTCACATTATGTCCTCAAAAAGCACCCCGTACTGTCTTCGGGAATCGGTGTAACGCTTGGTGCTATCATTATGGTGGTCGGATATTCTCTCGGCAGAGCGTTCATTTACAGTACACCTGAATATGCAATTCTCAAACTTCCTTATCAGATTTTGCAAGCTGGTGTCGGTGCTATTGCCGGCATGATTATTTGCTGGAAGTTCAAAGTTGTGGAACTGTTTAACAGAAAAGTTTTTAGAAATCAGTAAGGAGAATCGAAATGATACCTACACCAGCGGAAGCATATGCACTTTTGAAGGAATATAATAGTGGAGAATTTCATCTAAAGCATGGCAGGATTGTCGGCACTGTTATGCGATGGTATGCCGAAAAGCTCGGATATGCGGAAGAGGCCGACTTTTGGGAAACGGTTGGTATTCTCCACGACCTTGATTTTGAACAGTTTCCCGAAGAACATTGTAGAAAAGAACAGGAACTGCTCCGTCAGCATGGAGTTGATGAAAGCATTATCCATGCAACGGCAAGCCACGGTTATGCTTTGACAGTGGATATCAAGCCGGAGCATCAAATGGAAAAGGTTCTTTATGCTGTGGACGAGCTTACCGGTCTTATCGGTGCAGTAGCGATTATGCGCCCATCAAAAAGTGTTTCGGATTTGGAATTGAAATCGGTAAAGAAGAAATATAAAAATCCCGGCTTTGCCGCAGGGTGTTCCAGAGAAGTGATTGAACGTGGTGCCGATATGCTGGGTTGGACTTTAGACGATCTGATTTCCGAAACGATCCTTGCCATGCGAGCGTCCGATGATATTGATTAAGGAGAAAGTTCATGCAGATATATTTAGATAATGCCGCAACAACTAAGATGAGCAAAACGGTAATCAACGCTATGCTACCATATATGGATACCGTTTACGGCAATCCTTCCAGTCTGCACTCTGCCGGACAGGCTGCAGCCGAAGCGCTTAGCAATGCAAGAGAACGGATCGCAAAGTGTCTTGGCTGTACGGCAAAAGAAATTACATTTACTTCCGGTGGCAGCGAAGCCGATAATCAGGCAATTCTTTCAGCCGCCAAGATTGGTGCGAGGAAAGGCAAGAAGCACATTATTTCTACTGCGTTTGAGCATCACGCCGTACTGCATACATTAGAGAAGTTGAAAAAAGAAGGTTTTGAAATAACGCTTCTTGATGTTCACGAGAACGGTCTTGTTCTGCCCGAACAGGTGGCGGGGGCTATTTGTGAAGATACTTGCCTCGTTACCGTGATGTATGCCAATAATGAAATTGGCACCATTCAGCCGATAAAAGAGATTGGTGAAATATGCCGAGCAAAAGGCGTAATATTCCACACTGATGCGGTTCAGGTGGCGGGACATCTGCACATCAATGTGCAGGAGCAAAATATTGATATGCTCTCCCTTTCTGCTCATAAATTCCACGGTCCGAAAGGTATCGGAGCATTATATGTGAGAAAAGGTATTCCGCTTACAACTTTGATCGAAGGCGGTGCTCAGGAACGTGGAAAGCGTGCAGGCACGGAAAATATACCTGCAATTATGGGGATGGCGGCGGCTTTGGAAGAAGCGTGCGATCACATTGACGAAAAATCAGCTAAAATCACCGCATTAAGAGACAAGTTGGTTTTGGGATTGTCGGAGATACCACATTCCGTACTCAACGGCGATGGTTCGTGGCGGCTTCCCGGCAACGTGAATTTCTGCTTTGAGGGTATTGAGGGAGAATCGTTACTGCTACTTCTTGATGATAAAGGCATCTGTGCCTCCTCCGGCTCTGCCTGTACTTCGGGTTCGCTCGATCCGAGCCACGTTCTGCTTGCCATCGGCAGAGTTCACGATATTGCTCATGGTTCGCTCCGCCTGTCTTTGTCGGAAGAAAATACCGAGGAAGAAATTGAATATACCATTAAATCAGTCAAAGAGGTTGTCGGCTATTTGCGGAACATATCACCCATATGGCGTGACCTTGTAAACGGAAAGAAAGATTTTATCATAAAGTGAGGTGGTTAATATGGCTTTATACAGTGAAAAAGTAATGGATCATTTCCGCAATCCTCGTAACGTCGGTGTGATTGAAAATGCGGACGGTATCGGTGAAGTCGGCAATGCCAAATGTGGAGATATTATGAAAATATATCTCAAGATTGAGAATGACAGTATCGTTGATGCAAAATTTGAAACCTTCGGCTGTGGTTCTGCAATCGCCTCCAGTTCGATGGCAACCGAACTTATTAAAGGAAAGCCTGTATCGGAAGCACTTGCCCTCACCAATAAGGCAGTTGTTGAAGCACTTGACGGTCTGCCTACACATAAAATTCATTGCTCCGTGTTGGCGGAAGAAGCGATCAAAAAGGCGCTGCAGGATTATTACGAGAAAAACGGTATCGCTTACGACAAATCACAGTTCCCTGACTGCGAAAGTTGTATCCACTGTTGTGAAGTATGAAAGCGTTGATTGCAATGAGTGGTGGCGTTGATTCCTCGCTTGCCGTAAAAATACTGTGTGACCAGGGATATGAATGTATCGGCTGCACAATGAAGCTATATCACAATGAGGACATCGGTTTGAGTAATAAAAAGACTTGCTGTTCACTTGATGATGTAGAGGATGCCAGAGCCGTAGCATATAAACTCGGAATGAAATTCTATGTTTTCAATTTTACAGATGCCTTCCGTGATACAGTCATCCGAAAATTTATAGACAGTTATGAACGAGGCATCACACCAAATCCTTGCATTGATTGTAACCGTTATATGAAATTTGAAAGGCTATATGAGCGTGCAAGGACGATTGGATGTGATTTCATCGTAACAGGTCATTATGCAAGGATAGAAAAAGAGGACGGTAAATATGTCTTGAAAAAAGCCTTGGACGAAACGAAAGATCAAAGCTACGTCCTTTATTCGCTTACACAAGAACAGCTTGCGTATACGTTGTTTCCGCTTGGAAATACGAAAAAGGCAGCGGTTCGGATTTCTGCTGAAAAAGCCGGTTTTGTAAATGCAACAAAACCGGATAGTCAGGATATTTGCTTTGTACCAAACGGTGATTATGCGAGTGTTATTGAATTACAAACAGGCAGAAAATCCGTTGTCGGTAACTTTATTGATAAAGATGGGCATATCCTTGGTAAGCATAAAGGCATTATTCATTATACGATAGGTCAGCGAAAAGGTCTCGGTATCTCAAGCGATACCCCACTGTATGTATGCAAAATTGATCCGCAAAGTGGCAATATTGTTCTCGGTAGTAACGATGAACTACTTTCACGGGAGGTAACTGCCGTTGAATTTAATTGGATAAGCGGAGACGCACCGAAAGGTGACTTCCGCTGCAAGGCAAAGGTGCGCTATCGCCAAACCGAACAATGGGCAACAGCTTTTCCACTTGGTGAGGATACAGTGCGTATCCTGTTCGATACTCCGCAGAGAGCAATCACACCCGGACAAGCAGCGGTGCTATATGATGGTGATACCGTTCTCGGCGGAGGAACAATAATATAAGCGTATCACTTGATATACCTACCGTTATTGTGGTACAATTACATAAAAGAGAGGTGACCATAATGTTGATTTCTACAAGAGGGCGATATGCGCTTCGTGTTTTGATAGATCTTGCGGAGCATACAGACGGTGGCTATGTTCCAATGAAAGACATTGCCGAAAGGCAAGGCATATCTCTAAAGTATTTAGAGCGAATTATACCTGTACTAACCAAAAATGGAATTGTTGAAGGCTTGCAGGGGAAAGGCGGTGGATACCGCCTTGTAAAATCGTTGGAAGAATGTAAAATCGGAGATATTCTTCGGCTGACTGAAGGAAATCTTGCCCCGGTTGCCTGTCTTGAATGTGGGGCATCCCCGTGTGAAAGAACTTCTGAATGTAGAACATATCCTATGTGGGTAGAATTTTATCAAATGATCAATGATTTTTTTGATCACAGAACCCTTGCAGACATGGTCGAACATAGCTGATCCCATTTACATTAAGGCAAGAATGGACACGAGAAAAGTGCCTGTGCTTGTCTTAAAATTATTTGAGAAATATTTTATGATAACTGTAATCAAGCAGCCCTCGTGTCTCCAAAGAACGAGGGCTGTTATTGAACAATTTGTAACTTTTGCAGAAAGACCCCTTGACAAATCCCGTCTTGTATTCATAGGCAGTGGAAGTCTCCGCATTTGATTGTTTTGTGTGGTAACTTAACAATACCGTATTGCGGAAGATTTTTCCACTGCTTTTTATTTAGGGGAACATAAAAACTGCGCCACAGCCCTGGCAGGCCATCGCGCAGCGATTTTGTTCAATAGAGATTTACGGAGGAGTTGTATATGTTTGAAAAAATGAGTAAAGCACTTACAAGAGAAGATATCGCGGAAATCGAAGTCAATCTGGGACTTACATTTCCAGAGGATTTTGTTGAACACTACCTATCCTATAATGGTGGAATACCTGCAAAACCGTTTTTCTATTTTGAAGAGGAAGATATTGAAACAGAGGTTCAAGTTTTTCTTCCATTAAAACATCGTTATTGTGACATTCCCATAGGAACAGCGGAGGAAAAATATTTATTGTTCAAAGGGAAATCCCCATTGATGACCTCTTATTTTCCCTTTGCTAATGACTATGGAGCAAATCCGATTTGTGTCAATTTGAAGAACGGAGGAGTCTATATTGTGTATATGGATCTGGGAGAATTGGAGGATAGATGCTTCCGTCGTATTGCAGAGAGTTTTCAGGACTTTGTAGAATCCTTGTCCGAAGACAGCATAGACGATCAGTAGTCAGTCTACAAATTCCGGTGATCGGGCAGTCATCCTCTAATTGATGGCTACCCGCTTTAGGTATTTGGGCCAGTAGTTTTGTTAAATGGCATAGAACAACACCAGTCTGAAAAGGGAATTATTAATTCTGCTCTTTAAACCTTCAAGTTCAATTGAAAACTTCTTCTGCCGCAGTGATCTCCTTTCCCTCCTGTTTCAGACTGTTCTTATGTATCACCACCCAGGAAAGCAGCAGTACACCCAGCCAAAATTCCGTGGGCACCCGCTTCAGCAGCATCAAAGCCGTGGCACAGACCGTGAAGCAGATAAACGTGATCCGGGTACGTCTGGTGTGGGGATTGATCCGAAGCAGTGTGGAATTCAGTATGTACAGAAAACACAGCAGCGCCAACAAATCGCTGTTTACGGGGAGAAGCCCGATCAGCACACCAAAGGATACCGCTATGGCTTTTCCGCCCTTTCCGTGATGAAACAGGGAATAAGCGTGGCCGAACACAGGCGCCGCCATCACCAGCGGAAAAAGGCTGCCGGTTTCCAGCCCGAGGTGAAGCGCCAGATGAATCGGCAGCACTCCCTTGAAAATATCCCCGATCAGACAGAGAATCCCCACCGGGACACCTGCATATTTCATGGCGTTGGCCGTGCCGGGATTGTGATCCTCAGCCAGCTCTGTCACATCTATTTTCTTGAATATTCTTGGGAGAAAGCTTCCAAACAGCAGACTGCCGCACAAAAGCCCTCCGATTATTATCATCAGTTGATTCAATATCATATATTCATACTCCCTGTATCTCCAAAAACAGACCGTCTCCGGAGAACATCTGCCAAAAAACGTTTGTCTCAGACACCGTGCTCCACAATAAATTCATAGATCCGCCTGGCGGCATCCGGCTTCCCGTATTTTTTCTGAGCAGCACGCATCCCATCCTGCAGAGAAGGACTTTCCAACAGTTCCAGACCCTTCTGTATAACCGCGTCTTCCCTGCGATCTGACACGCTCATGCCTCTGGCCGTAAAAAACGCCGCATTCCTGACTTCACAGCCCGGGATCGGATGAGTGTGAACAAGCGGAACACCCGCCGCCACCGCCTCAGTGGAAGTCAAACCGCCTGGTTTGGTAAACAGTACGTCTGCCGCCGCCATATACTCCTGCGCCCTGTCGGTAAAGTCAAGAACCACCACTCTCTCCTGCCCGGAATACTTCTGCCGCAAAGCCGCCTTCAATTTTTCATTGGTGCCGCCCATAACATAGATACAGGTATCCTCTCCCGTCCGCTCCCAGAGCTTCGCCACCATGCTTTCCACATTTCCGTAGCCCATACTTCCTGTCATCAGGAGAATACACCTTCTGCCCTCCGGAATACCCAGTCTCCCGCGGCACTCCTCCCTGGGCGGAAGCTCGACAAAGCGCCCGGATACCGGAATGCCCAGGGGAATCAGCTTCTCCTCCGGTATTCCGCGTCCCGCAAATTCCGGTATCAGGTCTTCATGAGGAATAAAGAAATAATCCGGACTGGTTTCTTCCGTGAAAGGAATACAGGTATAGTCCGTTGCAATAAAATAAGATGCAAGGCGGAGATGATGCTTCTTCTGCATGTAAGTCACTGCCTCAGCCGGAAACAGGTGGGGCATCACCACCGTGTCAAAATCGTTTTCCACAATATAAGCATACAGCTTATCGGCGTAAAGCGCATTTGCATAATACACAGGACTCTTGTGCCGGGCGGAAGTTATAGCGCTCCCAGCCCGGTACGCACCCCCGAAAACACCCCTTTTCGTACTCCAGACATAAACGTTTCGCCCGTATCTTGCCGCCCTTTCCGACGCAAAATCCAGTGCATCCGCCATAACGCAGGGAATTCCGTTTTCGTCAAACTGTTCCTTCACTGCCTTCGCCGCGGAGTTATGTCCCTCCCCGGTTCCTGTTGACAAAATCAGTACCTTCATCTTTTACCTCTCACAGCTCCAGAAAAAGGCGCTGTATGCCGGCAATTTACTGCCTCCTCCAAAATCATGTTCCTCGCCTGTGATCAAATCTGTGGCCCTGCCGCAGCCCGCGTCAAAATGTGCTGTATATTCGCTGTCATCCGCATTGATTGCCACAAGAACCCTCTCGTGCTCTGTCTTTCTCTCAAAAATACACTGCCTGTTGGTCAGAAGCACCGAGCGGAAAGTGCCGTAATTGAGCGCTTCCGAGCCCTTTTTTGCGGCGGCAAGCTTTGCGACCCAATCAGTCAATTCATTCCATACAGGCTCCTCGAAGGAAGGGCGAAGTGCAGGATCTCCCTGGGATTTATCCGCCTTTGCCCCCCATTCACTTCCATAGTAGACACAGGGGATACCGGGCATTCCAAAAGAAAGCGCGTAGATCAACGGCAGATGTCTCTCATTTGTAAGGATACTTGCCACCCGGCTCACATCGTGGTTATCCACAAAAGATAACAGGTGCTTCCCTTTGTACAGCGTCCAGTTTTCAGGACCAAACTGCCGCAGCAGGGAATGCACTATCTCAAAGAGATTCATACTGTTAAAGCTGCTGTACAGTCCCTTGTAGCACTCGTAGTTGGTGGCCGAGTGCAGCATACTGTCATTCATCAGACGATTATAGTCGCCGTGGAGCATTTCTCCCAGCAGCAAAAAGTCCTCCTTCAGCCCGTCGCAGAAGCTTCTCAGCCTGCGCACAAAGTTTTCGTCCAGGCAATATGCCACGTCCAGCCGCAGCCCGTCGATTCCAAATTCCTCCACCCAGAATCTTATGCTTTCCAACAGGTAATTTACCAGCTCTTCATTGTGAAGGTTCAACTTCACCAGATCATAATTCCCTTCCCAGCCCTCATACCACAGGCCGTCGTTATAATTGGAATTACCGTCAAAGGCAATGCGGTGAAACCAGTTTACATAGGGAGAGTTCTCTCTGTTTCTCAGCACGTCCTGAAAAGGACCGAAGCCTCTGCCCGCGTGATTGAACACCCCGTCCAGCACTACCCTGATTCCGTTTTCGTGCAGTGCGCCGCAGACCTCCTTAAAATCTTCGTTGGTTCCCAGCCGCACATCCACCTTGCGATAGTCCCGTGTATTGTAGCCATGGGTATCCGATTCAAACAGGGGCGAAAAATAAACCGCATTTGTTCCCAATTGTTTCATATGAGGAATCCAGTCCAATATCTTTCTGATGCGGTGTTCCTGCACCCCATCGTTCTCAAAAGGTGCTCCACAGAACCCCAACGGATAAATCTGATAAAATACACTTTCATATGCCCACATATTCTTCTTTCCTTTCTCTTCCTGTTCCTGCCCGTCAGACAGTACACCGCTCTTTTCAGCACGATTCTGCACTTCCGAACAATACTTGCTCTTTCCAGCACAGTTCTGTTCTGCCAAACAGTGCTCCGCTCTTTCCAGCACGGCTCTGCGCTTCCGAACAGTGTTCCGCTCTTTCCAGCACAATTCTGTTCTGCCAAACAATATCCCGCTCTTTCCAGCGCGGTTCTGACCTTCCGAACAACACTTCGCTCTTCCAAACATGCCCCTGCCTTCATGGTCATCGCTTCCGCTGCGGAAAGTCTGCCGCCAGATCTCTTCCTACATTATACACCAGCTTTTTTCTTCTTTGTACCTTTTTCTGCAATTGGCATTCATTTCTTCTACATTGACTGATCCAGTACCAAATTCAGATCCTACCTAAAGTTCTTCCTGACCGTATTATACTCCAGTGTCATTTTTTATGCCCTTTTTCTCAAAAAATCCACTAAATCCACAGACTTATCCACATATACACATGTGTCATATTGAGTTTTGCACAGTGTCGTTTTGAACAGACCATATCGTCGGTTCCTGTTTTTACAACCATTCATTCCAGAAACGCTCAACCCGCTTCGCTACTGACCCAAGTCTTACCGTCTCAAAATGCTCCCACTCTCTGGGAAACAGACGCCTGTAGGCAGGCTGGAGGAAACGCTCGTCCAGAAGTGCCACAATCCCTACATCATCCACAGTGCGGATCACACGCCCCGCAGCCTGAAGCACCTTGTTCATTCCGGGATACCGGTAAGCATAGTCAAAGCCGCTCTCACCCTCCCCGTCAAAATGCGCCTTCAGAATTTCCCTCTCAAAGCACACCTGCGGCAGCCCGGTGCCCACAATTACAGCCCCAATGAGGCTATCCTTCTTCAGGTCGATCCCCTCGCTGAAAATTCCTCCCAAAACGCAAAAACCAATGAGTGTGCTGTCTTCCACCTCAATCTCCATGGCAATACCATCCCTGAGCTCAAGGGCTTCGTTTCCCCGGAATCTGCCCAGAAATTCCTCCCTTTCGCTCTCGCTCATAGACTCGCTCTGCATGATACACTGCCTGTGTTCCCCGCCAAAGTTTTCCACATACTTTTCATATACCTTCCTCAGAAAGGAATAAGAGGGACAGAAAACCATATAATTTCCATGACGATTCTTTACAATCTCCTCAATGTATGCGGCTATATTCAAAAATTCCTCTTCCGAGCGCCTGGTATATTTGCTCGTCACATCCTCCGCAAAAAACAATGCCCGCTTCGCCGGGTGAAAAACGGACTGTGCATATACCTCATAGTCCCCTTCCTCCCCTCCAAGCAGTCTTTTATAATACTGTATCGGCAGAAAAGTAGCGGAAAACAGGATGCTGCTGCGGCCGCGCTGCATACAGTTCCGCAGATTTTCTCCGGGATTTACACAGAACAGTTTCAGGAAAAAACTTCCGTCGTCACACATCTGTGTATATTTGACGTAATTTTCATCCAACAGCTCATAAATCTCCAGAAAATGACTGACCTCAAAATAGAAATTCAACAACTCCTCCCTGACCGCCAGCTGTTCCTCTTCCGGCTCCTCCAGGTAATCATCCAATACTGCCTGCAGCCGCATCAGCGGCTGAACAAAGGAATCAATTTCCGGAACGATACGAAACTGCTCGCAATCCCGCTTCAGTGCCAGGAGCTGCTGATTGCACTTTTCTGCCTGCCAGATCATTTTATCCGCATAGCCCTGCCTCACAAGGACACTTCGCCCCTTTCTTCTCCCCGCTGTCCCGTATGTCTCTTTTATCTCCTCTGTCTCTATTGTCTCTTCTACCTCTCGTATCCCTACTGCCTCTCTTACCTCTTCTGTCTCCTCCCTCTCTCCTCCATGCGCCAAATCTGTCCTGTTAGCTCGTCCCGCCAATTCAGTACTGAATTGGTCAATATTGTAATCCCTCCTGCAAATCTCCCCTATTTTTTCTGACACCGATGTCGATTCCATTATCATTTCCAGGGAAATCTGCCCATTATCTCTATGTTTTGATATTTCTGACATTATTGTCTGTTTTAGTGTTTGCTTTAACTCCTGAAATTGTTCCTTCCACAAAACAGCACTGTACATCTCTCTTCCCCGATCCAGAAGATTGTGCGCCTCATCAATCAGAAAAATATAATCCCCCGATACACCGTCCATAAAAAAGCGCTTCAGATAAACATGCGGATCGAACAGATAATTATAATCACAGATCACTCCGTCCGCAAAAAGAGTCATGTCCAGGCACATTTCAAAGGGGCATACCTGATGCTTTTCGGCATATTCCTCTATTTTTTCCCGGCTGAAGCTCTCCTGAGAAGTCAAAAGATCATAAACGGCGTCATTGATGCGGTCATAGTGTCCCCTGGCATAAGGGCAGTATTCGGGAATGCATTGTGTCTCCTCCATGAAGCATACTTTTTCCTTTGCCGTCAGGATCACACTCTTAAACCGCATCCCCTTCTGCCGCAGCAGTTCCAGTGTCTCCTCAGCCACCGTTCTGGTAATGGTTTTGGCCGTCAGATAAAAGAGCTTTCCTCCCAGTCCCTGTCCCATCCCCTGTATGGCCGGATAAATGGTGGAAATGGTTTTTCCCACTCCTGTGGGCGCCTCCAGAAACAGTTTCTTCTTATGATAAATCGTGCGATACACATTCGCCACAAGCTCCTTCTGCCCGTCCCGATATGCAAACGGAAACGCCAGACCCCGGATAGACTCCTGACGCAGATTCTTCCAATTCCAGGAGTAATCAGCCCATTTACGATAAGAACTCAGCAGCTGATTAAACCACTGAGTCAATTCTTCCATAGAATAATCGGAATAGAAGTATCGAAGCTCTTCCGTTGGAATATGGCAATAAGTCATTCTCACCTGGATTTCTGTCAAGCCCTGCTGCAGCCCATAAATATAAGCATAACACTTTGCCTGTGCTAGGTGCAGCGGCATGGGTTCTCTCCACCTGGCAGGATCACGATAGGTTCCCTTGATTTCATCAATGATCACCCTGTCCTCATGATGAATGATTCCGTCCGCTCTTCCCTCCACTATCAAACAGTATCCCTTCTCTTGAAAGGATATTTTCAGTGAAACCTCCGGCTGATATTCCCCTCCCATCCTGCGCTGAATCATCCGATGGATCCGGCTGCCCTCCTGCATGGCGTCGTCGGGAGACGCATGGTGACGCTTGTCGATATCGCCGTGGCGCATTACAAATTCCACAAAACTTCTGACCGAAATTTTGATGACTTCTCCCTCGTTATCCTGATATCCGTTTTTCTCTGTTTTTCCTTCTTTTTTCAAGTCCTTCTCCTCATGGGATGTTTCTCTCCAAATACCGTTCTGCAGCTTCTCCCCACCCTCCGAATTAAAGCTGTATGACAAAAAAACTCCCCATGAAGATAGTACGCTATCTTTCACGGGGAGTCAATTTTGTTTTGATGTCAGCAGGCAATGGCGTGCTTTTTCAGAAGTTCCTCCAGCGCGGCATCATATCCTTCATAGGACACCGTCAGGGGCACCCTGAAATCCAAGCCGTACACTCCTAAAAATGATTTGGCATCCACTACATACCTGTTATAGGAAATGTCGATGTCAAAATTACACTTGGAGGTCACGTCTACAAAATGCTGTACATCATCCTGCGTCATGCGAATCGTCTTGACCATATCCAACCATCCTTTCACATATATGACAATTTTACAGGTTCTATGATTAACTATTATATTCGGAATATGCCAAAAGTAAAGCATTTATGGCATATTTTCTCACTTTCATCACATTGCTAGCAGACTGGAAACACATTCTTCCTGTTTTGTATATTTTATCCAGAAAACGGTTTCTTGACTCGCCTTCACCACGGACTCTTTTGTACTTTCTACCCGAATTCCACCATGTATTCCCGAAATCTTAACGGTGCCATGTTTCTCTGCAGCTTCAGATTCCTCCTCTCCTTGATGGCGATGGTTTTACAGAAATGGCGAAAAAGCTCCTGATATTGCTTCTCCTCCTTCGACAGGTTCAGCCTGGGTTCTTCCACTTCCTCCCCTGAAAGCAGATACCATTGCTTTCCCGCCGGATGTACGCCAAAAATTCCTCTTTTCTCATCATAAATCACAAAATTTTCAATGGGAAGCCGATCCGCAAAATGAGGCATTATAAAGGTAATTGCATTACATTTGGGCCCGATTCTGGAAAACAGCACTCCGTTCTCCAACTCCTGGAATCGAACAAACTGCTTCAGATGCCCGATTTCCCTGTCGGCATACCTGGCCAATGAAAAGGCCTTCATAATATTGTCATCCGTCAGATTATCAAAAAGATGGCCTCTGGCATACCGCTCGTCCAGTCCTCTCACCACTGTCCTGTACACAGCCTGCGCCTTATCTTCATCCGGCGTTGCCAGCGCCATGCAGACCGTGAGATAATCCTCCTCCCCAAACCGACGCTTCAATGTGCGCATGACCTTGAGTGTCTTCTCCTGATCCGGTTTCACCGGCACATCCTCCGCAAACAAAATCGGATCTTCATTCAGAGACAGAAAAGTATCCTTCGCCTCCCTGTTTTCCTCATAAGACAGATAAATCGCCGTAAAAATGCTCTCCAGGGAATCCTCACATCGATATACCGTCACCCAACAGTTCCTCCTTCCTCTCCCTCCGAAGCGCCTCCCCACTCCAGACAGCCGTTCTATTCTTCCGCAGGTTCTCTTCCTGCCCTCAATAAACAGTCTTCTATTCTTCCGCAGAACCTCCTCCTACCTTAGCCGGCAGTCTTCTCACCGCAGCCCTCTCCCCGCCGCGCTACAGCTGTCCTACGGCAGTCTGAAACTGCTCGGCCGCAGTGAGCGGACGGGAAAAGTTTCCGTCGTCAAAGAGTGACATCTGCCGGTAGGACATTCCGTCGCTGCCAAACTGTACACGCTCTTTCACCTCCGTGAGGTTTCGCACAATATAATCCTCATCCAGCTTCACCGGATACATCATTCTGCCGTTGCAGGTCACAAAATACAACGCTCTCTTCAGAACAACGCCGATCTTTTTCAGATCTGCAAAAGTCAGATTACAGCTTCTCCTTGCCGCTACAATCCTGCGGGCGCTTTTTACCCCAACCCCGGGAACCCGAAGCAGCATCTCCATGGGAGCTCTGTTAATCTCAACGGGAAACTGCTCCAGATGCCTCACCGCCCAGTCCTCCTTTGGATCCAGCATCACATTGAAGTAGGGCCTGCTTTCATCCAGCAGTTCCTCCCCCTTAAAACCATAGAACCTCAGCAGCCAGTCCGCCTGATACAGCCGGTGCTCCCGCAGCAGCGGCGGTCCCCCCGGCAGCGCAGGCAGAGCTCTGTCCCCCGTCACATTGACAAACGCCGAATAAAATACTCTTTTCAGTGCAAATTTCTGATACAGGCTTTCCGCCACGCTGACAATCTGATAATCGCTTTCCGGTGTAGCACCGATAATCAACTGTGTTGACTGCCCCCCTGCCACGAACCTGGGCGCGTTGCGGTACAGAACCAGCTCGTTTTTGTTCGCCTCAATGCCGCTCTGAATCTGCCGCATGGGTGTCAGTATGGTTTTTCTGTGCTTGTTGGGCGCAAGCTCTCTCAGTCCCTCCGCCGTAGGCAGCTCCAGATTCACGCTCATTCTGTCCGCCAGGAATCCTGTCTTGTGAATCAGCTCCGGATCCGCCCCGGGTATGGCCTTCACATGCACATAGCCGTTAAATCTGTATTTATTGCGCAAAAGCCACACGGTACGGTAAATCAACTCCATGGTAAAAGAGGGACTGTTCAAAATACCCGAGCTGAGAAAAAGTCCCTCAATATAATTTCTCCGGTAAAATTCCATGGTGAGCGTACAGACCTCGTCAGGGGTAAAGGTCGCCCGGGGAATATCATTGGAGCACCGGTTCTGACAATACTTACAGTCATAAATACACTCGTTTGTCAATAAAATCTTAAGCAGGGCAATACATCGTCCGTCGCTGCTGAAGCTGTGGCAGATACCGGCAGCCACGCAGTTCCCGATACTTGACCCATTTCCCTTCCTCTCCACACCGCTGGAGGTGCAGGCCACATCGTACTTGGCCGCATCGGTGAGAATCCCCAGCTTATCCATGACTGACCTTTCGTTTTCCGCCGCAAGATACTCCATCTTTTCCCTCTCCTCTCGGAACGTCTGTTCTATTTCATGATAGCACATACGTTCGTATCTGGCAAGTAAAAATTCTTGGAAAAATATCTTGCAATGTACGGCAAAAAGGGGTTAAATGATATAGGAAAGTCGAATGCTACAGGAAAGTGAGAAAAATATGGCTGACTCTTTTATACCAAAAAATTACAAACCCGAACTGAACCTTTATAACACACAGATTGCCATCAAGACCGTAAAGGACTTTTTCCAGTCCCTGTTGGCAGAGCGCCTTCATCTGCTGCGCGTATCCGCTCCTCTCTTTGTCGCGCCGGAATCCGGACTGAATGACAACCTGAACGGTGTGGAACGCCCCGTCACCTTTGATATCAAATGTCAGGACGGCAGAGAAGGCGAGATCGTGCAGTCCCTTGCAAAATGGAAGCGGTACGCCCTGAAGAAATACGGTTTTTCCGTGGGAGAGGGCCTTTACACAGACATGAGCGCCATCCGTCGGGACGAACAGACCGACAATATCCACTCTGTCTATGTGGATCAGTGGGACTGGGAAAAAGTCATCTCCAGGGAAGAACGCACCATGGATACCCTGAAGGACACCGTAAAGACAGTGTATAAGGTACTGCGTAAAACCGAGAAGTATATGTCAATCCACTATGACTATATCGAAGAAATTCTTCCGAACGACATCTTTTTTATCACCACCGCCGAACTGGAGGAAATGTTCCCCGATTATACGCCCAAGGAGCGGGAATATTACATCGCCAAGGCAAAGGGCGCTGTCTGCATTATGCAGATCGGAGACGTTCTGGAAAACGGCGAGCCTCACGACGGCCGGGCTCCCGACTATGACGACTGGTCCCTGAATGCCGACATCATCGTGTACTATCCCGTGCTGGATATCGCGCTGGAACTCTCCAGTATGGGCATCCGTGTGGATGAACAGTCTCTGCGGGAACAGCTTGACAAGGCAGGCTGCCCGGAACGGGGAGAACTGCCCTTCCACCGGGCGGTTTTAAACGGAGAACTGCCCTACACCATCGGCGGCGGCATCGGACAGTCCCGCATCTGCATGTTCTTTCTGAGAAAAGCTCACATCGGTGAGGTACAATGCTCTCTGTGGCCCGAAGAGGTCATGGAAGAAGCCGCAAAAAAAGGTCTGCAGCTATTGTAAGCTGCGGACCTTTTTCCTTCCATCACCGCTTCTTCTACCTCTGGCAGCAATGGTTATCGGCACAAACAGCCCGGACAAAACCACAATAAGCTGCAGAAAAGGGCCAAACCAAAGCAGCACATCCCCGGGAACAAACAGCCGCAAAACAAAATATAGCGCCGGATAAAGAATCGGAACCAGGAAGCAGTAACCTCTTCCAGCCTTTAAAATATGAGGCCAATTTTGATTGTTAAAATAGATTCCCGGTATATTCATCCGCAAAAAGCCGTCCGCATAAAAACTGATTTTCTCCGTATCATAATATCCCGGCAGCCTCTCCCTGATGAAGAAGAAAAACCAGATCCCGAATGCTATCGGCAGAATCACCGCCAAAAGCACATCCATGGAGATCTGATCCGCCAGAATCCCAAACCGATATCCCTCCCTGTACAGCAGCCAGAGCTCCATACAACTGATTCCGACACACAGAAAATATAATATCGCTCGTTTTTTAATTGCCTGCTTCCGGACGCTCCTTCTCTCCTCCGCATCCTCCTCAAGCCTTTCCATCAAAAAGGCACTTTCTTCTCTGGTAAAGCTGCTGTCCGGCGTATTTTCCGGCATACATTCCCCGTGCAGAAGCTCCGTCACCGATACCTCCAGGGCATCTGCCAGCGGTTCCAGCAACGCGATATCCGGCAGACTTAACCCACACTCCCACTTGCTCACCGCCTTATTGGAAATGTACAGCTTCTCAGCCAGTTCCCGCTGGGTAAGCTTCCTGTCCCTGCGCCGCTTCGCAATAAAGCTGCCGAATTTCTCCGCGTCAATTCTATTCGCCCCGGTTCTCATCAATTTCAACATCTCACTTTCCGTCATACTGCCCTCCACCTTTCAGAACTGATCTCAGTCTTGCTTTTGATAATTCAAGCATAGCCTTCCAGGTTAAAAAACACAATCCACCGGCAGTAGACTCCCCACTGTTTCACATATTTCTTCTGTTCCACGCATATAATACCAATTGTTATTTATCAGGGCATTGGTATAAGATAAACTTTTCATTGCGGAATGCCTGCTCATAGGAATTTGTCCGCATAAAATCCTCCAACAGGGTCAGCTTTGCGTCGGAGACCATTTTCTCCACCTCCTGCTCCGTCAGTCCCAAAGTCTCCAATGCCGCTCTGCCTCCCTCCAGAAACACAACGCATCTGTTTTCCAATATAATAACAGGTGTTTCTCCGTTTAGCTTCCGCAGCTCTTCCTCCATAACCTCATAGCTGTAAGAGCGAAGATCACTCCAGGGATTGAATGCCGACGGCATCTGCAGGTAATATGACAGCCCGGGGATATTTCCGTACAAAATAACCTCCTGACCCTGCAGTCCGTTCTCCCTGACGTAGTCATTCAGCTCTGTCACCCATCCGGCCTTATCCGCAGACATTTGCACCCCCTTAAGCACCTCATTATCCTCCACCTGAGCAACTGCCTCCTGGATCCCGGTGGCCTCCGCAAAGACAAACTTCGCCCCAAAACAGCCAAACTGGAAGAAACACATCAGAAGAAATGCCGCCAGGATACACTTTGCCGGAAACGGATCAATCATTACGCATGTTATCTTTTTGACCCTGACCCTGCGCAGAAAGCGCCAGCTTTCACTCAATGTATAAGGCGCCGCCACAAACAGATTGTTCAGACTTGGATAGACGCCGTTATTGCTCCCGATGGAAGTCAAAAGAATCACAAGGATCAGCATACCGCCGATCAGCTTCTCCTGCCGCCCGCTTCCGGGATGAAAGATGCGTATCACGGCGATAAACATGGTCAGCATCAAAAACAGGATTCCCGGCCGCAGCATGGCGCCATAGGTGTAAAACTCCAGTGAACAGAAACCCCGGTAATACAGCCATCCCAGCATGGCAGCACCGGCCGGAATCCACAGGCACTTTAGGATTCCATTCGTTATTTTATTGATCTTTTCCCTGTTGCGGCAAAATTCTCCGACGAGGACAGTCGTCAGACTCAGACACGCAAACAGAAGAAACGGATGCGGAATACGCCCGACTCCTGCAATCTCCCAAAAGTAACTTTTCCGGCAGATCACCATGCCCAGCGCCGCAATACCCGGCAGACTCCGGACAGCACCCGTCAGTACATGACATGCCCGGGAATGCTTTTCCGATGGCATGACGAACAGCACCATCCCCACCAGTACAATGGCTCCGATACGCGCGGCCCAATACAGGTTTTCCGCATAGGTGTCAACAATCCCCCGCAGCATGGAAACCGCCTTATAATCCGAGGCCGTATCAGTCATGGCAAACAGCCGACCGATTCCCTCCATATACTCTCTGAACCCATATCGCACAAACAGATAGCCCAAAAGCACAGACAACGCTGCCCCATATCCCAAAAGACACCAGCCTGTATGGGCAAGCGTAGATTTCCAAAAGCTTTTGGGGGATGAAATCCGTGTCGTTTCTCCCTTCTGTCTTCCCTCTTCCCGCCACACAATGAAATCATAGACCCATACCGCCAGGATCATGGCCGCCTGAACCAGATTGGGAAAACGCACCAACACATTGGCGCCAAGGCACACCCCCGCACCGATGAGGCAGTTCCTGTTTTCCTTCGTCAGCCCCTGATAAAGCAGGATTACGCCCCCCAGGAACAGCACATAGGTCATATAATTATAGAGCAGCGCCGTAGGACACCAGCACAGGCTCAGGGCGATCAGCTCCCCCAGAAATACAATTCCGGTCTGCAGCTTCAGCCTTCTGGTACAAAACCAGTACCCCAGAAGCGCCAACAGACTGGCAAACAGACCGGTATAAAAGTTCATCCCCACCAGGCTCATTCCCCGGGGCAGTCTTGTGAGCAGATGTCCTGTCGCGTTGGAAAGCCAGGTGGAGAACAGCCACATGGGATCCATATGTTCCAGCCCCATGTATGTGAAATTCGCATAATTGTAACCGGTGTCCCAGAGATCGATCCCCTGATAGATATGACGCAGGGGATAGAAGGCCAAAATCACCACAAACAAATTCTCCAGTATATTATTCCAGCCGGCCGGCCGCTTTTCCATTTTGCCTTTCTCCACAATTCCTCTCATATCTTTACTCCCCTGCGCGCTTAAAAAGCGGCATCTATGATTATAACACATCAACGATCTGCAAACAGCCCGTCCGCCTCCGCAAGCTTCCGCGTCAGTCTGCTGTAAAGGCGGTTTCTGCTCAATACATGGTGAATCCCCTTCGCCATTCCAGCTCTGACCATATCAGTCAAAACCCCACAGGTAAACATGCACACAGCTGCCGCAAGCGTCGCCGCAAACAACACTGCCACGGCAGTCACGCCCCCGGAGGCCTCCGGCTTTGGCACACTCCCGGCCCCCAGCCAGTTCTGCCAGGTATAACGCAGTCCCAGATTTTCATGCAGCAGATATACCCCTAATGTATAAGGCGCAATCTTTTCAATAACACTCGCTATTTTTCCATGAATCTGTATTCTGCAGAAAGCCGCAAACAGCCCCACCGCCGCCAAAAAGGGCAGAATATGATTGTATTCCATACACATTCCCACCATTCTGCCAAGACTGCCTGTCCGAAGATACAGCTGCCTTAAGAGAAGGGTGCCGCCAAAAGCCATCAGCGAACAGCTCACATACAAAAGCAATCCTCTTCCCTTCTTCTCCAGAAAGGGGACTCCGAACCTGCGGACATAGGCCGCCGCCGCAAACACACACAGATACCACAGACAGTCATAGCCTTTGGCATCCATCTCCAGCCGGAAAGGCAGCACACTTTTTGAAACACAAAAGGTCACGAGCAGAACCGACACCGCACACTGCAGTTGCCCTTTTGTCATCCTCTTCAGGGCGCTTCCCACAAGAGGCAGCAACAGATAACAAAAGAAATAGGCAGTCATAAACCAGTAATGCCCCATATTCACCGGAAACAGAAGGGTAAGAAAATAATGGGTATCCACCGACGTCTCCGCCACCACCCCGGTCAGGGCACCCACCAGGCCGAACACCACCGAATACAGCCACACCTGCCCCAACAGCCGAAGCAGACGGCTGAGCTTAAAGTGGGAGGTGCATAGAAAGTAACCGCTGATAAACATATAAACATTCACCGCCACGATGCAGAATGCCTCCAGCAGCCACGCCGCCGTCCCCGCCGTGCCGAAGCTCTCTGCCGTCAGCTCCGGCAGAAGACCGCCCTTCCCCAGATAATGCAGCACGACGACCATCAGCATGGCCACGCACCGCAGCAGCTCAAGATTTGCCAAACGTTTCTTTTCCGCCATTCCATCCTCCCTCTCAAAAGCCAAAATATCCTCGCTCCGCCATATAGCGCGTCAGCTTCTCCTGCCCGTAGCAGTTCAGATGCTGGGTATCCATAAAATCCTTCTCCCAGTCAAAGCCGATCTGATCGATTTCATAAAACAGATTATAAAAAGGAATCCCCTGATCCTGCGCATAGTCTTCCACCCAGTTAAAGACTCTCTGCCGCTCAAAAACATCCTCATAAAATGCCTCCTCATCCTTCAGCGCGTTGAAGGGAGCCACATACCAGACCATCCTCACGTCGTTCTCCCTGCACAACTCCACCATCTTCTCCAGATATTGCAGCATCTCCTCCGGCATTTCCTTCTTCTCCCCCCGGGGAACCACGGGAATATTCCAGTTGGGCTCTATCGTGTCACAGAAAAAGCTTCCTCTGGGGCTGGTGAGATCGGACTGAAAATCCTCTTCCGTCAGACTTTTCCAACGACTGTGATATCTGCCGAAGTTCAAATGATAATAGATTCTCTCTTCCTCCTCGATCAGATCCCGGATCCCCTCCCACTTCGCCCGACAGGCCGGCATCCCGTCAAAAAAAGAATGGGACAGCTCCGGCAGTACCGTTCGGAAATCATTGGCGCAGTACAGAACCTCAAAGACAATGACATCCGGGTGCTGCAGCTCGATGGCCTCCATGGCCGCATAATAGGACATGGGAACCGTCTGGGCCGGTGTGGCCAGCATAAATCCGTTGATCCCATACTCATCATACAGCAAATCCGTATTGACGGAGCAGAACTGGTGACTGTTGCCGATGAACACCACATCCACGGAATCTCTGGGCAGCTGCGCAAAATTATCCTGTCTCCAGTTGTCCCTCTTGTCCCGGCATACATACATGAGCCTGCCCAAAAGCAAAGCCAGCAAAACAAGAAACAGACCCGACAAAAAAACATTCTTCAGGACAACGAAGCCTCTCCTTCTCTTTTGAAACAATTCTTCTTGAAAACCCATTGCCGTACCTCCTGCCCGCACCTGCGGACCCTTCTCTGTCCGTGCAGTCAGAACTGAAAGTATATAAACCGAACGGCATTATACTCCGCACCGTAAGCCCCCAACAGCAGCACCGCGCACACCCCGGTCAGTACCACCAGCCAGCGAAAGACCAGATTCTGCCTGACATACAGCCGCGGCAGAGAAATCTTTTTCAACCGCAGAAGATCCGCCCCCAACAGCAACCCCATCCCCAAAAACAGCACATTCCAGTCCTTGCCGTCCAGTCCAAGCTCCAGAAGCGATCCGTCAAACAGCACCCATGGATTCCAAACTGCCGTCATATTTTTCAGGAGAACAAAGGCCTGGGAGACCGCATCCACCCGAAAAAAGATCCAGATGATACTCACCGCGGCAAACATAAAAGAAACTCTCCAGAGCCGGAAGGAAAACACATCCGTCTTCACATGCAGAGCCTTCCACAGCCTCTCCCGCAGGCCGGCAGTCAATTCTCCCGCCACCCGGCAGATTCCGTGCAGTGCCCCCCATACCACAAAATGCCAGGAGGCGCCGTGCCACAGGCCGCTGACCCCAAACACGATCAAAATGTTCAGATACTTTCTCAGCCTGCCCTTCCGGCTTCCCCCCAACGGAAAATAGAGATAATCCCGAAACCAGGAGGAAAGGGAAATGTGCCACCTGTTCCAGAAGTCCCGAAAGGACACGGCCAGATAAGGCGCGTCAAAATTGTGCATCAGCTCAATTCCCATGATCCGTGCCGCACCCACGGCAATGCAGGTATATCCCGCAAAATCACAATAGATCTGTATCGCAAAGAGCGCAGCCGCCGCAAAAACCGTGATCCCCTGATATGTCCCGAAGTTTTCCACGTTGAAGACCGTATTCACAAAGACAGCGGCTCTGTCAGCAATCACCATCTTCAGCAGGTATCCGTAAAGCATGGTCAGCGCGCCTTCCTGGAGCCGCCGGGAATCCCACAGCTTCAGCTTTTCCAGATTCCGTACCTGGGGAAGAAGATTCCCCGAGCGCTCAATCGGCCCTGCCACCAGCTGCGGAAAGAAAGACACGAACAACGCATACCTGGGAAAATTCCGTTCCGCGGCAATCGTGCCCCTGTATACGTCCACCGTATAACCCACCGCCTGAAAAATATAGAAGGAAATTCCCACCGGCAGCAAAAGAGATACCGTGTTTTCCGGAAGTGTAACATGAAACCTGCCAAGTATGGCGCTGAAATTGTGCCACAGAAAATCCAGATATTTAAACAGAAACAGAATGCCAAAATTCAAAAGAATCGCTGCCGCTGCCGTCGCACGCTTTTTGTGCAAATCCTCCCTCCACCGCTCCAGGAGCAGACCTGCGCCCCAGGTGACTGCAGTGGAAAAAAGCAGAAGCAGCAGATACTTCGGGTTCCAGCACATATAAAAGAAATAACTGGCGATCAAAAGCCAGAACACTCTCAGTTTCCTGTGAATCAGGAAGTATATCATGAGCACAACAGGGAAGAAAACCACAAACTCCAGAGAATTGAACAGCATTTCACGTCACCGCCCGCTTTCATAGGTTGAAAAAAATTCTGATTTATTATAACATTTATAGGAAATGAAGTCAAAAACAGAAATGAGGTTTCCGATGAAAACAATCGCCGTGATAGAAGATGACATCTATATTGGAGAACTGCTCTCCGAGAGCCTGAGCCTTGAGGGCTACCGTGTCATTCACGCTTGGTCTGGCACCGAAGCACTGCTGCTTCTGGAAAAGCAGCGGCCTGACCTGATCCTGCTGGATTTGATGCTTCCGGGTCTGTCCGGCGAACGGCTTCTTCCCCTTATTAAAAACACACCCGTTATCATTGTCAGTGCCAAAGCCGACGTGGAGGAAAAGGTGGAACTGCTGCTGGCGGGCGCCGCGGACTATATCGTCAAACCCTTTGAGATGAGAGAACTTCTGGCACGGATCCAGGTACAGCTGCGCCGCAGCACGGCCCCACAGCCCCACATCCTCACCCTGGGCAGCCTGACCCTGGATACGGACACCCGTCAGCTGCATGTTGACGGACAGCCCGTACACCTGACCAGAACGGAATTTGCCCTGCTGAAAAAGCTGATGCTGAATCCGGACCGTCCGGTTTCCAAGTCCTCCCTGCTGGAGGATATCAGTCAGGATACCCCCGACTGCACGGAAAGCTCGCTGAAAATTCATGTCAGCAATCTTCGGAAAAAGCTGAAAGAGACGGACTGCAGGGAATCCATAGAATCCGTCTGGGGCATCGGTTTCCGAATTGACTCCGGTGAATAAATCGGGCTTCCACGCAGAATATTTACTGTATCTTTACTCTTTTCTTTACCACTCTCTTAACCGGAATCCGCTATACTGACTGTGTTGCGGAAAACTTTTTGTTAGGAAAGGAATGGTTAATGATGGAATATGTACTGACAACCGCTGCCCTGCGGAAATGCTACGGCAGCTCCACCGCCCTGCAGAATGTGAGCATGCACATTCCCAAAGGCGCAATCTACGGGTTTGTAGGCAAAAACGGGGCGGGCAAGACCACCCTGATCCGGCTGATCTGCGGCCTTCAGACTCCCACCTCCGGAGAATACACGCTTTTCGGAAGATCCTTCCGGGACAGGGAGATCTCCAAAAGCAGACGGCGAATAGGCGCTATCGTGGAGACGCCTGCCGTCTACCTGAACAGGACGGCTGAGGACAATCTGAAATTACAGTACCGTATCCTGGGCCTGCCCTCTTTCCAGAACATTCCGGAGCTTCTGAAGCTGGTTGGCCTGGAAAACACCGGCAAAAAGAAGGCGGCACAATTCTCCCTGGGCATGCGCCAACGTCTGGGCATCGCCGTGGCTCTCGCGGGAAACCCTGATTTCCTGGTGCTGGATGAACCCGCCAACGGACTGGATCCTCAGGGAATCGTAGAAATGCGGGAGCTCATCCTGAAACTGAACCGGGAACAGGGCATTACCGTCCTGATCTCCAGCCACATCCTGGATGAACTGTCCCGGCTTGCCACCCACTATGGCTTCATCGACAACGGCAGCATTCTCCAGGAAATCACTGCAGACGAACTGGAAACCGCCTGCAGAAAATGTCTGACGGTCACTGTTTCCCACATGCAGGCCCTCTGTATTGTCCTGGATGAAAAAAAGCTCGAATATCAGGTGTTATCTGAACATCAGGCCGAAATCTACGGCGCAATTGAAATCACGGAGCTGGTAAATGCTCTTGCCGTCCGTAACTGTGTCCTCTCCTCCGTACAGGAAAAGGGCGAAGGACTGGAAAACTACTATCTGAATCTGATCGGAGGAAAAACAAATGCATAATCTTTTATCCGCCGGTTTTTCCCGGCTCTGGAAAAATAAACTGTTTCTGTGCAGCCTTGTGCTCATGCCTGCGACTATCGTAACCATTATGCTGAATCAGCATACCACCTGGAAAGAGTACGGCGGCGTTTCCGCCGGTCTGGATACCTTCCTGCCCGGCTGCTTTCTCTTCATCGGCTGCTTCGCCGCTGTCTTTTCCGCTCTGTTTTTGGGCACAGAATACAGCGACGGTGTCATCCGCAATAAACTGATTGCCGGGCACAGCCGTGACGCAGTCTATCTCTCCTCCCTGTGCTGCTGTATCGTCTTCTCTCTGTTGGTCTGCGCTGCCTCCGTGGTCTGCGTCTTTATCGCGGGCGTTCCCCTGTATGGCCTGTCCGGGGACTGGCTGACGCTGTTCAAAAGATTCGGCTGCGGAATCCTGCTTATAGTCTCCTTCTCCGCCCTGTTCACCCTTCCCGCAATGCTGCTCCAAAACAAGGCCGTCCTGTCCGTCTTCAACACCATCTGCTTCTTCGGCCTGTTGTTTGCTGCCATCTACGTCATGGCGCGTCTGGAGGCAAAGGAATTCCTGGATTCCTCTTATGCGTTTATGCTGGACGGCGAATATATTCCCGGAGAAAGTATCCCAAACCCCGGCTACCTCCGTGGAACCACGCGGACCATCTTTGAGTTTTTGGGAGAATTTCTTCCCACGGGACAGAGCTTCCATATCTCACAGATGCTCGTGCTTTCCCATCCGCTGCGGCTCTGCCTGTACTCCCTTACAGTGACGGTTCTCACCACTGCCGCAGGTCTTTTCGCCTTCCGTCGGAAGGATATCAACTAGTATAATGACTCTATGGGTCAATTTCCAGAGAAATGCTTTCTCAACGTTTCTCCAAGAAGTGCCGCTTGTGTCAGGAGGCAATATGTTTCAATTTTTTTACGTCATACTATGTGTCATATTACTTGTCATCACACTGAGTCTCGCTCTGAAAATCCATCTTCTGCACAGCAGCTTTCTGCGAATCAGTGAAGGTCTCACCGATATTTTAGAGGAGGGCGTTGAAACCAACGCCCTCCTCACACTGGTCTCCCGGGATCGCCATCTGTGCCGGATGACCGCCGTGCTGAACCGACAGCTGAAGCTGCTCCGCAAAGAGCATCTTCGGTATGTGAACGGCGACCGCGACCTGCGGGAAGCCATCGCAAACATTTCTCACGACCTGCGCACTCCCCTGACTGCAATCAACGGCTATCTTGACCTTCTGTGCCGGGAGCTTGCCCCTGTCCCTCTGGAAGCTCTTCAGAAAGAACCCCCGGAATCCCGGACCAGGACAGAGCAGACTGAAAATAGAGAAAAAAGCCAAAACGTCCAACGTTATCTGAATATGATACGCAGCCGCACGGAGGCAATGAAACAGCTGACCGAGGAACTGTTTCATTATTCGATCACCCTATCTGCCAGGAAGGAGGATCCTGTTTCCCTCTCCCTGAATCAGGTTCTGGAGGAAAGCCTGATCTCCTTTTATCAAGAGCTGGAAGAGCATCACATTACACCCGTTATACAAATGCCGCAAGCCCCTGTACTGCGCACTCTGGATAAGGCCTCCCTGGTGCGGGTCTTCGGTAATATCATTGGAAATGCGGTAAAATACAGCCAGGGAGATCTTCGAATAACCCTCACAAGACAAGGCTCCGTTATTTTTTCCAATCAAGCCCCCGGCCTGACTCCCGTCACTGCCGCAAAGCTCTTTGACCGCTATTTCACTGTAGAAACCGTCTCCGCCTCCGGCAGTCCCCGGCCCCGAACCACAGGAGGCGGTCTTGGACTGTCCATCGCAAAGCTTCTGACCGAACAAATGGGAGGATCTGTGAACGCTGCATACAAAGACGGGGAACTGCACATCACCGTACAGTTCCCCTCCCTATGACAGATTCAGCACCTGACCTCCAAATCACCGCTCCCGACATTCACGGACACCTTGCAGTCGCCGCCATCTGAGTCACAGATTGTTCGCTCTCATTAAATTGTTCCAATGACCAGTCGCTTTCGCCTGTCCGAAAAAAAATTTATCCTCTCCCAGCCAGCCCTTGGGTCCAGCCATCAGAAACAACTCCACCAAAAAAGCAGTAAAGCCGCCCAAAACTATTTTTTCCTGTGGTACAGATTATCCTTCAGCCAGTGATAGGCCCCGGCAAAAACTCTGTTTTCCGCCATGGCCCGGCGCAGCGGCGCCAGCGTCAGCGCCATGGCCCCACGATACCTCCAAAGCTCCGCCTTCTTCATATAATGCTCTGTGATCTGCCGGTGCTCCTGCCTGTCCCGCCGCCTGTTTTCCCTGCTCTCGGAATAACCTCCGCCCTCGTAGGCGGAGACACAAAAGCCCAGATGGATAAACTCTGCGCCCCTCTGGTAAAAGCACCAGAGGAAATGATCGTAATCCGCCCGGATCCGGTACTGCAGATCATAAGGCTTCTCCCGGCACAGCCCCGTACTGTAAAAACAGGACTGGTGACAGGGAATGTTTCGGTAACAGGTAAAGCCGGTAATCCGGGGAGCGGAGGCAATGGTCACACCGTTTTTTTCCCCCAGGGTATCGCCGTAAAAGACACGGGGCTTTTGTCCGGAGGCCGCCTGTGTCTGATCTATCACCGCTGCCGCTCTTTCCAGTACCCCGGCATCCGCCAGCACATCCCCGCAGTTTAAAAACAGCACATACTCTCCCGCCGCCTGCTCCACGGCCCGGTTCATGGCATCGTAAATACCCGCATCCTTTCCCGAGAGCAATCGGATGCGGGGAGACTCCATCTTTTGCAGAAAATCCGTGGAGCCGTCGGTGCTGCCGCCGTCCTTTACGATCACCTCGTAATCCGCAAAGGTCTGCTCCGTCACACTCCTCAGTGTTTTTTTCAGTTTTTCCCCCGGGTTGAAGGAAACCGTAATAATCGTAAATTTCATAACTTGTCCTTCAGTCAGAATATCTTTTTCTGTCTGTTCAGCAGGAACAGACACACCGCGCACAGCGCCAGAAAAAGCACGCACACCGGCCAGGAGACAAAGGCAGACACACCCAGTGCCGTATTGCCCAGCAGGTACGAGAAGAAGTTCACCACCGCGTGAAGCGCCACCGCTGCGCGGAAGTCTCCAAAATACTCATAGGCATAGATAAACAGACAACCCATGAGAAACCCGTAAATTCCCTGTACGGAGTTCCCGTGATACACGCCGAAAAACGCCGCCGCTGCAAGCATTGCCGCCACCGGCTTAAAAAGTCCCTTCAGGCTGTTATAGATGATCCCCCGGAACAAAAGCTCCTCCGCCAACGGTGCGGCAACCGCATAAACGATCAGCCCAAGCCAGATGCTCACCGAATACTGAGACTCCGAGACCTGCTGATATACCGCGGAATTGTCGGTCAACCCGGTCAGCTCCAGCAGCATATTCAATCCGAACATGGCCCCCAGCGCCGCACCGGCCAGCAGGACATAATTTTTTGCCGGCTCTCTTTTTATGTGCAGCAGTTTCGACTCTTCCGCCGCCCTGGCAATCAGGGCTTTCGCTGACTTCCAGATAAAGGCTCCCCCTGCGGCAAAGCCCACGATCTGCATGATGGCCACCGCATTTCCCGTATATGACACGGGCGCTCCCGTCTCGTCGTACACATACAGGGGAATCCCCGCAAGAGAACCGCCGAACACATCCCCCAGAAGCCGCACCACATAGACGGCAAGACTCCTGACAATCAAAAACATCAGGAAGGGATAGGCAAACTGCCAGATCTTCTGAAAATTCATCCCCCTGGCGGTGTCCTCTGTTCCCCGCAAAAGAAACCTCTGCAGTTCCTCCACGGAACGGACAATGTAATCCGCCCTGGCCTCCCGCAGCTCCTCCATCCCGCCGTAGCCGTAGGTCACCCCTACGCTGTCCACTCCCTGGGCTTTTGCCCCCTCTATGTCAAACCGGCGGTCTCCTATCATGTACACCTTGTTTTTCTCTACGGGCGCATCGCCAAACAGCTGTCGGAGCGCTTCCTCCACCACCTCATTCTTCTCCGTTCTGGTGCCGTCCAGCTCGCTTCCCACCACCGCCTTAAAATAGCTTCTGATCCCAAAATGCTCCAGAATCCGTTCCACAAACACCGTGGGCTTGCTGGAGGCCACCGCCAGAAACATCCCTTTGGAATTCAGGGTGCGCAGCATCTGGGGAATCCCGTCATACAGCCTGTTTTCAAAAATCCCCGTATCCCGGAACCGCTCCCTGTATTTTTCCACCGCGGCCTGCGCCTGCTCCTCGTTCATATCATAAAACTGCATGAAGCTTTCCTTCAAGGGCGGCCCGATAAAGGGTTCCAGCTTATCCAGATCCGGCTCCTGGATGCCGAAGGATGCCAGCGCATATTGTACGCAGGTACAGATTCCCTCCTTTGGATCTGTCAGGGTTCCGTCAAGGTCAAAGAGAAGATATTTTTTCATCCTAAAAACTCCTTATTTTATCGCCTTCTTCATCCACAGTCTTTTCAATTTTCAGAATCTTCACATCATAGCCCGTGGCGTCGTTTACCTGCACATGTGCCGTATCTCCTTCTTTTTTCTTCAGAAGCGCCCTGCCCAGCGGGCTCTCGTTGCTGATCAGATTTTCCAGAGAATTTCCCCGCACCGTGGTGACGATCCTGTAGGTCTCCACCGAGCCGTCGTCCGCAAATTCCACCGTCACCGTATTGTTGATTCCCACCTCATCCTCGGCGGAATCCTCCGAGATCACCCTTGCGGTTTTGATCATCCGCTCCAGATACCGGATTCTGCTCTCGTTCTGATTTTTATACTTCTTTGCCGCGTGATACTCAAAGTTTTCACTCAGATCCCCGTGGGCCCTGGCCTCCTTCACGTCCTCCAGCGCCTTGGGCCGCACCACCAGCCTGCGGTACTCGATCTCCTCCTCCATCTTCTTTATGTCGCCCACCGTCAGTTCATCATACATATTCGTCCATTCCTCCCCGCCTGCCGGGACAGCCGTCCGGCAGGATTCCATCTCTGCCCTGCAGCAGATAAGCCATATTCTACAAAGCTTCTCACACCTGGATGCCATATACCACCGCCACTGCCAGAATAATCTGGATAATGGCAAAGCGGAACACGGTCTGGGTGTTGGACCAGCCCCACACCTTGCGCACATGGTCGTGAAGCGGCGTCCGCACATTCTTCAGGATTCTGATCTTCAGGAAGCGAAGCAGCGCAACCTTCACCAGTCCCAGCCCGCCGTCCAGAATCAACACCAGCGCAACGGGAATATATAAAAAAGGCGATCCTGTCTTTAAAATGGCAATGCTGATAAACAGCCCCATGGCCCGGGAGCCCGCATCCCCCATAAGCAGTCTGCTGGGCGTTGCATTGTACCAGAGATACCCCAGAATACAGACTCCGAACAACAGAATCAGAAAGGAAAAATCCTCCCCTCTCCCAAGTACCCGGTCTATGATATAGATGGTCATCACCGAAATGATTGTCAGCGTACCGGACAGCCCGTCCACTCCGTCCGAGCAGTTGGTGACATTGACGGACACCCACACCAGAATCACCGTCAGAACGGCAAAAACCACGGGAGGGATGGTAAGCTGCACATGAAATAACGCCAGCTCCACGGTTCCAGGATTATATTTCAGAAAGGTCATGGCCACCATGGCCGCCACGCACAGATCCAGGAAACCCTTTTTGTATTCCCCCCAGGGGGTCTTCGAGGCGTCGTCCAGAAATCCCGTCATCATACTGACCACGATCAAAATGAGATAAATCACAAGCTCCGGGTCAAGCGGTGTAAACAGCACCACCGCCGCCGCAAAACACAGCACAAAAATAATCCCCGCTCCTCTTGGCTTTCCGGCGGAGAGCTTGCCGTCGTGGGCAAACTCCCTTCCCGCGTCCTTGGGCAGCCGGTTCTGCAGCTTATGTGTGGCATACACTGTGGCCCCGAAGGCGAAAATGATTCCCGCCAGAGCCAACAGAGAGCCATAGGCCTCCGGTATCCATTTATGCAGCATAATTCCTGTTCTCCTGTCTCAAAAATATACTCCTTTTTAAAGCAGCATCAAGGAAGCAAAGAATTCCTCAACGCCCGAACTGCAGGTACTCCAGGTCGAAGTTACAGCCCGGCAGAAAGATCAGTTCTATCCTGCCCTTCCCCTTCAGAGGCTCAATGGAAAAGGTCTGCTCCTCACAGTCCTGACCGCCTGTTCCCGCAAATTCCACAATCCGGCTCACCGTCTCACCGGTCTCGTCCGTAAAGTGAATGTGAATGGTGTTCGCCGCAAGAGGAGTTCGTCCGCAGATGATGACACTGCCTGCTCCCTCCGCTCCGAAGTCCATTCTGTCATACACAACAGTTACATTATTGCCGATCCCCCGCACAATATTACCGTCTCTGGTAAAGGTATCTCCATAGACGGCACTGGCCTCCTCTCCGCCGAGACGGGCGAAGGCCTTTTCCTGCCTCCGGAAGACAAAACCCTTGATGTGAATCTTATCCCGCAGCACAAAGCCAATGGTGGTCACGCCCCGGAAACGCTTTGACAGCCTGTAGGTCTCCTCCTGGTAGACGTTCCAGACGGAAGGCTTCTGATAGGTAAGTGTGTCAATCAGGCTGCTGCCCTCCTCAAAGGGAATCCCCTCCCACACTTCAATGGCATAAGCCTCTCCGGACAACGCAAACACGGGAATTGTCAGCTCGTCGGAGCCGTAATCTCCAAAGTCCACCTTCTCAAAGACCACACCGCTGACCTGATCCCTGGCCGTGGCAATCCCCTTCTCGTTTCCGCTTCCGATATCACCGATCACAGAGGTATACAGCCCTGCGGAAACAAACCCATAGGGATCCAGAAAGGCATGTCCCAGCCCCTGTGCCTGAAATTCCAGCTGGGAGATCAACACCGTTCTGTCCCCGCATTTGGCCATACAGCGCACATAGAAGCTGCCGTCGCCCACAGCAGTGACCCTGGCAATGCTTCTGCCCTCTTCCTCTCCGCAGGCCTCCGCCCTTGCATAGCTGACATCGATCCCGGCTTCGTTCACCGCCTTCCAGACCAGAACCCTGTCGGTGGCATCCGCCGGGAAAATGGCAGCCTCCACCATAAGCTCTTTTTTCTCCGGCGTAAACTGCTGTCCCTGGGGTGCTACAAGCTCCAGCTTCCTCACCGGAATCCGCCGGGGCAGCTGCGCCTGCTTCCTCTGGCAGCTGTCATCCAGATAGCCCTTCTGCCAGGTGCCGGCCTGCGCCGGTTCCGCCGTAAGGGTCAGCTCCGCGGGCGCAAGCCCCCTTCCCGTCACCGTGAGGGTCAGCTCTCCCGCCTCGGCGGTACTGCCCACCACGATCAGCAGCTTGCCCGAGAACAGCTTTCTCACCGTAGT
Organism: uncultured Acetatifactor sp.; assembly: GCA_910586835.1. Lineage (GTDB taxonomy): Bacteria > Bacillota > Clostridia > Lachnospirales > Lachnospiraceae > Acetatifactor. Next base: position 36,024 of record CAJUJU010000020.1, read on the forward strand.
CTTGTAGTCGTCGTAATCCGTGCTGTCGCCGTTATCCATTCCAAGAATCCGTCCCGGCCCGGAAAGCTCTGCCTGCACATAATCCGATGCGTTCTCCACGGGATTGCCCTGCCCGTCCACCGCAGAAACCGTGACAAAGCACATATCCTCGCAGTCTGCCCTCAGCCTGTCCTTATCCACGGAAAGCACAATCCCCCTGCTGTCCCCGAAGGAGACATGGCTGTCCCTGGCCCGCTCCACGCAGTTTTCGTCGTAGGCCACCGCGGTGATGGTTCCGGGCTCATACGCCACCTGCCACTCCGGAATCAGCTTCAGCCCATGGGCATGATCGATGAACTGCCTGCCTCTGGACTCCCCGTTGACGAACAGTTCCACCCAGGGCAGATTGGTACACGCCTGCACATCAATGATCTGTCCCGGATTGAAATCCCAATGGGGGAACAGATGAACCATGGGCGTTTTCTTCCCGTCCGTCCACTCCGCCTGGAACACATAGTAGGAATCCTTCGGAAAGCCTGCCGTGTCAACCTGTCCGAAATAGGAATTTTTCGTATGGTAGGGCGTGGGCTCCCCGATATAATCAAACCCGGTCCAGATAAACTGTCCCCAGATATATTCCGGGTCTCTGTCGTCCGTAATACACTTCTGCCAGCTTCTCGCCCCCCAGCTGGTATTAGAATTTCCAAGGGATGAGCACTGCTCGTCCTCATCCGATAAAATCTCCTGCCGCAGCGGGAAATGATAGATACCGCGGCTCTGCACCACGGAAGCGGTCTCGCTGCCGTACATCATCCAGTCCGGATGCTCCCTGTGCTGCTGCTCATAGCAGCTCTCGCCGTAATTATAGCCCGCCACCTTCACAATGTCCGCACACTTCCTGGCATTTTCCCAGGGCATATAGTTGGATCCTATGGTGACCAGGGCATTTTCCTTCGGGTCGTGCTCCCGCACCGCCGTCATCAGCCTGCGGGTAATCTCCTGCCCGTGCTCGTCCGCATGGGTGTCATAAATCTCGTTTCCGATGGACCACAGAAGCAGACTGGGGTGATTCCTGTCCCTGCGCACCCAGCTGCGCACGTCCCTCTCACACCATTCCTTAAAAAACCTGCCGTAGTCATACTGCGTCTTGGAGCCCTCCCACATGTCGAAGCCCTCGCTTAAGATGAGCACTCCCATTCTGTCCGCCAGATCCATCAGCTCCGGCGCAGGCATGTTGTGGCTGGTGCGGATGGCATTGACTCCCATCTTCTGCAGCATTCTGATCTTCCGCTCCATGGCAGGCGCATGAAAGGCGGCACCCAGACACCCCAGGTCATGATGCTCGCAGACGCCGTGTATTTTCACATGCCTGCCGTTCAGAAACAGCCCTTTGTCCGTGGTGAGCTCTATGGTGCGAAAACCCACCGTAATATCCTGCCGGTCCAGCTCCTCTTTCCTTCCCTCCCTGCAAAGCTCCACCGAGAGCCTGTAACACTGGGGATCCTCCACATCCCACAGCACAGGGTCGGGAATCAGGGCCGAGACGGATGCCTTGCCGGTAAAACCCTCTCCCCCGGCCACCGGCTCCTCTGGATGCCAGCCAAGCTCCTGCACCGGCTCATCGTCTTTCCACAGACGATAGGTACAGCCCACGTTCACATCGTCTCTTCCCGCGATCTCCGTCTCCGCGGAAAGCCGGAAGCCTCCCTGGCACTTTTTCATGGTCACATAGGTTCCGTCCAGGGGAAGATAAACCGCAGGGCACACCTTCAGCCAGACCTTGCGGTAAATCCCCGCTCCGGAATACCATCTGCTGTTGGGGGACTGGAACCGCACCTGAACGGTGATCTGATTCCTTCCCGCCGCCAGCGCCGGCGTGAGATCCATGTCAAAGGTAGAATAGCCGTACTTCCAGTCCCCGATCTTTGTCCCGTTCACATAGACCGTGGAATCCATGTACACACCGTCAAACCGCAGGATCACCCGCTCGCCTCTGCCGATGCGGGCAAGCACCTTCTCCATGCCGCCTTCCTGCGCTCCCGCCGCGGACGCACCCAATTCCCCGCCCAGGTCGTCTATCTCGCCGGTGATCAGCTCGAATTCTTTCCGATACCAGCCGCAGCCGTCCCTGTAGAGATTCTCAGCATCATAGATCAGCCAGTCATGGGGCAGCTCCACCGGCGTAAACCTGGTCTTCTGCCGCTCCAGCTCTCCCATGGTAGCGCTCAGCTCCGTACGCAGAAAAGTCCAGTTATCATAAAAAGGCACCAATTTTCCGTTCATGTCAACCTCCTGCTGCCATGACCGTCCGGCGGCCATGGAATGAATAGAACCATTTTACCATATATTACAAAAAAAAGCTACAAATACAGGTCAGGCAACAGAGCCCGTTCACCATTCCACCTGAATCCTGTTGGACAGCTTACCGTCACCCACATAATCCTCCATCATCCGGCGGCCGGCCTGGGCCACTGCCTCCCGGAAACCTGCCGCCGACAGCCTCACCGCCCCCTCTCCCCAGATAATCATCTGCTCCAGCGCGTCCGAGGTGGCCACCGTCACCTGATGCTTACTTCCGATTTTGTGCACCGTCTTTTCGATATACTGATCCGCGGTTTCCGCCTCCTTTGTGTATACCACATAAATATTGTGATACTTTTGTACGGAACCGGAGTTGCCCTTCACCTTGTAGGCGTCGAAAACCAAAATCAGCGTGGCTCCGTCATAGCCCTGAAAATTACAGCACACATCCATCAGCCTGTCCCGGGCGCTGTCGATATTCACCTCCGCCAGACTCCGCAGATCCTCCCAGGCAAAAATAATATTGTATCCGTCCACCAGAAAATATGCCTCCGGGGCCTCCGCACCGCCTCCCTTTCCCGTCCCTGTTCCGGCTGTTCCCCTCCGGGGGGCCTTCCCCGTGCCTGGCCTGTCCTCTCCCTGGATCCCAAAATCCTCGCCGGTTCCGGCTTCTGACCGCTTCTGACCGCCTGCGTCCGCCCCTCCCGTGTTCTGTCTGTGCCAACGGTATGGGGCATATTCCTGCACGCTCTTTTTATAGGTCTGCTGAAAAATCCGCTCGATCTCCTCCTGGGTGATATAGTCGGAACGCCCCTGTCCGGTCTGGCTTTCGCCGTTCCCGCCGGAATTTCCTCTCCTCTTGACAGATTCCTGAACCATTCTGCTTCCGCTGTAGGGTTTCCGGGCCGTTCCGTTTCCGGCATCGGATTCCCGGGCCGTTCTGTTTCCGGTGTCCGGTTCCTCCCCGCCGCAGAATCCCGGCCCCTTCGCCTCCTGTCCCCAGCCGCTGTCCCCATGGGCGTACTCCGGCACCCTGTCCCACTCCACCACAAAACCTGCCCCATGGGCGCAGAATACGGAAGAGGCCGGATTTTCCAGATCCCGCTCCGGGTCATAGCCCCGCTCCAGAATAACCTCCTCCGCATTGTGGCAGGGTTCATACCCCTTCAGGGTAAGCGCCAGTCTTCCTCTTCCCCGGGTGTATGCGTTGACCTCCCTCTGATAGCCCCCCATGGCGGAGGCGGGCGCACTGCCCGTCAGCGTCACGGTCTCCGCCTCCGTCACCGGAGGCTCCAGGCTGCCGTGCATCCTGTGAATGTCCGACATAGCTCTCCCCAGCTGCTCCACAGGCACCTCCAGAGAGAAGGCAAACACCGGCTCCAGCAGCACGCTTTCCGCCTGCATCAGCCCCTGCCGCAGCGCCCGGTAGGTGGCCTGCCTGAAATCCCCTCCTTCGGTATGTTTTAAGTGCGCCCGCCCGGTCAGCAGCGTGATCTTCAAATCCGTTATGGGAGAACCTGTCAGCACACCCAAATGGGTCTTTTCCTCCAGATGGGTCAGAATCAGACGCTGCCAGTTCAGATCCAGCTCATCCGTGCTGCAGGCGGTTCCCACCTTCAGCCCGCTCCCGGGCTCTCCCGGCTCCAGCAGCAGATGCACCTCCGCATAGTGGCGCAGAGGCTCAAAATGGCCGATCCCCACCACAGGCCCCGCAATGGTCTCCTTGTACAGAAGCTTCCCGTCCGCAAAATCCACCTCCAGCCCGAAACGCTCTCCGATCAGGCTCTTCAGGATTTCCGTCTGTACCTCCCCCATGACCTGCACATGAATCTCCTGGCTGCTCTCGCTCCACACCACATGCAGCTGCGGCTCTTCCTCCTCCAGCTTCCGCATCTGCCCCAGCACCTTCACCGCATCCGCGCCCTCCGGCAGCACCAGCCGATAGGTCAGGACAGGCGCCAGAACCGCGGTAAGATTCTCTTTTTCAAATCCCAGACCCTGACCCGCAAAGGTTCGGCTCAGGCCCGTCACGGCACAGATGCCTCCCGCCGGCACCTGATCCGCAGCCCGGAAGCCGGCCCCGCCGTACACACGCAGAACATCCGCCTTTTCCACCCAGGGCTCCTCCCCCGCCGCGGCGCTGTTCTCATTGCCTACCGGCATCTTGACCCGGAGCACGCCTCCCGTCACCTTCAGATGAGTCAGCCGGTTTCCGGCAGAATCTCTGGAAATCTTATAGACCCGCGCGCCGAATTCCTTTGGATATTCCCTCTCCCGCGTATAACGCCGAACGCCTTCCAGCAGCGCCTCCACTCCTTCCAGGCGCAGAGCCGATCCGAAGTAACAGGGAAAAACCTGCCTGGCCGCCACCGCCTCCGCCACGGATGGATCGGACAGCCCTCCCGTCTCCAGATACTCCTCCAAAAGCGCCTCGCCGCAAAGCGACAACTCCTCAAAAAAAGCTTCCTCCTTGTTTCCGTCAAAGGCAATACATCCTTCGTCCAGCTTACTCTGCAGCTCGGAGAGCAGCGCCCCGCTGTCGTTGTCCGGCTGATCCATCTTATTCACAAACACAAAGACAGGGATACCATACTGCTTCAAAAGCTTCCAGAGCGTTGCGGTATGCCCCTGCACCCCGTCGGAGCCGCTGATCACAAGCAGCGCGTAATCCAGCACCTGAAGCGTCCTTTCCATCTCCGCAGAAAAGTCCACATGCCCCGGGGTATCCAAAAGCGTCAGCTCCAGCTCCCCCCAGGAAAGCCCTGCCTGCTTGGAAAAAATCGTGATCCCACGCTCTCTTTCCAGGGTAAAATTATCCAGAAAAGCATTCCCGTGATCCACCCGACCAAGCTTTCTCACTGCCCCCGCAGTGTACAGCAGCGCCTCGGACAGAGTAGTTTTGCCGGCGTCCACATGGGCCAACACGCCAACACATATCTGTTTTTTTATTTTTTCCGGCTCCTGTTTTCCCACCAAAACGTCTCCTTTGAAAATTTTCTTGACAGTATCTGAAAATATCGTTATAGTAATTCCTGAAAAGCTGCAATATGCAGTACATAACAACCGCTAGGGGAGCACATCGCTGAGACTGAAGCGTCTATCGCTTCTAACCCTCACTACTTGAACCGGATAATACCGGCGTAAGGAAGCAGTCAAAACCACACATACCCTTTGTGTCGGTTTTGCGTGATGTCCCCTCCTTAGCCAGTATAAGGAGGATTTTTTTATGTCAGATTTTTTTGCCTTTCCAACTGTCAACAGCTATGAAGAGGATGTCTTCCGGCTGACTGCCGCGGGAATCGTCACCGTGGCGGCGCTGCTTCTGGCCCTGATTGCCGCAGCCGTTCTGCTCCGCCCCAAAAAAGAGAGGACAGTCCGAACCGCCACGAAGCAGCTTGTCTTCTCCGGCGTGGCTATGGCTCTTGCCATCGTGGCCTCTGAGATCAAATTCGCAAGACTTCCCTTCGGCGGCTCCGTCACCCTGTTCAGCATGCTGTTCATCGTGCTCATCGGCTACTGGTACGGCGCAAAAGCAGGGCTTCTCACCGGCTTTGCATACGGCCTGCTCCAGTTTATCCTGGATCCCGTATTTTACTCTCCCTGGCAGCTTCTGGTGGATTATCCGCTGGCCTTCGGCTCCCTGGGACTTTCCGGATTTTTCAGCAAAAAGCGGCACGGGCTCCTGTTCGGATACCTGGCAGGCGTTTTCGGAAGGTACTTTTTCGTCTTTCTGTCCGGCGTGATCTTCTTCGCCTCCTACGCCCCGACTCAGACTCCCCTGGGCATCGTGATCTACTCTCTGGGCTACAACGGGTCTTATATTCTGCCGGAAGCCATGGTAACGGTAGCCATCCTGGCCATTCCCGCCGTCAAAAAGGCCTTTGAACGGGTAAAGCGGCTGGCGGCGGAATAATCCGCCGTCCTGCCGCCGAGGCAGCCTTGAAAGCCCGTTGCCAATTCCCTAATACCGCTCCAGATGAAAGGAATACAGAATTTTTTCCTTCACAGGCCTTCCCATAAGCCGCTCCAGCGCCTCGCCGTAGTAGTCCAGCTGGGTCTCATAGCGGTTCCAGAGTTCTTTCATGGAGGAGACGGAATCCGTCTTGTAGTCCAACAGGACAAGGCCGTCCTCCTCCTCAAAAAACACGTCTATGATTCCCTGAATCAGCACATGCTCCCCGCACGGGAACTCCTCTCCCAGTCTGGAGGCTTCAACTCCCATGACAAAGGGCTGTTCCCTGTAAAGCCTGCCCGCCTCCTGGGCACGCCCCATCCGCCCGGCCAGATCGGATTCCAGAAAGCGAAGAAGCTTTTTCCCATTGACGGCCTGCGCATATTCCTGCTTCAGCCGTCTGCTCTCCGTCTCCTTTTGCAGAAACTCCTTCAGATACTCTTCCCGCATACCCTCCGGCTTTTTCAGCAGATCGGACAGATTCAGAAGCTCCATAACCCTGTGATAGGCATTTCCCCGAACCGTGCCGCTGACCTTTTCTTCCTCCCGCCGAAATGACGGTATATAGGGCTGTATCTCCTTCGCCTCAAAGGTGTGGAAGGCCGCCTCGTCCTTATCTGCCATGGCTGCGATCTTCAGCTCCGACACGGTAGTCTTGGTGTAAAGACCAGCCAGATTTTCATAGGCATACCTGGCCCCCAGACGCTCCTGCAGTGCCTTCAGCGCCTCGCTGTCCCCAAAACGCTCCGCCTCCTCCAGAAGCTGTCTTCTGTCGTGCAGCTCGAATTGTTCCTTCCACTCTTCCCGGATAAGCTCCTCCTCGCCCAGCACCGTGACCTGAAAGGAGGTCTGTCCCAGAATGGGCAGCAAAAATTCCAGATATCCTCCGCTTTCCATAAAATCCGGATACAAAAGCCGCTGACCTGCGTTTTCCCGCATCATTTCCCACTTCTCCGCGGCATTTTCCAGGGTTGCCGTGAGAATCAGCTTTTCCCTGGCCCTGGTCAACGCCACATACAGAACCCGCAGCTCCTCCGCCAGACTGTCTTCCCGCAGCTTTCTGGAAAGTACGTTCCGGCGCAGCGTCTTGTTGCGCACCCGCTTTCCCGGATCCACATAGTCCGTGGCCAGACCGAAGTCCATATCCAGTATCAGGGACTGGTTGGCATCCTGCATGTTGAAGCGTTTGCTCAGCCCACAGACGAAGGTCACGGGAAACTCCAGGCCCTTACTCCTGTGAATGCTCATAATGCGCACCACATCCGCGTTTTCGTCCAGAAGCTCCGCCTCGCCGTAATCCACGTCATACTTTTCCAGCTGCTCCATATAACGAATAAAATGAAACAGCCCGAAATAACTGGTTTTCTCAAATTCGGAGGCTCTGGTAAAAAGCATCTCCACATTGGCTCTGCGCTTTCCTCCCGCAGGCAGCGCCGTCACATAATTCAGGTAGTCGAAATCCGTCACCAACTTTGTCAGAAGTTCCCGCACAGGCATGTAGACCGTGCATCTGCGGTACTCCTCCAGCATGGTCAGGAAGCGGGCCGTCTTCTCACACAGGGAGTCTTTTGGCGGTTGCATTTCCTCGGCCCCATCTGCACTGTGCTTTGCCCCATCTGCACTGTGCTCTGACCATGCAGCCTCTTCTCCCGGTTCCCCGGACCGCCTGGCCGGGTACTCCGCCGCCAAAAGCTCCGGCTCTCCCCCGCCTGCTTTCTCCCCAAATGCAAGCTCTCTAACCGGCTGCACTGTCCCGTACTCCGCTGCCAGAAGCTCCGGCTCTTCCCCGCCCGCTTTCTCCTCAAATGCAAGCTCTCTAACCGGCTGCACTGTCCCGTACTCCGCTGCCAGAAGCTCCGGCTCTTCCCCGCCCGCTTCTTCCAAAAAAGCAAGCTCCCTGGCAGACTGCACTGTCCCGTACTCCGCCGCCAGCTCCGCCGCAGCCTCATAGAGCGTACAATCCCTTCTTCTGCTGCGGATCAGCGCAATCTCCTCCTCCGTAAATCCCCCGAAGACGGACTTCATCATGCCGAACAGCGGAATGTCCTGTCTGGGATTATCCAGCACCCGCAGTACCTGCAGTAGCTCCTGCACCTCGGACGCGCCGAAATATCCCGTCCTGGAGGTGATGTACACGGGAATCCCTTCTTCCTCCAGCACAGCCTTGAACTCCTCGTCCCATCCGCTGTTGGTCCGAAGCAGAATCACCATATCGGAATACCTCACCGGACGCAGCTCTCCCCCCGCCCTGTCCGTCACGGTAAAGCCCGTTCTCAGCTCTTTGATTTTCGCCGCTATGGCCCTGGCCTCCGCCTGCTTCTCATTCAACTCCGAATCCCTGGACGGTTTTTCAATCAGAAGAAACTCGCTCTCGTTTCCCGTATTTTCCGGATAGACCGCCCCGGGATAAAGCGCAGCCCTTTCGTCGTAGGCGATCCCTCCCGCCTCCGTGCTCATCAGACGGGAAAAGACATCGTTCACCGCATCCACCACCTGCCTGCGGCTGCGGAAATTCCTGGCCAGATCAATCCTCTGACAGCAGCCCCCCTCCACGGAATCCGATTCCTCCTCCGGCAGACAGGGGGTATAGCCGTGATATTTTTCCAGAAACAGCTCCGGCCTTGCCAGGCGGAATTTGTAAATACTCTGCTTTACATCCCCCACCATGAACCGGTTAAACTGCCCTTCCTCTTCCCCGGACACCGCCTTCAGCAGATATTCCTGTACCAGATTGCTGTCCTGATACTCGTCGATGAGAATTTCCGCAAAATGCTGCCGGTACTCCAGTGCCACACGGCTGGGAACCACCTTCCCCTCCTGTCTGGTCAGCAGAATGTTCAGGGCAAAATGCTCCATATCGGAAAAGTCTATCACCTTCTTTTCTCTCTTTTTCTCCGCCATTCTCCTGTAAAAGTCCAGAACCAGGCCGATGAGGGCGCTCACCGGCTCCCGGCACTCCAGCCCCTGCTTCACCGCCAGCTCCAGAGGCGTCTTGAAAAATTTTTCCGCCATCCCCTGAACGCTTTTTTTCACTTCCGCCCGCAGTTCCCCGGCAAGCTCTCTCTTGACCGGGGACACACTTCCATCCTTTTTGGAGGACAGGCGGCCAAAATTTACCGCCGGAAGCCTTGCTGCAAACGCTTCCAGGCTTTGACACCCTTCCAGCTCCTCCAACGTCAGAATTTCCTTCTCCACCAGCTCTCCGAACATATAGGGCCCGTCCGGCTCCAGACAAAGCCTTTGCACCCGCTCCAGCTTTTGAACCCATCCTCTGACCATGGCCTGCAGATGGGCGATCAGATACCTTCCGTAACGGCTGCCGTTTACTGCCTCCACATCCGCGTCCTCATAATCCCGCTTTCTTTCCTCCAGCCATTCCTCCGGCCAGGGAAAGCTGTCCGCGTACCTGGAAAGCTTCAGGATATGTTGTTCCAGCGCGCTCTCCCGCCCGCCGGGACAGAAATATTCCACGCAGCGGTGAAAGGACTCCTCCCCCGCCGCGTAGGCGTCCTCCAGAAGCTCCTTCAGCACATCCTGCTGCATCAGCCGGATCTCTCCCTCATCCGCAATGCGGAAAGCGGGATCCAGCCCGATCTCGTTAAAATGGTTTCTCAAAAGAAAGAGACAAAAGCTGTCGATTGTGGTGATCTGGGCGTTGTGAAGCAGCGTGGCCTGACGCTGGATATGCCCGGAGCCCGGATTCTCCGCAAGCCTTGCCGCAATTCCCGCCCCGATACGCTCCCTCATCTCCGCCGCTGCCGCATTGGTAAAGGTCACAATCAAAAGCCTGTCGATATCCACAGGATGTCGCTCATCGCAGACCTTTTTCACAATCCGCTCCGTCAGCACCGCCGTCTTTCCGCTGCCTGCCGCTGCGGAAACCAGGATATTGCAGCCCTGCAGATCTATCACTTTCTGTTGTTCTGCTGTAAATTTTACCGCCATGGTTACCCCTCTTCCCGCATCTGCTCCAGTGCCTCCGCCTTGGACAGCTCTCCCAGTTTTCTCTTTTCACAGCCGGGCATGGACGGCTCAAAACCGCACACCCTCTTAAAGGCACACCAGGTACAGGCCTCCTGGCTGCCCATTTCATACGGATTTAAGGAAATGGAACCATCCAGAATCTCCCTGCCGATTCCCGCCACCTTCCGGCTCACATAGTCGGACACCGTCTGAAGCTCCTCACGGCTTAATACCGAGGAACGGGCGCTTAAGGAACCGTCCTTCTTTTTTTCCACCGGGATGATATCCGATTTTTCCTCCATCTCCCCGTCCAGCCGCTCCACAATCCCCGGCTCGCTGTTCACCACGCCGTTCATCCGAAGCTTGCGGATTATCTGTTCGTTGATCTCCTCCTCCGTCAGCTCCACCGGCGTCTCCACTGTGGGATCGTCGATATGATAGTACAGAAGCGCGGCGGGAACCACCTCTTTGTCGGGATGTTTCCTGGCTTCCAACTCCATGGCCGCGTTCATGTAGACCACCAGCTGCAGCTGCAGCCCGTAATAAAGCGCCGCAAGGTCAAAGTGATGGTCGCCCGACTTGTAATCTATCACTTTCACATAGACATGCTCCTCATCCTCCGCCACATCAATACGGTCGATCCGTCCCTGAAGCCGCATCCGCTCCTGCCCGGAAAGCGCGATATTCACGCTGTTTAAATCCTCCGTAAACCGGAAGGACAGCTCGTAGGCATCCGGCCGGAAGCTCCCTCTGGAAAGCTGCTTCTGAAGAGTCAGCACCGTTCTCGTCAAAATCCGTCCCATTCTTGTGATGGCGTACTCGTTCCGGGCGCTGCTGTAGAGCACCGTATCCCCGTAGGCGGCCGCATAGGACTCAAGAGCCGCACATACCGCCCTCCCCGCAAACTCCTCCGGAAAATCAAACCAGGTGTACCCGTTCTCCGCAAGCTTCCCCGCAAAATCCTCCAGCACGGCATGATACACATTGCCCATATCCACGCTCTCAAAGGAAAATTCCTGCCTCTCCTTCAGGCTCAGGCCATATTGCAGAAAATGCCTGTAGGCACAGGCCGCATAGGTCTCCAACCGGGAGACACTGTTCTCCAGGTACTTCCCGTAGAGGGCTGAGGCCACCGCCGCGGAAAGGCCGCTGTCCCGATAACGCCGGAAGGCAGCCTCCGTGAGGAAATCCCGCTCCTCCGAAAGCTCCCCCTGTCCGAACGCACTGTAGATCGTGAAAACCTCCCGCTCCATTTCGGAAGAAAGGACGCCCGCCGCATATTCCCGCAGTCCCTCCGCCAGATATCCAGCCCCCTCCTTCACCGTCACGATTTGCTCCAGGGCGCTTCGCAGCTGCGGGTATTCCGTCCGAATCTCCGGAAACAGTTTTTTCACCGTATCGATCAGATAAGCCGGGCGCAGAGACTTTCCCGCGCTGTTCATCTTGGAATATGCCAGGTACAGTCTCCGGGAAGGCTTTGTCATGTTCATATACAGATACAGCCTCTGAATAAACATCTGCTGCCTGGGGCTTGGCGCCAGCTCCAGCTCCGATTCCCGCAGAAACTCTCTGTCCATATCCGAGATGATGCCGCCCTTGGACGCGCTCTTGGGAATATTTCCGTCGTTTACCCCCAGAAAGAACAGCACTTTTACCTGTTTCAGACGGGTCCGCTCCATATCTCCCACCACCACACGATCCACGTTCTGCGGGATGGTGCCCACCTCGATCTCGCCAAACCCCGCCTCCAGAATGTCCGCAAACTCGCCAAGGGAAATAACCTCCTCCCCCAGCAGCTCATAAATCTGCTCCAGCAGCTCCATAATCAGGCGGAAAATCTGCGCATACTCTCTGGCCCTGGAAAGCTGGCCCTCCCCCTGAAACTCCACCTCATAAGCCGCCAGTTTTTCCTGCACGTTATTCTGCACCAGAAAATCATAGAGCTTGTTCACATAATTTTTCGCCGGTTCCCGCTCCTCCAGCCGAAGCATCCCTGTCTGTTCCAGCAGACGCTCCCGCAGGCCGTTCAACCGCGCAAGCGTCTCCTCCTCTCTCTCATCCGTCTCCTTCCCGTTCCCTCCGCGGGGCACCTTCCGCGTAAAAAGGCGGCTGTAGCCGCGCAGCCCCTTGATACCGGTCTGCAGAATATAGTTTTCCAGAAGGTCAATATCCCCCCGTTCCATATCCGCCAGCCCGCTGCGCAGGTAATGGAACACCGCCTCATAGGAAAAGTCCTTCCGATAAAGCTCCAGGGCGCTCTTGATAAATTCCACCATGGGATTCAGGATAATTCCTCTCGTTCTGTCAATAAAACAGGGAATCTCCATCTGTGCAAATTCCGTCTCCACATAGGGGGCATAGCTCTCCAGGTCTCCTGTGATCACGGCAAAATCCCGGTAGGCAAGCCCCTCCTCCCGGATCAGACTGCGGATCTTCAGCCCGGTCTGATGCACCTCATCCCGGGGAGTGGTGGTCTCAAAGATACGGATTTCCGACTGCTCCTCCTGACAGGGTTTCACCAGGTAGCGGAACAGATAACGTTCCAGGTGACGCAAAGCAGGAGCGTTCTCAAAGCGGCTGCCGCGGCTTCTCACAATGTCGCATCGCCCGGAAAGCTGCCTGCGCCACCGGGCCAGCGCCTCTCTGTCTTCTTCCGGCTCTCCCGAAGCCACAGTACCCTCCCTTTGTTCCTCCCCGGCTCTCTCCAAAGCCGCGGTACTCCCTGCCTGTTCCTTCAAGGATCTGGAACTGTCCGGCTCTCCCGCCAGCACAAAACAATCCCGGGTTCTCGGCACCCCGGCCTCCTCCGCCAGCCTGCTCAAGTCCGCCGTCGTCTTTTTGCTCAGATGGAACAGCCTCTGCTCTCCGTCCAACTGATAGGGGTCTTCTCCCTCTCCGCAGACCAGCGTTACAATCACTTCTCCGCAGACCAGCATCAGCTCCTGAATGACCCTGTTCTGAATCGGAGTAAAACCGGTAAAACCGTCGAAGACCACCACGCTGCCCGGAAGCAGACGGGATTTTTTCAGAGAGCGGCACAGCACATCCAGCGTCTCCTCCGTGGTGATGAAATTCCCCCTTATGTATTCCTGAAACCCTTTATACAGCACTTCCAGGTCCTTCAGCTTCTGTACCAAAGCGCCTCGTTTTTCGGCGTAGGCAATCAGCTTTGACACATCCTCCGTGCCGATGCCGTACTGCATAAACTCAGAAATGGCGCTCTTCACCTCATGTATATAACCCTGCCTGTGCAGGAAACTTCCCAACACAGGCAGCCTGTCCTTCAGTCCGGTGGCTACCTTCTGCAGCACAAGGCTCTTTCCCGTGTCATCCAGAATCGGCAGCTCCTCCCGTCCTACCTCCTCCATAATCCGGTGATTCAGACGGCCGAAGCTCAGCACATCAATGTTCAGAATTCCTCCTGCCCCGTTCATCAGCACAAGATCCTTCTGGGTCTGCATGGTAAACTGATCCGGTACAATGATCAGGAAATTCTTCTTTTTATCCGCCTCCGCCCGGCGGATGATATCCTCATAGAGAAGACGGCTCTTCCCGGCCCCGGAAGGGCCGAATATAAATTTCAGGCTCATCTGCCCGCTCCTTTCTCCAGATAAAAACGCCACAGATAGTCCGCCGCTTCCTCCGCGTAGTCGATGCCGATACGTTTTCCCGTCTGAATCTGTTCCGGCTGCACCTCAATTCCCTCCGTCACATAAAAGGTTTCGCTTTTTGTCATATCCACATCGTTATCCGAACGGGTAATCTGCATGGCAATGCACAGCTTGCCCGGGCCGTCCGCCAAATGCTTTCTGAGGGAGGGCGGCAGCTGCTTCCCCACAGGGATCCGGCATTCCGCCGCACCTGCTTTCCCGCTGCCGACTGCTTCTCCTTCCGCCGGGCTGCCTGCTGCGATTCCGGCTTCTTCCCTCTCCGCCGGGCTGCCTGCCGCGATGCCGGCTCCTCCCTCTTCCGCCCCGCTTCCGGCCTCCGTGTCCCTCTGCCCGGCACGCTCCGCCCTCCTGCGCCGCTTCCGTTCCGTCTCCGCAAGCCTCAGAGCACACATTCTCTGCTCCGACTCCCGATCCGCAGGAATCACACTGCGCAGCAGTACCGCCTGGGGAATTCCCTCCGTCATGGCCGCAATGTTCATACAGCTGTACATGCCGTAGATCAGATAGACATAGGAGGTGCCGCCCGCATGATACATGGGCTCCGTCCGCTCGGTCCGTTTCCCGCCATAGGTGTGGGAACCCTTGTCCTCCTCGCCCATATAACTCTCCACTTCGGTGATGATCCCACGGACAGTGCCCAGAGACGTCTCATGCACCACTATCTTCCCCAAAAGCTCCCGCGCCACAGTGATTCCGTCTCTGGAAAAGAAATCCCTGCCCAGCCTCTTTTTCTGCTTCTCCACCGCTTCCGGCCAACTGCCTGTCCTCTCTCTCACTTGCCTGTCCTCTCTCTTGCCTGTCCTTTCATTACCTGCCCTGCCGCCCAACCCAATCCAACCGCAGACACCTGATTCCTTTTCCGGTCTTACAATACATGAAATCCGCTTTCACACTCCTCCAGCGGCAGCTTCCTTGATTCTATCGTGTCAATGACAATGTAATCGCTGCGGTTGATCATGATCAGCATTTGATCAATGGCTTCCTCCGTCCCCTGAGCCTCCATCTCCACGGAACCGTCCCTGTTATTTCTGACCCAGCCGGTAATGCACATGCCGCCTGCCGCATACCTGGCCCGGTAGCGAAAGCCCACTCCCTGCACTCTGCCCGTAAACCTGAAATATTTTCTTACCATAACTCCCGCCTGTCCGTTCCAAAACATCCATCCCGAAATCCATAACACTACATCACATACAGCATATCTTCTTTTCTTATTTTTATCAACACCTTACAAGCCCTTTTTTCAATGCTTCCATGCCGGATTTTCCCGCACCTCTCAAGCGTACCACAATCACAACAAAATAGTTACACAGCGTTAAAAGCATTTAGAAACTTGAGAAAAAATTTACGAGAAATTTAGTTTTCAAAAGATATTGTCTGATGTATAATAAAAACAGCGAAAGAAGGTGATATTTTCGAATACAACGGAGCAGACACATCATCAGGATTTAGAACGTCTGAAATCACTCCGATATATGGACGATGATTTTATGTCCGTCTGTCTTGCAGATAATTTTGAAGGTGTGGAACTGATACTACGAATTGTTTTAAGACAGGAAGATATAACAGTTAAATCAGTCAGGACACAAGAACCATTGAAGAATTTGCAAGGACGTTCGGCTGTTTTAGATGTTCATGCGATTGACAGCACCGATAAGGAATTCGATGTTGAAATTCAGAGGAAAGATGCGGGAGCAGGCGCAAAGAGAGCAAGGCATAACAGCAGCTTGTTGGATGCACACATATTAAAGACTGGTGATGATACGGAGAACATTCCCGACAGCTATGTTATTTTTATAACAGAAAATGATGTAATGAAAGGAAACCAATCAATATATCCGGTAGAAAGATATGTCACTATTGGGGAAAATAAGGTATTGTTCGGCGACGGTTCGCATATCATATATGTTAATGGGAAATATAGGGGCAACGACGAGATTGGAAAGCTGATGCACGATTTTTCGTGCACTAATCCTGATGATATGAACTATGAAACGCTTGCTAAAAAAGCACGATATTTTAAGCAAGACGAGAAAGGAGTTGCGGCTATGTGTAAAATTATGGAAGATATGAGGAATGAAGCGGCATTAAACAACGCAAGAGAAACCGCAGAAAGATTGATAAAAAAGGGAAAGATGACGCTTGAAGAAATTGCGGAGTGTGTTCCTCTATTATCAATTGATGAACTAAGAAAAATGGAAGCCGAAGTCATGCAGTTAGCATAATCAACAGCATAATTTAATATTAAAGCAACAGCGCAAAGGCGCATGGAACAGCAATTGTAAACCATGCGTCTTTTTTATGCGTGCTTGCACGCATTGCCAAATACAGTCATTCAGATTTCATCTTGATCAGCAGCCAGAGTGGAGCTAAGATGGTGGTAACATATCAGGCATTAAGCCGGATTTTCCCACACCTCTCATATCCCGTAAAATTATCGCCTTACTTCCTGTTCCAGTGTTTCTGTTTATCAAAAAATAATCCTCTTTTCGGGATTGCGTACCCGTTGAAATAGGATTATAATTTCATTAACAATCGGAGGTTGTTTTGATGAAAAATACTGAATTGTATAGAATGTTAGAAATTCCTGATGAAGTCGAAAAGCAACTTATTAATTACGGCAAAAGCAGAAATGTATCTATTCCCAATGTTATAATAAATAAAATATTAAAGCGTGATGAATGGAATGAGGGTATACAAGAATTACAGGAATTATTAGAAGATGATTCTGATGGAATTAAAATTCTTTGGGAATTACTAAACATAATCAGTAACTATTCTTATGAAGAATATAGAAAACGCAATATCTCAAATGATATATTTGTTGCTACCATGAAATTTTGTACCAGATTTCTGCATGAGTACCACCAAACTTTTCAAACTTACAAATTTGTCTGGGAACAGTGGTTTCCTCGTCAGATTTCTTTAAATGAATACCGCATAGGAGCTTTGGAGTATGAATTTGTCGATGCTGAAAACAGAGAAATTGAAGTTCATATTCCGTCTGATGCTGATTTGCGAAAAAGGTCGGTTGCCCAATCCATCAAAAATTTCAATGAATTCAGGGCAAAGCATTATCCCGGATGGAAGACTGTTAAATTAACATGTAACACTTGGATGCTCATGCCCGAATTAAAAGAAATGCTGGGAAAAGAATCGAATATAATTGCATTTCAGAACTTGTTTGAGATTGATACTGTCGATTATGATGCAACATGGTATATGAAATGGATTTTCCCTGGTATTGAAAATATTGATGAATCACTGCCAGAAAAAACAACACTTCAACGTAAAATGAAAAAATACTTATTAGATGGGAAGAAATTTGGAGTCGCAAAAGGACATCTGAAGGCTGAATACGGAAATAACGAAGCCTTATAAATGAGTAAATTCCAGCTTATAAAGCTGTTAAATAGTGTCTGCTGATTAAGCTTTCAAACACCGATAATTACTGACTTTTGAACCATTTTCTGCTACATTTATTGCAAGGAAAAACAGTTGATTCATTCATTTTTCTTGCAGATTTTAATGAAAAGCAGCCTATAAGGAGTCCAAATGTACAAACCAGCTGATAAAACACAGACATCCTTTCTCGATTTCAACCAACCCATGGGACTCAAAATGAATCCGGATAACCGTTGGATACAGATGGCAGGCAGGATCC
>CAJUJU010000021.1 GCA_910586835.1 uncultured Acetatifactor sp.
ATTGGCATAAAAATTTTTTTCAAAAACTTGTCGCAAAACTATTGACAAAATATAACCCGGGTTTCCAAAAGAGAATTGTCTTGTCTTGAGAAAAAGAATATGATAAGATAAACACAGGCAAAGAACACATCTGAGATTATGATAATCTTATTGTGGCATTATGGGATGTACGGAAATCTTCCGGTCTCGGTGCCATGTCGTATCCGCAAAGAAAAAGCTCTGCGGGAACTCCTTGCTTATAAACTGGAGAATCCGGACATAACGGTGAGGGATGAAAGGATTCTGGATCTGGCGGGGATCGTGGAAGAGGTAAAGCAATCGGAGGAATGGGAGGCCGTAAAGATGAATATTCTGGAGATCGGGCTTGCACAGGGAATCGAGAAGGGGATAGAGCAGGGAATTGAGCAGGGAATAGAACAGGGAATCGAGAGAGGATTGGAGCAGGGAGCCGCGCAGGCGCTGGTGCGGGACGCGGAGGCGCTGATGAGGAATCTGGGCATCGACCTGAAACGGGCCTGTGAAGGGCTTGGGATTTCCATGGAGGAGTATTACGCTGCGAAAGAAAAAGTTTTCACAGGTGCTTTTTCGTGATATACTGATGAGAAAAGGAAATTTGAGACAATTCCGGCGAAAGAAAGGTATAGGTAAGACAATTATGGATAAGATAATTTTAACAGGAGACAGACCTACAGGAAGACTGCATGTGGGGCACTATGCAGGATCTCTGCGCAGGCGTGTGGAACTGCAGGATTCCGGTGAATATAAAAAGATATTTATCATGATCGCGGATGCGCAGGCGCTGACGGACAATATTGAGAATCCGGAGAAGGTAAGACAGAATATTATTGAGGTGGCGCTGGATTACCTGTCCTGCGGGCTTGACCCGGCGAAATCCACGCTGTTAATTCAGTCCCAGATACCGGAGCTTTGTGAGCTGACTTTTTATTATATGGATCTGGTGACAGTGGCAAGGCTGCAGCGAAATCCTACGGTAAAGAGCGAGATCCAGATGCGCAATTTTGAGGCCAGTATTCCGGTGGGATTTTTTACCTATCCCATCAGCCAGGCGGCGGATATCACGGCCTTCAAGGCCACGACGGTTCCTGTGGGGGACGACCAGCTGCCCATGATCGAGCAGACCAGGGAGATCGTGCACAAGTTCAATACGGTGTATGCTCCTGTGCTGGTGGAGCCCGAGGCGCTTCTGCCCACGCAGGAGGCTTCCAAGAGACTGCCCGGCACGGACGGTAAGGCAAAGATGAGCAAATCTCTGGGCAATTGCATTTATCTTGCAGACACGGCGGATCAGGTGCGGACGAAGATCATGGGCATGTATACGGATCCGCTGCATCTTCAGGTCAGTGATCCGGGACATCTGGAGGGAAATACGGTGTTTACCTATCTGGACGCCTTCAGCAGACCGGAGCATTTTGAGAGATATCTGCCGGAGTATGCGGGCCTGGATGAACTGAAGGAGCATTATCAGAGGGGCGGGCTGGGAGACGTCAAGGTGAAGAAGCTGCTGATCAATATCATGCAGGAGTTTCTGGAACCTGTCCGGAACCGTCGAAAGGAATTGGAGAAGGATATTCCAGCGGTGTATGAGCTGCTGAAAAAGGGCAGCGAGACGGCCAGAGAGGCGGCGGCTCAGACTTTATCCGAGGTAAAGAGTGCCATGAGAATCAATTATTTTGAGGATGAGGAGCTGATCCGTATGCAGAGCCTGAAATATGAGGAATGATTGTTTGCGGAAGCAGATCTATGGAGTAAAAAAATGAAGCGAGAGAACGAAGACTGGGAAGTGGAAGAGCTTGAGGAGATGGAACCCGAGGAACAGGAGGACGGCTGGGAGGCGGACGCAGACGGCCAGACAGGTCAGGGCCCGCTGAAGACGAGTACTATGATACTTGTTTTTTCGGGGCTGGTGGTGTTGGCCGCGATCATATGCGGTATTCTGTGGGGCATTACCCACAGGGACAGAGGCAGTGACGGTGATCCGGGAAACGGGAGCATACAGGGGACAACGGAAGATGCTTCCGGCGCCGGCGAAGACAGGGAACCGGGCGGCGAGTCCGAAAGCCTTTCGGAGGAAACGGGAACAGGACAGAAGCCGGAAGGCGGGGAGGATTCATCCGAACCGGGTGACGGGCCGGAAAGTCAGCCTGTGGAATCCGACGGCGCAGGTGGGGATGTCTCACAGGATCCAGGAGCGGAAAACGGGGACGCAGGATCTTCCTCGCAGCAGCCGGATGAAGGAAACGGCGGGACAGATTCATCTCAGGAACCGGACCAGGGGAACAATGGGACAGATCCGTCTCAGGAAGCGGATCAGGGGAACAACGGTGCAGATCCGTCCCGGGAGTCTGATTCTGCTAGTCAAACGGCCTCGAATGATGCAAATCGCGTCAGCACCATGGACGGGAGAGTCATTGTATTTACGGACTGCGACGACACGGTTTCTCCAAAGGAATATGTCAATCTGCGGTCGGAGCCCAGCACTTCGGAGGGGAACGCTACGGTGAACTGCAGGCTGAATTACGGTGAGACGGTACACCGCACAGGAATCAGCGAGGATTCTGGTTGGTCCAGAGTGGAGAAGGACGGCGTGGTTTGTTATGTGGTGTCCAGTCTTGTGTATGTGGTGGAAGAATAAGGAAACCAAAGGCTGTCTGCAATTTTGTGACATGAGAAGAGATTGAATAGAATTCCTTCGGACGGGAGATACTGTTTCAAAAACAGAAATCGGAAGTCCGGAGGAATTTTTAAATGAATCAGAAGTTGGGTAAAGCCAGTGTGAGGCCGGAGCAGCCGGTCTATATCTTAAACAGCGGCAGCATTGTGGGTACAAAGGAGGGACAGGGCCCCCTGGGGCTTTTGTTTGACACGGTTGGAGAGGACGATATGTTTGGCTGTGCAACCTGGGAGGAGGCGGAGAGCAGTCTTCAGAAGGATGCCGTCTATCTGGCGTTGACCAAGGCAGGGCTGAAGCCGGAGGACGTATCCTTTATCTTTGCGGGTGACCTGCTTGGTCAATCCATAGCCACATCCTTTGGCATTTCGGCCTATCAGATCCCGTTATTGGGCGTTTACGGCGCCTGCTCCACCTGCGGAGAATCGTTGACGCTGGGAACCATGAGCATTGCGGGAGGATTTGCGGACAAAGTGGTCTGTGTCACCTCCAGTCATTTTGCCAGTGCGGAAAAGGAGTTTCGCTTTCCGTTGGATTACGGAAGTCAACGCCCTTTGTCTGCCACCTGGACTGTCACCGGCAGCGGCGCTTTCGTGTTGGGAAATGAGGATGCGCTTCAGAGTATGAAGGGGAGTGACGCGGGTGTGACGGGAACAGGCAGAAAGGCCCGGGCGCGTATCACGGGTATGACCGTGGGAAAGATTGTGGATTACGGACTGAAGGATTCCATGAATATGGGAGCCTGTATGGCGCCGGCAGCAGCTTCCACACTGGAACAGCATTTTATTGACTATGGAAGTCAGCCTGATGACTACGACAAAATCATCACCGGTGATCTGGGGAAGGTAGGGCAGAGAGTGCTCATTGATTTGCTTCGGGAGAGAGGCTATGATATTTCGACGCAGCATATGGACTGCGGGATCGAAATATTTGACGGTGAGTCTCAGGATACCCATGCCGGGGGCAGCGGCTGTGGCTGCAGTGCGGTGACATTGTCCGCCTATATTCTGAAGCAGCTGGAGGAGAGAAATTGGAAAAAGGTACTTTTTATGCCCACGGGAGCATTGCTGAGCAAGACAAGCTTTAACGAGGGAAAGAGTGTGCCCGGAATTGCCCATGCCCTGGTGTTGGAGTCTGTTTAGCAATAAGTGCGGAGAAAAGAGCAGCTTTCAGCGTGACAATGCATACCATGTCTTCTATAATGATGGCAGTAAGAAACGTAAACCGATGGAGCCCGAGGGCCGCGGACAGCGGAAACGGGCAGGGGAGGACAGATATGGGAGCATTTGAGACAGGGAAGTACAGAAATCTGTTTCTGGAAAGCGGAAAATCAGAGCAGGAGATTGCCAAAAGGCTGGAGGAGATCTGGAATACCTTTTTTTACGGCTCTGAGGAGGAACGGATCTATCATCCCGCAGGGGAGGATATGGGTTATCTGGAGGACACGGGGAACCACGATGCCAGGACAGAGGGAATGTCTTATGGCATGATGATTTGTGTTCAGTTGGATAAGAAGGAAGAATTCGACAGGATCTGGAAGTGGGCCTGCACTTATATGTGGATGACAGAGGGAGAGGGTGAAGGGTATTTCGCCTGGTCCTGTGGCCTGGACGGCCGGAAAAACGCAAATGGCGCAGCGCCGGACGGGGAAGAATTTTTTGCCATGGCACTCTTTTTTGCCTCCCACAGATGGGGAGACGGAGAGGGAATCTTCTGTTATTCGGAGCAGGCCAGGAAAATTCTGCGGGCGTGTCTGCACAAGGGGGAGAACGGAAGGCCGGGACATCCCATGTGGAACAGGGAGAATAAGCAGATTTTGTTTGTGCCGGGAATCGACTTTACGGATCCCTCCTATCATCTGCCTCATTTTTATGAATTGTTTGCACTCTGGGCGGACGAGGAGGACAGAGCTTTCTGGAAGGAAGCGGCTCTGGTCAGCAGGCGATATCTGAAGGCTGCCTGTCATCCGGTCACCGGAATGAATGCGGAGTATGCGGAATTTGACGGCTCGCCCATGAGCAGGAAGCTTCCCTGGAGCAATGACAGACATGACTGGTTTTATTCCGATGCCTATAGGACAGCGGCCAATATCGGTCTTGACTACGCGTGGTTTGGAAAGGACGAGGGGCAGGCGCAGGCGGCGGAGAAGCTTCAGCATTTTCTGGGAGATGTGAGAAGAGAAGATCCCTGGAAGGTTTATGAGGTGGACGGAACCTGTCTGGCGGAGGATGCCCTCCATCCGGTGGGAATGCTTGCCACCACGGCCCAGGGGGCTCTGGCGGTGCTCGGGCGAAGCGAGGACGAGGGAGCTGTCCGTATGGCCTGGGACTGGGTGGAGCGTCTCTGGAAGGAGCCTCTCCGGAAGGGAGACAGAAGATATTATGACAACTGTCTTTACTTTTTTGCCTTTCTGGCCCTCAGCGGGAAGTACCGTATCTGGTAGTTCAGCGAAGCAGAAACAGTGCGGCGCCGTACAGGATAACCAGGAAGAAAAGATTATAGTAAGTAAAGCTTTTCAGATAGGCGCCCTTTGCGGCGCCTTTTTCCGCGCCGTAAAGGCGGTAGGAGATCAGGCTGGCCAAAGAGGCAACCAACGTTCCCAGACCTCCGATGTTGACCCCGTAGAGCAGTGGACGCGCCGCGTCCGTGAAACCGGACAAAAGGATGGCGGCCGGGACATTGCTGATGCCCTGGGAAAATAAAACGCCCAGCAGCAGCTCCCGCCCCCGGATAAAGGTGCGAAGAAAATCCGCGATGAGGGGAATCCGTTCCATGTTGCCGATGAACAGGAAAAAGAAGACAAAGGTCAGCAGCAGAAAGTAATCCACTTTTTTGAACAGACTTCGGTTCAGGAAAAAGACAGAGCCTGTGACCAGGGCGAGCATAACGGGCCAGGTCAGTACCCGGGCAACACAGAGAAGGCAGACCAGGAAAAGGAGCAGCCAGACAGCCAGCTTCTCGGGACTGTGCAGTTTCGTGTCCTGGGGCATGGGGGCGGTCCCGGAAGCGTGAGTTTCCGGGGAACCGGGCAGGAGAGGGGTTAAAGGCTCCCTCTTCAGCAAAAGAACACAGAGACACAAAAGCAGGGCCGAGAGTGCGGCCAGCGGCAGCATATGGGACAGAAAACTTCCCATGGAGAGGGAATAGGCGGAGTACAGGTAAAGATTTTGCGGATTTCCCACAGGGGTCAGCATACTTCCCAGATTGGCGGCTATGGTCTGAAGCACGATGACTGGAATCAGCAGACCGTCCTGACCGGACATGGTCAGCACCATGACCGCAAAGGGAACAAAAGTGATCAGTGCCACATCGTTTGTTATGAACATGGAGGAGAAGAAACAAAGAGCAGTCAACAGCAGAGCAAGCTGCCTTGTAGAAGCAGCTTTTTTCAAGAGCAGATTTCCCAGGTATTTGAATACGCCGATGCTCTGCAGTCCGGCTACTACCAGCATGAGACTGAACAGCAGGGCCAGTACTCTGTAATCCGGATAAGACAGGTATTCGGCGGAGGGCGGCACGAAAAAGGCCGACAGAAAGGCCAGTATTCCGGCAATGCAGAGTACGGTTTCTTTCTTTAGAAAAGAATAAACGGAAGGAAGGTATTTCATCTTGAGCTCCTTTGTGTTGGCCGCCTTTGCAGCGGAAAGAAGGACAGGTGGAAGAGGCATATCAATGAGGTGAAGCCGGAAAAATAATTTACTGGAATGTCTGAAATGATCATTTCAGGCGGAACAGATCATACGAACCGGACAGCGCCCACAGTGCCAGTGCCTGCGCCAGGAAGATGGCAGGCATGCCGTACCGGAAATACCAGTGTCTTGTCTTGTGGCGAAAGCGGTGCATGCCCAGCGTGCAGCCCAAAGCGCCTCCTGCCAGGGCAACCCAGAACAAAGAAGCCTCCGAGATGCGCCAGGCACCTCGGACGGCTCTTTTTTTGTCTATGCCCATCATGGCATAACCGGTCAGATTGATGAAAAACAGGTAGATCAGGAAAATGGTATGCATCAGAACATGGACTCGTTCTGGTCGGCCATCTTCATGGCGCGAACCTTGCTGGAAAGGCCAAACAGGTTGATAAAGCCTTCCGCGTCGTGATGGTCATACAGGTCGCCGGTGGTGAAGGAGGCAATGCTCTCGTTGTACAGAGAATAGGGGGAGGTGGTGCCTGCCTTGATGATGTTGCCCTTGTAAAGCTTGAATTTTACCTGGCCTGTGACATATTTCTGTGTCTCCTCGATAAATGCCTGCTCAGCCTGTCTGAGGGGAGTAAACCATTTGCCTTCGTATACCAGGCTTGCAAAACGGCTCCCCATTTCTTTTTTCAGGGCATAGGTATCCCGGTCCAGGATCAGCTCCTCAAGCTGCTGGTGTGCCTCCATCAGGATGGTGCCGCCGGGAGTCTCGTATACGCCCCGGGATTTCATACCTACCACACGGTTTTCCACGATGTCGATGATGCCGATTCCATGCTTGCCGCCCAGCTCGTTTAAGGTGGTGATAATGTCGGATACCTTCATTTTCTTTCCGTTTACGGAGGTGGGAACACCTTTTTCAAAGGTCATGGTCACATATTCGCCCTGATCGGGAGCCTTCTCCGGGGTGGTTCCCAGGACAAGGAGATGCTCAAAATTCGGCTCGTTTGCCGGATCCTCCAGCTCCAGTCCCTCATGACTGATGTGCCAGAGATTCCTGTCGCGGCTGTAGGAGGAATCCGCGGAAAAAGGAAGATGGATGCCGTGGGCCTGGCAGTAGGCGATTTCGGATTCCCGGGAATCCATGGTCCACTTGTCGCTTCTCCAGGCGGCGATGATCCGGATGTCGGGGGCCAGAGCCTTGATGCCCAGCTCGAAGCGGATCTGGTCGTTGCCCTTGCCGGTGGCGCCGTGGCAGATTGCGGTAGCGCCTTCCTTCCGGGCAATTTCCACCAGCTTCTTTGCGATCAGCGGTCTTGCCATGGAAGTGCCCAGCAGATATTTGTTCTCATAGACAGCGTTGGCCTGTACACAGGGAACAATGTATTCGTCGCAGAATTCGTCGATGACGTTTTCGATGTACAGCTTGGAAGCGCCGCAGGATTTTGCGCGCTCCTCCAGACCGTCCAGCTCCTCCGCCTGGCCGCAGTCCACACAGACACAGATCACCTCATAATCAAAGTTTTCCTTCAGCCAGGGAATGATGGCGGTGGTATCCAGACCGCCGGAATAAGCAAGAACTACCTTTTCTTTCATATTGAAACCTCCGTCTTTTTATATTCAAATATTTTGACCTGAAAACACGATATCACTATACATCAGAAATGCCTTGAATGCAAGTATAAATATAAACAAATTATTTTCCGACAGGGGGAAAGAACTGAATAATATGCATATAAATGCATTAATAAAGATGAAAAGAGAATAAATATTCAAACAATGTAATTTGGGAAAAATAAAAACAATTCGGTGCTGCCACGCAAATGCGCGGGATTTACGGATTTCTCTGCCGGACGGGATTGACACACGGCTCTGCTGTCTGTACAATTCAGCCAAGGAAGCATATGATAGAAGTGATACGGTTGGATAGAAAAAGCAGCCTGTCAGAGTGTACTTCGCGAAATAAGATTGATTTATGCTCCTGCCGGTGCTTCTGCTGGGATTTGTGGCCTACGGGCTCAGTATTTTTACCTATGTGAGAGCGCAGAAAACCCTGGGGGCGGCAAAGACAAGCGCTTTCTATGCCATTGCTCCGTTTGCGGGCGCGTTTTTATCCTTTGTGCTTCTGCGGGAGCCGTTGACGGTAAACTTTGGGGTGGCATTGTCCGGCATGACGGTGGGGACATACTTTGTGATTCGTGACACGTTGTCCTGAGCTGTCTTTGCAGGGTGGTTCCGACGGATAGAGTGGTTCCGACGGATAGAGTGGTTCCGACGGAACCGGGCGGTTTACGGGATGGGGATCACGATTTTCAGGGTAAATATGCCATTCTCCGATCTGGTGCTGCATTGCCCGCCGTATTTCTGCACGGCACTTCGGATATTTGGAAGTCCGAAGCCGTGGAGGAAGGTATCTCTTTTGGTGGTGCCTTCGGACAGGGCAATGTGGGGCAGGGAGTTGTTTGCCACACTGATAATCAGCATATTTCGGATGCGGTCCGCCTTTACGGTGATGAGCCGCTGATCCTCGGGAAGCTTTTCGTTGGCTTCGATGGCGTTATCCAGGGCGTTGCCGAAAATGGTGCTGATATCCAGTGGGTCAATAAAGCAGCCGTCCCCAAAGGAGATGCCCACATGGAAGTCGATTTGCTTTTCCTGAGCGGTTCTGGCCTTGTCGCGGATGAGGATATCCAGAAATTCGTTTCCGGTCTGCTGATAATTTTCATAGCCTTCCATCTGGCTTTGAAGGGTCTCCAGGGATTCCTGCATCTGTCTGCTGCCGCCTGCCTCTGCCTGCAGTACGAGCAGATGGTTTTTCAGATCATGATAAATGCTGCGCACCCGCTCCTCATCCCGGATCCGATCCCTGTAATAATTCCGCTGGGTCTCCAGCTCCTGTGCCCGGTAGGCGGTCTGCATGGCATCACAGATATAGGAAGCCAGATACATACATCCGAAGCTGGAAAAAATCGAAGCGGCAGAGATGGGATATGCGATGGCCGTATCGTTTGGCATGAAGCAGAGTATGGTGAAGATGGCTACAAAGGAAGCCAACATCAGCATGTCTACCAGCATCCACATCCGCGTGTTCAGGCGCAGGATGATCTTTGACAGGAATTTCCGCAGAAACAGCAGTGCGCCGATCCAGAACAGCAGTCGGAGGAACAGCGCGAAGGTGTGCACCGCCGTGCTGAACAACAGAAGCTCTCTGGTCCATTGTATTGTGGCGGAGCTGGTCCGGGTAACGGAAAAGAAGATCCTGCCGCTGATGTCCAGCATCAGATAGTTGACGGCGATCAGGGCAGGATAGAACATCAGGATCACGGACAGCTTTTCCGGGATCGTGCCCCGGTAGAAGACAAAGATATAGAAAAGAAACAGTGCCAGCGCTCCCGCCAGGTTTATGATGTCGTTTGCGTAAATGACAATGTCCGAGAGCATGGCACACACCACATAGGCGGCCAGCTTCAGGAGTATGTTTTTCCGAAGCGGGAGGAAGAGCTGAAGGATCAGAAAAAAGACCAGGGAATACCCCAGCGAAATAAAAAATGAAAGATAGTCCAGCGCGCGTATCATCAAAAGCTTCCTCCATATTCTGCGGTTTCCTTCTTGAAATTCAGCCAGCTTATATTATAATTATTTTTTCGCAGAAAACAAGAGGACAGCCTTCCGTTTTTTACAGTTTATACTGACAAGTCTGCCTGAAATGTGGTAGACTGTAGGCGAAAAGAACCGGCGGAGGAAAGAAGAATTGAGTGTATAATTATTAAATAAATATGCATAAAAATAAAAAACAGTAGACATTTATGCAGAAAGTGGTATGATTACATAGAAGCAGGAATGTTGCCTGAGAAACGTATATTTGAAACGGGAGAGGAAGTTATGATCAGAGCGGGAATTATCGGAGCTACGGGCTACGCGGGAAGCGAGCTGGTGCGGCTTTTGCTGAACCACCGGGATGTGAGGATTGTGTGGTACGGCTCCAGAAGCTATATAGACAAAAGATTTTATGAGGTCTATGGGAACATGTTTCAGATTGTGGAGGAGATCTGTAAGGACGACGATCTGAACGAGCTGGCCGGGCAGGCGGACGTGATCTTCACCGCCACGCCCCAGGGATTTCTGGCGGGAATCCTCACGGAGGAAATTTTGTCCCGGGTAAAGATTGTGGATCTTTCTGCGGATTACCGCATAAAGGATGTGGCGGTCTATGAAAAATGGTACGGGATAGAACATAAGTCGCCGCAGTTTATTGAGGAGGCGGTTTACGGACTCTGCGAGATCAACAGGGACAGGATTACGGACAGAACAAGACTGGTAGCCAATCCGGGCTGTTATACCACCTGCTCCATCTTGACGGCCTATCCCATGGTAAAGGAAGGGCTCATCGACGAAAACACACTGATTATAGACGCAAAGTCGGGAACTTCCGGGGCGGGCAGGGGGGCCAAGACGGCAAACCTGTTCTGTGAGGTAAACGAAAACATAAAGGCTTACGGCGTGGCCTGTCATCGCCATACGCCGGAGATAGAAGAGCAGCTTGGCTATGCGGGAAACTGCCAGGTGACGGTGAGCTTTACGCCGCATCTTGTCCCCATGAACAGAGGGATTCTGGTGACGGAGTACGCCCGGCTTCGCAGAAGAGCGGACGGAACCCTGCCCGGCTGGGAAGAGATCAAGGCCGTGTACGACAGCTATTACGGAAAAGAGAAGTTTGTCCGGGTGCTGGAAAGGGGAGTCTGTCCGGAGACCAAATGGGTGGAAGGCAGCAACTATGTGGATATCGGTTTTACCATTGATGAGCGCACCGGGCGCATTATTATGATGGGAGCCCTGGATAATCTGGTGAAGGGAGCCGCGGGACAGGCGGTGCAGAATATGAACCTGTTGTTTGGGCTGCCGGAGGATCGGGGACTGGAGTTTGTGCCCTGTTTCCCCTGAAAACGCGCAAAAAAATGGAAGCAAAGGGGCTCGAACCCTTGGCCTCCCGCTAGTCAGGCGAGCGCTCATCCCAGCTGAGCTATGCTTCCATGTGTACAAATTTAAGGTTATTATATCATAAATATCGGAGAAAGCAACCGGAAACTGAAAAAAGGGAATGAGAATTGTTATGGGGGAACAGAAGCAATTGAAGAAGGAATTCACGGTCAGGACAATGACACCTGAGGATTATGAAGGGCTGCGGGCACTTTGGATGACCATCCGGGGCTTCGGCATCCGCAGTCTGGACGATTCCAGGGAGGGTGTGGAGCGCTTCCTGAAGAGGAATCCGGATACCAGCGTGATTGCGGTGGCAAAGGACAAAGCGGTGGTGGGCGGGATTCTCTGCGGGCACGACGGCAGGAGAGGCTGCCTGTATCATGTGTGCGTGCGGGAGGATTACCGGCGTCTGGGCATCGGCAAGGCCATGGTGGTACACTGCATGAACGCCCTGAAGGCGGAAGGAATCAACAAGGTGAGCCTGATTGCCTTTACCGTAAACGATGTGGGAAACGCGTTCTGGAACTGCATCGGCTGGACGAAGAGAGAGGATTTGAACTACTATGACTTTACCCTGAACGAGGCGAATATCACGGCTTTTAACCAATAAGGCAAAGAGGCGGTAAGACAGCGTGGAAGGGCGCGGAAAAGAGGAGTGTATGAGACAGATCGAAGGCGGTGTGACCGCGGCAAAAGGTTTTGAGGCGGCAGGCGTTGAGGCAGCCGTGAAATATCGGGATCGGAAGGATATGGCGCTGGTGTACAGCAGGGTGCCCTGCAGGGCGGCAGGCACCTTTACCACCAATGTGGTGAAGGCGGCTCCGGTGCTCTGGGACAAAAAGCTGGTGGAGGAGTCGCCCTTTGTACAGGCGGTGGTGGTGAATTCCGGGATTGCAAACGCCTGCACCGGAAAGCAGGGGATGGACTGCTGTAAGGCGGAGGCGGAGTGTGCGGGCAGGCTTTTGGGCATTCCGGCCATGGCCGTGCTCGTGGCTTCCACCGGAGTCATCGGCATGCAGCTTCCCCTGGACAGAATCCAGGCCGGCATCGAAAAGCTGGCGGCGGCAAAGTCGGATACCGCAGAGGCGGGGCTGAATGCGGCAAAGGCCATCATGACCACGGACACCGTGCCGAAGCAGATTGCGGTACAGACTACCATCGGCGGAAAGACCGTGACGCTGGGCGGCATGTGCAAGGGCTCGGGGATGATTCATCCCAACATGTGTACCATGCTGGGCTTTCTCACCACGGATGTGAATATTTCCCGGGAATTGCTGGGAAAGGCGCTGCGGGAGGACGTGGTGGATTCCTTTAATATGATATCGGTGGACGGAGACACCTCCACCAATGACACCCTGCTGATTTTGGCCAACGGCCTGGCGGAAAATGAGGAGATCACCGCGGAGGGAGCAGAGTATGAGGAGTTTTGCAGAGCGCTGCATTTCGTGACCACCTGGCTGGCAAAAAAGATGGCGGGAGACGGAGAGGGCGCTACCGCCCTGTTTGAGACGAAGGTGGTGGGCGCCGCCTCGAAGGAAGACGCCAGGATACTTGCCAAATCGGTGATCTGTTCCTCCCTGACCAAGGCGGCCATATTCGGGCATGACGCGAACTGGGGCAGGATTCTCTGTGCCCTGGGCTATTCCGGGGCCAGGTTTGACCCGGAGAACGTGGATTTGTACTTTGAGGGAAAGAGCGGGAAAATACATATTTTCAGCAAGGGCGTGGCCTGTGATTACAGCGAGGAGGAAGCCACAGGGATTCTTTCCGACCCGGAGGTCACCGTTCTGGCGGACATGCACATGGGAGACGCGGAAGCCACGGCCTGGGGCTGTGACTTAAGCTATGACTATGTGAAGATTAACGCGGACTACAGAAGCTGACAGAAAGTGTGTAAAGGAGAGAGGAAAGGCGGAAAAGGTCATGGAGAAGGATATGGAAAAGGTACTTCAGAAAGCGGAGGTACTGATCGAAGCGCTGCCCTATATACAGCGTTTTAACCGGAAGATTATCGTGGTAAAGTACGGCGGCAGCGCCATGAGCAACGAGGAGCTGCAGCGGAATGTAATTAAGGATGTGACGCTTTTGAAGCTGGTGGGCTTCAAGCCCATCATCGTCCACGGCGGCGGAAAGGAGATCAGCCGCTGGGTTGGCAAGGTGGGCATGGAGCCCAGGTTTGTCAACGGCCTTCGGGTGACGGACGCGGAGACCATGGAGATCGCGGAGATGGTGCTGAACAAGGTGAACAAGGGTCTGGTATCCATGGTGCAGGAGCTGGGCGTGAAGGCGGTGGGCGTCAGCGGTAAGGACGGCGGTCTGCTGAAGGTGGAGAAGAAGTACTCCGACGGACAGGACATCGGCTATGTGGGTGAGGTGACGCAGGTCAATCCCAAGGTGCTCTATGACCTGCTGGAGAAGGATTTTCTGCCCATTGTGGCGCCCATCGGAATGGATGAAGGCTTTTCCACCTACAATATCAATGCGGACGATGCGGCCTGTGCCATCGCCAGCGCCGTGGATGCGGAGAAGCTGGCGTTCCTCACGGACATTGAGGGATTGTACCGGGATATTAACGATAAGTCTTCCTTTATTTCCAGGCTTACCGTGGGTGAGGCGGATGAGCTGATTTCCGGCGGCTTTATCGGCGGCGGTATGCTGCCCAAGCTGAACAACTGCACCGCGGCGGTGAGAAACGGCGTGAACAGAGTGCATATTCTGGACGGACGGGTGCCTCATTGCCTGCTGCTGGAAATTTTTACCAGACAGGGTATCGGCACCGCCATCATTTCGGACGACGACCATCTGTGACGGGAAAGAAACGGTGTGCCGCGCCCGGCGGCGCTTTGTGACAATGAGACAAATAAAGCACTGGGGGCCGGGAAGGCGAGCAGGCTTGGACATGGCTGCATGAGGCGGTCATGAGAGGAAGAGGAGAGACGCAGGGAATGAACAGCAGGGAATATATCGAACAGGCGGAGCAGGATCTGCTTCACACCTACAATCGCTATCCGGTGGTGCTGGACCGGGGAGAGGGTGTCTATTTATATGACAGGGAAGGCAAAAAATATCTGGATTTTTGTGCGGGTATTGCGGTGTTCGCCCTGGGCTATCAGAACCGGGAATACAATGACGCGCTGAAAAGCCAGATCGACAAGGTGATTCACACCTCCAACTACTATTACAATGTGCCGGCCATTGAGGCGGCGAGGAAGCTGAAGGCGGTTTCCGGCATGGATCGGGTCTTTTTCACCAACTCCGGTGCGGAGGCGGTGGAGGGAGCGCTGAAGGCTGCCCGGAAGTATGCGTATCTGAAGGACGGAAGCACGGATCATGAGATCATCGCCATGGAGCATTCCTTCCACGGCAGAACCATGGGCGCGCTGGCTGTCACCGGAACGCCGAAATACCGGGAGGCCTTTGAGCCGCTGATCGGCAACATCCGGTTTGCACGGCTCAACGACATGGACAGCGTCAGGGAGCAGCTGTCGGAAAAAACCTGCGCCGTTATCCTGGAGACCGTACAGGGGGAGGGGGGGCTTGTGCCTGCCCGGGAAACGTTTCTGAGGGAGCTGCGGGAGCTCTGTGACAAACGGGATATTCTTCTGATCCTGGATGAAATTCAGTGCGGCATGGGCAGGACGGGATACCTGTTTGCCTGGCAGAAATACAATGTGAAGCCGGATATCATGACGACGGCGAAGGCTCTGGGCTGCGGGGTGCCGGTGGGGGCGTTCCTGATGACGGAGAAGGTGGGAAAAAGTTCCCTGGCGGCGGGGGACCACGGCACTACCTACGGGGGGAATCCCCTGGCCTGTGCGGCGGTGGAAAAAGTGCTTGATTTATTTGAGCGGAACCATATAATAGAAAATGTGAGAGAGACGGCGCCTTACCTGGAGCAGCGGCTGGAGGAGCTGGCGGCCAGACACGGAGATATTCTGGAGCGGCGGGGAGCCGGACTGATGCAGGGACTTGTTTTTGCTCATCCGGTGGGAGAGATTATCGGCCGGGCGCTGGAGAAGGGACTGATTCTGATCAGCGCAGGGGCCAATATTATCCGCTTTGTGCCTCCTCTCATCATAACAAGGGAAAATATAGACGAAATGGTTTCGATACTGGATACCTGTATTGATTGAATGAGGGAACGGACAAGATGCATTTTAGAAAAAGACTGATTGCGGTGGCGGCGCTGTTTGCCATGGTGGCGGCTGTTATATACGGAAGTACGCTGGAGATAACCGGGGAACAGGAGGACAGCGGACCGAGATCCTGGTTTGACCGGAAGGATACCATTTATTTCTGGTATTCCGACGAGAGTATGGAAAACTTTATCAACAGCGCGGCCGTCTCCTTCGGAGAGCGGGAAGGAATCCATGTGATACCCCGGCTGATTTCCGACAGTGAGTACCTGGAGGCGCTGAACCGGGCGTCGGTGGAAGGGGAAGAGGTGCCGGATGCATACATCATCGGTCATGATTCCCTGGAGAAGGCCTATCTTGCGGGACTGGCGGAGGAGATCACGGATGTGCCGGGAGTGTGCAGCGAGCGAAACTTTCCGGCGGCTGCGCTTTCAGCCGTGTCCTATCACGACAAAAAGGTGGCGTATCCGTTGTCCTTTGAGACCAGCGCCCTTCTGTACAACAAGGCTTATCTGGAGGAGTGGGCGTCCCAAGCGGCCAGGGAGGAACTGGTGGGAAGCGATTCGGACGAAGGGGAGGAGCCAAGGGATCCTTCCGTGGATGTGGTCATAGATGAGACGGTGCTGGCGGCGAAAATCGAGGAATACCGTCAGAAGGCCATTCCGAAGACAGTGGATGATATTCTGAGCATTGCCGACAGCTTCGAACTGCCCGAGGGTGTGGAGGGCGTCATGAAGTGGGATGTGGCGGATATCTTTTACAATTACTGGATTGTGGGCAACTATATGATCGTGGGAGGCGACGCCGGTGACGACTTAAACCGCATCGACATCAATAATCCGGAGAGCATCAGCTGTCTGGAGGTGTATAAGGCGCTGAACCAGTTCTTCTATATTGAGCCGGATACGGTGACCTATGAATCCGTCATCCAGGATTTTATCGAGGGAAAGACGGTGTTTACCATCGCCACCTCCGACGTGGTGGAGCGGCTGGAACAGGCAAAACAGGAAGGCACTCTGAATTTTGAATACGGCGTTGCAATGATGCCGGATGTGAGCGATAAGCTGCAGAGCCGTTCCATGTCCGTGACGAATACGGTGGCGGTGAACGGGTACTCCACCCACAGGGAGCTGGCAAACAAGTTTGCGGCATACCTGGTGGACGAGTGCGCGGATTCCCTCTATGAGAAGACGGGAAAGGTGTCCGCCAACTTGCGGGCGGAGGCGGATAACGAGGCGCTGCAGGCCTTTAAAATGGAGTATGCGGAGAGTGTGCCGCTGCCGAAGATGATGGAGACGGGGAATTACTGGCTGCTGTTGGAAAGGTTGTTTGCCAAGGTCTGGAGCGGTGATGATGTGACGGCGCTCACCCAGGAGCTGAAGCTTTTGCTTTCCTTCCAGACGGAATAGTGAGAAAGAGCTTCTCCGCAGAGAAACAGCGGCATAAAGAAACCAATTATGGGATACACTTTAGGAAAAAAGAAAGGTGGAGTGTACCCTATGATTGGTTTTTTGATTGCATTGATTTCGGGAGCGCTGATGAGCGTGCAGGGTGTTTTCAACACACAGGTCACCAAGGCCTCCACGATCTGGGTTGCCAGTGCGTTTGTGCAGTTTTGCGCACTGATCGTCTGCCTGGGCGCCTGGCTGTTCACTGACAGAAGTAATCTTCTGCAGGTGTTTCGGGTGCGGCCCGTCTACATGCTCCTGGGCGGAGCCATCGGCGCTTTCATCACTTATACGGTGATAAAGAGCATGGATATGCTGGGGCCGGCAAAAGCGGTGATGCTGATCGTGGTGGCGCAGCTGCTGGTGGCTTATGTGATTGAGCTTTTCGGATGGTTTCAGGTGGAGAAGCAGCCCTGGGAGTGGAGAAAGGCAATCGGTATGGCGGTAGCCATCGCAGGTATCATCATTTTTAAATGGAAATAAGTCAAAAGCGGCTTGTAAAAACCCTCCGCTTCCATTACAATGGTAGTATTCAGCATAGAGAGGCAATCCCTGAAAGAGAGGGACTATGATGAAAAAGAGAATAATGGGAGCCGTTTTGTACTGTCTGGGTCTGTGTCTGCCGCTTTGCGGCTGCGGCGGGAGCGGGGATGTGCTGTTGATCGGCGGAGCCGAAAGCACTGTCCCGGAGGAAAGCGGGGCAGAGGTCTTTGCGTCTTCCGATCCGGAGGAGACGGATATCTGGGTGTATGTCTGCGGGGCGGTGAAGGAGCCCGGCGTGGTGCGGCTTGCCCCGGGGAGCCGCTGGTCGGACGCGCTGGAGGCGGCCGGCGGTTTCAGAGAGGATGCGGGAAGGGACTGCGTGAATCTGGCGGCCAGGCTGTCCGACGGAGAAAAGCTGTATTTTCCCACGGCTCAGGAGGGCCGGGAGCAGGCGGAGGAAGCGGAGGGGCTTGTGAACATCAACACGGCGGACGTATCTGTGCTCTGCACGCTGCCGGGAATCGGGGAATCCCGGGCGGCGGACATCATACGCTATCGGGAGAGCAGCGGCGGTTTTGAGAGCTGCGAGGACATCATGAAGGTGCCGGGCATCAAGGAGAGCGTGTACGGAAAGCTCCGGGATAAAATTACAGTACAGTGAATCAAAGTACCGATAAATACGGCAAACGGCAAAAAGGAAAGACGAGGGGGAAGCTATGGCGGGAAAGAGAGCTTTGGTGGTAGATGATGAGAAGCTGATTGTAAAGGGGATCCGCTTCAGCCTGGAACAGGATGACATGCAGGTGGACTGTGCCTATGACGGGGAGGAGGCTCTGGAATATGCCCGCAATAATCAATATGACATTATTTTGTTGGATATTATGCTGCCGAAGCTGACAGGCTTTGAGGTGTGCCAGCAGATTCGGGAATTTTCCACCGTGCCCATCATCATGCTCACGGCCAAGGGCGACGACATGGATAAGATATTGGGATTGGAGTACGGAGCGGACGATTATATTACCAAGCCCTTCAATATTCTGGAGGTAAAGGCGCGGATCAAGGCGATTATGCGGCGCACGGAGCCCAGGCGTATCATGGGTGATGCGGCGGCAGGCCCCAGTGTGGTGGAGAGCGGTGAAATGCGCCTGGACTGCGAGGGCAGGAGGGCTTACATTGCTAATAAAGAGATCGGCCTGACGGCAAAGGAGTTTGAAGTTCTGGAGCTGCTGATGCTGAATCCAAACAAGGTGTACAGCCGTGAGAACCTGCTGCAGCTGGTGTGGGGGGCAGATTATCCCGGCGACGTCCGCACGGTGGATGTCCACATCAGGCGTCTGCGGGAAAAGGTGGAGCAGAATCCCAGCGAGCCCAGATATGTACATACCAAG
Source organism: uncultured Acetatifactor sp. (assembly GCA_910586835.1). Lineage (GTDB taxonomy): Bacteria > Bacillota > Clostridia > Lachnospirales > Lachnospiraceae > Acetatifactor. Next base: position 18,757 of record CAJUJU010000021.1, read on the forward strand.
TGGGGCGTTGGATACTATTTTCAGAACGATTAAAAGGGAAGCACGGGATGTGGGATAAACTATGGAGGGAGTTTAAGGCTCTCGTCACTCTGCGCAGTCTCAGGACACGCATCTTTATCATCATACTTCTGGTAGGCACTGTTCCCTGCGTGCTCATGCGCCATGGTATTCTGAACAACTACGAGGAGCGGGCCGTGGAGAACAGGATTGCCACCGTCCAGAATCAGCTCATGATCGTGGGCAATCATCTGCTCAGCAACAATTATTTTGACTCCATGAAATCAGACGAGAAATCCAGGGCGGTGATCAGCGCGGAGCTGGAAATGATATCGGATCTCTATGAGGGCCGTGTCATGGTGATCAACGCCGGGCTGAAGGTGGTGACGGATACCTACAGCATCAGCGAGGGTAAGAGCGTCATCTCCGAGGAGGTGATCCGCTGCCTGCAGGGCGAGGGCATGTCCCATTATTATGACAGGGAGCATGGCTATATTGAGATGACAACGCCCATAGCGGAAAGTGCCGGGGAGGATGGAAGCAGTGTGGTGGTGGGAGTCATGCTCACCAGTATTTCCAACGATTCTATTATGTCCACCATGGAGGCATTGAACAGGACGGCGGTGCTTCTGGAAAATCTGATGCTCATGGGCATTGTCGCCCTGGCGCTGGTTTTGTCCAATATTCTCACGCGGCCCTTCAACCGGGTGACGGAGGCCATAAAGGAGGTAAAGGCAGGTTACAGCAACGACCCCATCTCCGTTCCGGATTATGTGGAGACGGGGCATATTGTGGATGCCTTTAATCAGATGCTGGATCGGATGAAGGCGCTTGACGATTCCAGGCAGGAGTTTGTGGCAAATGTGTCCCACGAGCTGAAGACGCCCATGACCTCCGTCAAGGTGCTGGCAGACTCGCTGCTGGCGCAGGAGAATGCCCCGGCGGAGCTCTACAGGGAGTTTATGGAGGATATCGTGTCCGAGATCGACCGGGAGAACCGGATTATCACGGATCTGCTGGCCCTGGTGAAGATGGAAAAAAAGGTGCAGGAGCTGAATATTGTGGCGCTGAGTGTCAACGACCTGGTGGAGCTGATTCTGAAAAGGCTGCGCCCCATCGCGCGGAAAAAGGACGTGGAGGTGGTCTTCGAGAGCATGCGTCCCGTGGTGGCGGAGGTGGATGAGGTGAAGCTGACGCTGGTTATGACCAACCTGGTGGAGAACGCCATCAAGTACAACAAGGAACATGGCTGGGTCAGGGTGGAGCTGGATGCGGATCATCAGTTTTTTACCTTTACGGTCAGCGATTCCGGGCTGGGGATTCCGGAGGACTCGCTGTCTCATATTTACGAACGGTTTTACCGGGTGGATAAGTCCCATTCCAAAGAGATCGGCGGTACGGGACTGGGACTTGCCATCACCAGAAGCGCTGTGCTGATGCACAGAGGCTCCATCACGGTAAAAAGTGTGGAGGGAGAAGGTTCCAGCTTTACGGTGAAGATTCCCCTGACCCATGTGACGGCGGATACGGGCGTCCGCTCGGGCGGGTAATTTCCGTCAGGGCCCTGGCTTCGTGGGATTGTGAGGTTCCGCAGAGCGGAATCATGGAGGTTTGCGTGAAAAAAGTACTGATTGCTTTGCTGGGATTGCTGTGCGGCTTGCTGTTTTCCGCCTGCGGGGCCAGAGAAGAAGACGGTGAAAATGTGTGGCAGGTCTATTATGTCAGCAATTCCGAGACAAAGGTGGAGATGCATTCTCATGAGATGGAGAGCTCTGACCCGGCAGACCAGCTGGATGAGCTGATCCAGTGCCTGTCCACCAATCCGGAGAAGCTGGAGTACAAGGCTCCTCTCGTGATGGGGTTTCAGCTTCTGAGCGTCAATCGGGACGGAAGCAGAATCACGCTGGACGTGGATGCTGCCTACAGTGAGCTTTCTGTCACCACCGAGGTGCTGGTTCGGGCGGCCATCGTGCGCACGCTGACGCAGCTGGAGGACGTGACTCACATCGGGATAACCGTGGAGGGAAACCAGTTGTACGACGGGCTGGGCGGCCCGGTGGGCTGGATGAGCGCGGATCAGTTTATTGACAATGACGGAAATGAGATCAACACCTATGAACAGGTGAGGATTAAGCTGTATTTTGCGGGGGAGGACGGGACGAACCTGATTGCGGCTTACCGGGAGAAGCACTATTCCACCAACACGCCGCTGGAGCGGTTTGTGCTGGAGGAGCTGATCGCCGGTCCCAAAGTGGACGGGCTGTATCCCAGCATCAATCCCGCCACAAAGATTATCAGCGTAATGACAAAAGACGGCATCTGCTATGTGAATCTGGATGAGAATTTTCTCACGGTAGAGGGCAATGTATCTACGGATGTGTCGGTGTATTCCATTGTCAATTCGCTGGTGGAGCTGAGCAACATCAATAAGGTACAGATTCTGATCAACGGGGAGGTGCCGTCTGTTTTTTCCGCGTCTACCTTTGAAAGAAATCTGGATATTGTAACTACGCTGGAACGTTAGGAGGAAACACAAATGAGGAGACCGCTGTTTGCGGCTGCTCTGTTTCTGACGGCGGCGGTCTGGATATGGCTGGCTGCGGGGGATGGCGGGAGTCCGCCGCCCCGTGAGGCAGCCGCCGGGCAGCCGGAATCGGGCGCCGTGTTGTATGTAACGGGGCAGATTTGCAGAAAGGAAGAACAGAGAATCTGGTTACAGTCTGTAACCATCTACGAATCGGACATTACATTTCATCAGACCTTCGGTCTGGAACAAACATTCTCATTTGAACAAAAACTGATCTGTGAGACCAAAGAGGGAACGGCAGAGCTTCCAATGGGGAGCGAGGTGGTGGTTTCCGGTATTTTTGCGCCCTTTTCGGAGGCGGGCAACCCGGGGGAGTTCGATGCCTTTCGCTACTATCGCTCGCTGTCTGCGGGAGGGAGACTGAAGGACGCACGGGTGTTGTCCCGGCAGGGAGGGCGCTGGTATGTACGGGAGGCGGCCTGGCAGCTGAAACAGTTTCTCAAGGCAAGGCTTGCGCAGATTCTGCCCGGAGAGCAGGCTGCAGTGATGTGCGCCCTTCTTCTGGGCGACCGGGAGGAGCTGGAAGAGGAATGGAAGGATCTGTACAAGAGAAACGGGATTCTGCATATTTTAAGCATCTCATCCCTTCATATCACCATCATCGGCATGGGAATCTACAGATTGCTGCGAAAGGCGGGATGTTATCCTGCTCCGGCCGCGCTGGGGGGAAGCGCGGTGCTTTTGTTTTACGGCATGATGACCGGCTTTTCCACGTCGGCCTGCAGGGCTGTGGGCATGTACCTGATCCGCATGGGGGCGGAGGTTTTCGGGCGCAGCTACGATATGCTGACCGCACTGGGGATTCTTGGGGCGGCCATGGTGCTGAGAAATCCTTATTATCTGCAGAACGCAGGCTTTCTTCTGTCCTTTTCCTCGGTTCTGGGAATCGGTGCCCTTTATCCGGCGCTTGGCCGGGCAGACCAGGAACCCACAGGCGGGAACCGTTTTGGGGAAGCCAAATGGCGGGTTTTACTGCGCAGGGCGGGAGAAAAGCTGAGAGCCGCGGCAGGAGCCAGTTTCACCATCACCCTTGCCACGCTGCCCGTACAGCTCTGGTTTTATTATGAGGTGCCGGTTTATTCGCCGGCGGTGAATCTGCTGATCCTGCCTTTGATGAAGCCTCTTCTGGCATCCGGTTTTTTCAGTCTGCTTCCCGGATTCGGATTTGTCTCGGGTGTGGGGCGGATGATTCTGGGGTTTTATGAGGGACTGTGCAGAGTCTGCGACAAACTGCCCTTTCACACCTGGAATCCGGGAAGGCCGGAGGGATGGCAGGTGGCGGCCTATTACGGGATTTTGCTGGGATACTGTCTGCTTCGGGCCTGCCGGGGCAGGGGACGTGGGAAAAAGGAGGGAAAAATTGCATCCGGAGGGAAGGGATACGGCACCGCCGTGGTTCTGACAGCGGCGGTTGCGGTCATAGGCTTCCGGATTCCCCATGGGGACCGGGTTCTCTTTCTGGATGTGGGGCAGGGGGATTGCTGTCTGGTGCAGACGTCATCGGGGGAAAATTATCTTTTTGACTGCGGCAGCAGCAGTCGGAGCGGAGTGGGAAGATATGTACTGCTCCCCTGCCTGAAATATTATGGAATACAGATGCTGGACGCGGTCTTTGTCTCTCATCCCGATGCGGATCACACCAACGGAATAGAAGAGCTGCTGCAGCTGGCGGCGAAAAACCGGATCCGGATCGGACAGCTGATTTTGCCTGCCATTGCACCGGAGGCAAGGAAGGAGCAGTTTTCCGGGCTTTTATCCGCAGTGGAAGACTATGGGAGGATAAGCGCGGAAACGGCTGTTTTGCGGGTTGGCTGGCTGGGGGCGGGGGAGTCCTGGAGCTGTCGGCGGGCACGTTTTCTCTGTCTTCACCCGGAAGAGGGCTATCCGGCGGACAATAAAAATGCTTACTCGCTGTGTCTTTATGTGGAATTGGAAGCTTTTTCCCTGCTGCTGACGGGGGACGTGGAAGGGCAGGGGGAGAGCGCGCTGGCGGAAGCGCTTCGGCGGTACGGGATCCGGGAGGTGACGGTGCTGAAGACGGCCCATCACGGTTCCGCAAGCTCTACCGGGGAGGAATTGCTGAACCGGATCAGTCCGCGGCTGGCGGTGATTTCCTGCGGAAAAAACAATCGCTACGGGCATCCTCACAGAGAGGTATTGGATCGTCTGGAGGCTGCGGAATGCGCTGTGGTGCGGACGGCCGGGCAGGGAGCGGTGATCCTGCGGGGTACAGGAAGCGGGATCCGGGTGCGGCGCCGGTGACGGGCGGGCCTTTTCGGGCCCGCCGCAGGAGGGCAGAGGGGGCAGTGTGCAAAGGAAAAGAGTGAAAAGGAAAAAGGAAAAGTGTGAGAAAGAAAGGTTGACAAGCCAGTTGGCTTCTGGTATGCTGTAAACTTCAGAGAAAAGAGAGGTTATGAAGCGATGACAGAAGAAAAAGCAATGCAGCCGGAAAATAAAATGGGAAACATGCCCGTAGACAGGCTTTTGATTACCATGTCCCTGCCCATGATGATCTCCATGCTGGTGCAGGCATTGTATAACATTGTTGACAGCATCTTTGTGTCCAGGATCAACGAATATGCCCTGCGGGCAGTGTCTCTGGCGTTTCCAATCCAGAGTCTGATGATAGCGGTGGCTGTGGGCACCGGGGTGGGCATTAACGCCTTTTTATCCAGGACGTTGGGAGAGAAGGATTTTAAAAAGGCCAATACCATCGCAGTCAACGGTATCTTTATTGAACTTGTCAGCTATGTGATATTTGTTCTGGTGGGCATCTTTGTGAGCCGTCCCTTTTTTGCCAGCCAGACGGTGATTCCGGAGGTGCGGGAGTACGGCGTCGTCTATCTAACGGTGTGCTGCTGTGCCAGCATCGGAATCTTCATGCAGATTACCTTTGAGCGGCTGCTCCAGTCTACAGGCAGAACAATGTACACCATGGTTACGCAGGGAGTGGGAGCGGTTATCAATCTGATTCTGGATCCGATCCTGATTTTCGGACTGTTTGGACTTCCCGGGCTGGGGGTGGCAGGGGCAGCGGCGGCTACCGTGATCGGACAGATCGCTGCGGCGGTGCTTGCCGTGGTGCTGAACCTGAAGGCCAACAGGGAGCTTCACATATCTTTTCGCGGCTTTCGCCCGGATATGGGGCTGATCGGAAATATCTATAAGGTGGGAGTTCCTTCTATCGTCATGCAGGCCATCGGTTCCGTCATGACTTACGGCATGAACCTGATTCTGGAGGCCTTTGGGGCGGCGCAGACGGTATTTGGCGTTTATTTCAAGCTCCAGAGCTTTATCTTTATGCCCATATTCGGCCTGAACAACGGTATGGTGCCTATCATTGCCTACAATTTCGGGGCGGGAAGCAGGGAACGTGTGGTGAAAACCATAAAGAGCAGCATCGCTTATGCGGTGGGAATCATGCTGGTGGGCCTTGCGGTTATGGAGGCGTTTCCCGCGCAGCTGATCGGACTTTTCAACGCCTCGCCGGAGCTTCTTGAGATCGGTGTTCCGGCCCTTCGGATTATCTGTCTCAGCTTCTGTTTTGCGGGATACTGTATTGTGGTGGGAAGTGTGTTTCAGGCGCTGGGCAACGGCGTTTACAGTATGATCGTCTCCATTGCCCGTCAGCTCTGTGTCCTGCTGCCGGTGGCCTGGCTTTTTTCCTTAAGCGGCAATGTGGATCTGATCTGGTGGTCCTTTCCCATTGCGGAGCTGGTAAGTCTGGGCCTGAGTACCTTCTTTCTGATCCGGATCAATCGAAACGTGATCCGGCGGATCTGATCTGTTATGGAATCCCGGTATCCGGGCGCAAGTCAGGATATCGGGATAAATTTTGCTTGCTTCCTGTTTCGTGATATGATATGCTGATCTCAAGTTAAGCATATATATGGTCTGTGAGAATCTTTCTCTTCAATCAAAGGAATCTGTTTCCTGTCTGATGATAATCCAAATCCATGGACGCCGTATTGTTCCGTGGGTATATGCTTATTTCCCAAAGTTATGAATGAATACAGGTTAAGAAAAGGCAGGGGTTGTCGGACTGGCAGGGAGCGCTTTGTTGTGAGGGATCCCTGTGTCCGTCTGCGGCATTTTCTGCGGAAAGGGGACGGGTAGTTAGTGTGTCAAAAGAGAAAAAGGACACGGTGGAAAAAGAGTTTGAGGGGTTTCCGGACGTTGCGGCAGATCTTATCAATGCGCTGTTGTATCAGGGCAGGGAGGTAACCGGGGCGGACAGGCTTCTGGCGGGTCCCACAGAGACGATATACCAGGGAAGAGAGAGGCTGCGGAGCCAGTATGAGGATCTGTGTAAGTATGAGCTGCGGGGCGGCAGGGTCAGCGCCATGTACCTGATTGCCAACCAGAGCCGTGTGGACGGCAGGATGCTTCTGCGGAAGGCGGGCTATACGGGAGGGGTTTACCGGGAGCAGTATGAGGGGAAGACGAAGGAGATTTTTCCGGTGGTGGAGCTGGTACTGTATTGGGGCAGGACCAGATGGAAGGGAAGCCGCAGTTTCCGGGAGCTGTTTCGGAAAAAGGAGCTGCCGGAGGGGGAGAGCTACTGTTCCGACCGGAAGATTGTGCACAAGGCTGCGCTGGTGAAGCTGCTGCGGGCGCTGTCCGGGGATGGGGATGTGACCGATACGGAAGAAGAACTTGAGAGACTTGGAATCAGAGAGGAGGATGAGGTCAGGGTGTGTGAATTGTTTGACCAGTACACAAGGAAGGGAAGAAGAGAGGGTAGAAAAGAAGGAGAAGCCCGCCGTCTTGTGGAGGACATCGACAAGCTGAGGAAGAATCTGCAGCTGTCTTTGGAGAGAGCCTGCGAGGTATTTGAGATCACCACGGGCAGTTATGAGGAGGCGAAAAAGCTGCTGCGGGGATAGGGCCTGGCAGGGAACAGACGAAAGGGGAGCGTTCCAGGCGGAAATTTTCCGGAATCAAGAAAAATTACCATGGTTTTTCCTGTCGTTTTTCTGCATAATGAACTATGTATACCTGAGAGAAGGTAAGTTTCAGATCGCTGAACGGATGGTTGGCTTTGGCAGGGCAGGAGGGTAACGTTGAAAATACTGATTGCGGATGACGAGGATTATGCGAGAGAGGGCCTGATCGAAGAGATTGACTGGGAGGAGCTGGGCATAGACGAAATCATGCAGGCGGTGAACGGTGCGGAAGCGCTGAAGATTGCAAGGTGGTTTCAGCCCGACATAGTGCTGACGGATATCCATATGCCCAGGATGGACGGAATTGCCTTTGCCGGGGAGCTGGTGAAGCAGCTTCCGGGCAGCAAGATCATTTTGATCAGCGGATATATGGAGATTGAGTATCTGAAAAGCGCCATAGAGCTGTCCGTCATCGACTATATTGAAAAGCCGGCGGAGGTGGAGACCGTGAAGAAGGCTCTCCGGAGGGCAGTGGAGGAGAGTCTGCGGGAAAAGAAGATCCAGGAGGCGGACGAAAGCAACCTGGAATTCCGGCAGCAGAAGCTCTTTGAACTGCTGGTGCGCAAGGACAGCGACAGGAAGACGGTGGAGAAGCTTGCCGCAAGTACGGGCTTTTCGCTGAACGGAGAGTATGTCTGCCTGCTGATACAGTTTCCGCGTCACGGAAAAAGAGGCGGAGGAGAGCTGCGGAGTGTGACGGAGCTGGTTCACGGGATGGAGGGACAGGTTCTGGGACTGTGGCGGGGAGAGACTTCTCTGGAGCTGATTGTTTGCTATGGGGAAAGAAATGCCTACCGGCTGTCTCCCCTGTATCAGAAGCTGCTGGAGCAGTGGCCGGAGTGCAGACTTGCCGTGGGCATTGAGGCGGGGGACTGGAGGACGATCTACAACAGTTACCGCACCGCCAGGGCTGCCATGAACTGCGCTTTTTATCAGGCGGAGCAGAGGATGTTTGAGATCGACGAAAAGATTATGGAGAAAAGATTTATTGAGCCGGGGCTGTATGGAAGCTTTCTGCGGATCCTGTCGGACTCCCCCCGGAGGATAAGCGAGTGGTTTCAGGAGCTGTTTGAAGATCTTTTCACCCGAAAATATTATCAGAAGGAGCAGGTATATACGCTGATGACATCCCTGCTGACGGCGGTGTACAGGCAGTATCCCCAGGGGTATGACCTTCTTCCGGAGGTTGCGGGGGAGGAACAGATTCAGCCTTTTCTGCTGGGGATGGAGAGCCTGCAGGAGATCCGGGAGTTTACGGAGCGGCTTCTGGGGAAGCTTGAAGAGCAGGGAGAGGAGCTTTCCGGCTATGGCAGGGTCATCCGGGGCGTGCTGGACTATGTGGCCGAGCACTACGGCGAGGAGGATCTGAGTATCGCCCGGATCGCGGAGCAGCTGCATTTTTCTCCCGCGTATCTGAATGTGCTGTTCAAGCAGGAAAGAAAGGTGACACTGAAACAGTATCTGAATAATTATCGTCTGGAGAAGGCGAAGCGTCTGCTGGATCAGGAGTATCTGAAGATCACGGAGATTGCGGAGAAGTGCGGCTATGCCAATGCGAACTATTTTGCAAAGGTATTCCGGGAGGCTGTGGGTATGACGCCGGTGGAATACCGGAACAGGAAGAAATAAATCCATGGAAAAGATCAAGAGATGGTTCTGGAATATCTCCCTGCGGGGAAAGCTTCTTTTCATGCTGATCGGGGGAGGAATCCTGCCCATCGGTATCGTGATGGCGGTTTCTTTTGTAGCGGTCAGGGAGCAGACGGAGGAGCGGCTTGTCTATGCGTTGAACCAGGGCTACAGCCAGGCCTGTCAGGCCGTCCAGGATAAGCTGTCAAGGGTTCACAATATCTCCACGCTGTTGGCGGTAAACGACATGCTGGGGCAGACCTGGCAGCTTCGGGAGGATGAACTGGATGTGGCCGAGCAGCTTGCGGTTTTCGAGAATATCAGCTCCTATGTCTACGGGCTGGAGATGACGCTGGAATCCAGCAGCGTGAGATTTTATATGGAAGACACCTATCTGGTGGTAAATTCTCAAAGCCGTCGTTACCGTCCCATTGCGGAGGCGCTGGAAGCCCGGTGGTATCAGCGCCTGGAGGAAAACAACGGGCGTCCCGTCTGGGTGCTGCTGGACGGAGAGGAGCAGGGCAGAACCCAGGCAGCCATCGTCAGAGAGCTTTGGAATCCGGAGGATTACAGCCAGTCTGTGGGTATTCTTGCGGTGATAACGGACAGAAGGCAGCTGGAGGAGCTTCTGAGAAATTCTTCTCAGGATCAGGTGATGTATCTGGAGACCGTGGACGGCGCCATACTGGCGTCCAATGTGTCCGGGGAGGAGCTTCTGCGGCTTCCGCTTTCGGAGAGAAATGTGGACGATCAGGCATTCCGGAGCGTCTCCGTGGATAACACGCCCTGTTACGTCAGAAGCAGGTTGGTGGACGGCTCCAACGTGTATCTGGTGTCCGTGATACCCGGGCAGGCCATCCGCAGGGGAACCAACAGCGTCAGCAGTAATATGAGCGTGGTGTACCTGACGGCCAGCATTCTGCTGCTTCTGGCGATGGGTGTCATGACCCGGGCCATAACGGGACGTCTGAAGCTTCTGGAGGGACAGATGATCCGGATCCAGGCGGGGGACATCGGCAAGATTGAGGAATCCCAGTACAGGGACGAGATCGGCCGGCTGATCAGCAACTATAACGTGATGGCGGATCGGGTGGAGGAGCTTCTGCAGGAGCAGTATATTCTGGGACAGGAGAAGGCGGAGGCTCAGCTGAAGGCCCTCCAGTCCCAGATCAATCCGCATTTTCTTTACAACACGCTGGATATGATCAACTGGATGTCTCAGAAGAACGAGACGGACAATATCCGCAATGTGGTTCATGCCATGTCCCGGTTTTACCGCCTGACGCTGAGCAAGGGGCGGGATATCGTTGCCATCCGGGACGAGGTGCAGATGTGTGAGGCCTATATGGAGATTCAGAAGAGACGGTATAAGGGAAGGATCTGCTACGAGGTGGAGGTGGAGGATGAGATCCTGGACTGCCTGATTCCCAAGATCACCCTGCAGCCTTTTCTGGAAAATGCCATCATCCATGGGATCAACGAAAAGGAGGACGGCCGGGGAGTTGTCATCCTGAACGGGTGGCAGGAGGATGGCAGGATCACCTTAAGCGTGACGGATGACGGGGACGGTATGACTGTGGAGGACAGGGAAAAGAGCCCCGGAGGCAGCCACTATGGCCTGTCAAATATCGAACACAGGCTGGAATTGTTTTTCGGGGAGCGGATTCCGGTGCAGATCGAGAGCTCGCTGGGGATCGGCACCTGTGTGATTATCAGCATTCCCATGAGAAGCGGAGAGAAAGAGGCGGCAAAAGGTGAAGCAGAGAGATAGACAATGGATAATCCGGGGCGTACTGCTCCTTGGCACGCTGCTTTTTGCAGGCTGCGGCAGGGCGGACAACGGGGAAGAGGGGACGGCTCCGGAAGAAGGGAGCCGGGGTCTGCCCGTGAACTTCCGGGCGGTCACGTTGGGGAACATGCCGGAGGGCGGGATGGACGAGATTTATGAGCAGCTGGATGCACTGACCATTCCGGAGCTGAACTGCACCCTGCGCTTTGATTTCATTCCCTGGGGAAACGAGAGAAAGCAGCTGAATATTGCCACCGCATCCGGAGAATATGATTTTATCCCGGGCGGGGTGTTCTCGGATTACCGCACGCTGGTGTTTAAAAATGCGTTCCTGGATCTGAACAAATACCTGGATGCGGTTCCTCTGCTGCGGGAGCATTATGCCATTTTTGACCCGGATACCCTGAAAAAGTGCGAGATCAGCGGAGGACTTTACGGCATTCCGCAGTTTGGGCAGGGGATGATGAAAAATATCGGAGAGGGCTTCTTTTACCGGGAAGACCTGCGCAGGGAGTGGGGACTGGAGGAAATACACGACCTTGCCACCATGGAGGCCTATCTGTACCGGGCCAAGCAGGAGGAAAGGTATCAGGACGCGCCGTTGATTACGGACAACCGCATCTGGAGCAGCCTGTGGCTCATGCTGACGAAGGGAAACTATCTGGAAATCAACAGTACGCTGGAGACGCCCTTTGTGGTGGTGGAGGCCGCCAATCCCCATGTGGTGCTGAACCGGACCGAGACGCCGGAGTTTCGGGAGGTGCTGGCCTATATCAAGAAATGGAAGGAGGACGGAATCCTGGCCTCCGACATGCTTGCCATGTCCGACAATGAGGGGGAGCGGGGAAGGCTTCTGTTTATGCAGGATAAAAAGCCCTGTGAGACCAACATACCTGTCTGGTCCATAAATGCAAGCTGGATTGCGGGACTGTGCGAGCGGCATCCCGATTGGGAATTTGGATTTTTTCCGTATCTGTACAACGACAGGGCTTACTATGTGGCTTCCCTGGCGGGGAATTCCGTAATTTCCGTATCTGCCAGAACCACGGAGCCCGAGCTGGCGCTGAAGCTGTTGGAAAAGATCCATACGGATCAACGATATTATGATCTGGTTGCCTACGGTGTGGAGGGCAGCAACTATAACCTGGTGGACGGCAAGATCAGCCTGGACGGGATCGGTTCGGAAAACCGCTTTTCCTGGACTGCGGTCACGGACGATGTGATGGGCTACGAGGCGGTTCCCATCGACAAAAGGTGGGATCTGGTCTATCAGAGTATTTTGAGGTGGAGTGAGGAGTGTGCGGAGAAGGCGCAGGATGACCCGCTGGACGGCTTTGCCATCGTTCCCTCCGACGGAGAGCAGGCGGCCATCGACCGGGTGTGGCTGCAATATTTTCAACCTCTGGTCTGCGGATACCGGGAGGATTACTTACAGGAGCTAGACGCCGCCAACGAGCGACTGCAGGAGGCGGGCTTTGACAGATATCTGGCCGCCCTTCAGGAGCAGCTGACGGAATACGCAGCCGAAAAAAGAGTGAAGGAGGCGCCATGAACTTATTCAGTATGAACAGTCCCTTTGCGCGGGGGATGCGCAGGCTGGTGATGATGCTCCATGCAGGGCTGCTGTGGTTTCTGTGCAGCATTCCTCTGGTTACGGCAGGTGCGGCTACGGCGGCCCTCTACGAGGTGCTTCTGCAGGCGGTGAAGGACAGGGAAGGATATGTGGGAAGCAGCTTTTTCAGAGCCTTTCGCGGAAACCTGCGACAGGGGATCCCGCTGGGGCTTTTGACCCTGGCCGCCGGTGTGGTGGCAGGGGTGAATGTCTTCTACTATGGAGTGCTGGGCGGGGAGGCATTCCGGCTCCAGGCGGTGCTCTTCGGCATCCTGTTCCTGCTGGTGCTGACAGTGTCCTCCTACCTGTTTGCGGCAATGGCCAAGTTTCGGAATACGGTGGGGGGACACATCAGGATGGCGCTGGTGCTCACCTTCCGCAACATTGGCTGGTCCGCTGCCGTTCTGGTGATTCAGGTACTTACCCTGTTTCTGATCTGGTTCTTTGTCTGGTTTCCCCTCCTGTTCATCATGGGGATTACGGGATATCTGCAGGCGGCAATCTTTGACCATATCTTTGAAAAACTCATCGACAACGGGATGATCCTGGAGACGGATGCTCCCGCAGACAGCTCCGACGGCTGACAGGCCGCGGAGCTGTTTTTTACATAATATCTAACAATTTTACCCTTTTTCCAGTTTTTTTCCTGTAGTTCCCCGGCATGCACAAAATTAAAATGGAAGTAGCAAAAGGGAAAGGAATCAAGCGGGAGGAGGGAACAACGTGAAAAAGACAAAGGCCGGGTCCGGCCGCAGAGAAAAGCCTTTCAAGGAACATCTGGGTTTTCGGGGCGGGCTTCATGAGCTCTGGAAAAACAAATTGCTGTATCTGATGGCGCTGCCCACTACCATCTGGGTTTTGGTGTTCTGCTATTACCCTATGTACGGCGTGCTGATCGCGTTTAAGGACTACAGCTATAAGAAGGGTATCTGGGGGAGTCCCTGGGCGGGTTTGAAAAACTTTGAATTTCTGTTTCATTACAAGGGAGTCGGGAGAATTTTCTTTAACACGATTTTTCTGAATCTGCTGTTTATCGCAAGCTCCACCATCCTTTCCATCGCATTGGCGCTGGTGTTTGTGGAGATCAAAAACAGGATATACAACAAGGTGGTACAGACCATTGCCATATTCCCCCACTTCGTTTCCTGGACTGTGGTGGCCATGTTTATGAGCGGCATCATCGGAGGGAGCGGCATTCTGACTCAGTGGATCGTGGGAAGAGGCGGTGCGGATCCCATGTTTTACAGCAGTCCGGGCTGGTGGCCCCTGATCCTGGTGCTTTTGAAGCTCTGGCAGGGCGCCGGGTACGGAACCATCGTATATGTGGCGGCCATTACCGGTTTCGATCAGGAGATGTACGAGGCGGCCAGGGTGGACGGCGCCAGCAGGCTGCAGCAGATCACAAGGATTACCATGCCGCTGCTGAAGACCACGGCCATCATGCTGACCATCATGAGTGTGGGGAAGATCTTCAACGGTGACTTTGGCATGATCTATGCGCTGGTGGGCGACAATGCTTCCCTGTATCCCACCACCGACGTCATTGATACCTTCGTATACAGGGCGCTGCGGCAGCTGAACAATCTGGGCATGAGTACCGCTACCAGTCTGTTCCAGTCCATTGTGGGCCTGGTGCTGGTGTTTGCCACGAATACGCTGACCAAAAAAATCGAGCCCGACGCGGCTATCTTCTAGGGGAGGGGTGAGAAGGTTTGGAAAAGATGAGAATCAAGAGATCCGGAATCAGAAAATCAAAGGGAGAGATGGTGTTTGAGGTGGTGGTGTATGCCATTGCAACCATATTCTGCATCTACTGTCTTTTTCCCTTTGCCATCATCCTGGGGAGCAGCTTTGAGACGGAGGCCAATTTCGCTGTCTATGGCTTTCCGATTATTCCAAGGGATTTTACCCTTCAGGCCTACAAAGTAGTGTTGGGGGACGTCCAGATCTTCCGGGCTTACGGGGTGACGATCTTTACCACGGTGGCGGGAACTGTTTTCAGCATGTTTCTGACCATCACCATGGCCTACCCGCTTTCTCTGAAAAAGGTGAAGTTCCGCAATGCCATCACGTTTTTCGTGTATTTTACCATGCTGTTCGGCGGCGGTCTGGTGCCCAACTATCTGTTGATTACCAAAAATCTGGGCCTGAAGGATAATATTCTGGTGCTGATTTTGCCGGTGGCCTTCGGAGCATGGAATATGTTTCTGATGCGGAACTTCTTTAACGGAATTCCCCATGAGCTTTCGGAGTCGGCTTATATGGACGGTGCAAACGATTTCCAGATCCTCTGGAAAATCGTGCTGCCGGTGTCCGTGCCGGGGATTGCCACCCTGAGCCTGTTTTATGCCCTGGGCTACTGGAACCAGTGGTTCAACGCCATGTTGTATCTGGATGACAATAAGCTGTTTCCCCTGCAGTACCTGCTGATGCGCATGCTGCGCAACGCGGATGCCATGCGGGAGATGGCCAGAAGTACGGGCATAGCGGCGGGGGAGATTCCCACCAATTCCCTGCGCATGGCGACCACGGTAGTTGCCATCGGCCCCATTATTTTCCTGTATCCCTATGTGCAGAAATATTTTACCAGCGGCCTTACAGTGGGAGCCATCAAGGGCTGAGTTACACATTGGATTGGTTCTGCCGCCGCAGGCGGCATGTGGGGAAGCTTGAGAAAGATTTGAGCCCCTTTCGGGTTTCAAATAAAAGGAGTTTAAAAGAATCGAGGAGGAAATCTACATGAAAAAGAACAGCTTTTTAAAGAAAGGGATGGCACTGGCTCTCGCAGGGGCAATGACCTTTTCCTTGGCTGCCTGCGGCAATGACGCGCAGGAGAGCAACAACAGCACGCCCCAGAGCGGAAGCGGTCAGCAGGCCGGCAACGACGGCCAGCAGGGCGGGAGCGAAGCTTCTGTGATGGAGGATACCACCATTAAGATCCGTGTCATGAACGAGTTCCGCAATATTGAGAAGGTTTTGGCAAAGTATGAGGAGATGACCAAGGACGATCCTGTCATGAGCAAGATTCATCCGGAGTTTACCTGGGTGGCCGGCGGCGACTACAAGGATAAGCTGAATGGAGTCATGATCGGTAATGAAGATTTCGACCTGATGTTCTGCGGCGGCTGGCACGGCCTGACCGGTTTCATCCAGGACGGCGATTTTGCAGATCTGTCCTCTTATTTCAACAATGACGCTTTCCCGGGGCTGAAGAGTGCATTTTCCGAGGATTTTGTGGACGCCATGACTTCCTATATCCGTCAGGAGGACGGCAGCTATCTGAAGGGCGTTTTTGGCATCAATCTGGCAACCTGCTATGAGGACAGCCGCGGATTTATGTACCGCGAGGATCTGCGCAAAAAGTACAACTGCGATCCCATCACGGACGAGGAGAGCCTGCTTGCCTTTGTAAAGACCGTACAGGAGAACGAGGAGGGAATGATCGGCGTCAGCCTCTGGAACTTCTTCCGTCTGGACTCCCCCTGGTATACCGCAAAGCATGACAATGTGTATACTCAGGATAATGTGAACATTCTGGGCGACCAGACCTGGATCTGGGTGGGACTGAGCGAGGACGGCAAGACCGTTCTGAACGCTGTGGTTCCCGGCGATTCCGAAGAGGAGTTCGCAAAAATGCCCGCAGGCTATCAGTATGATTTCATCAGCGAGTTTATAAAAGATCGTACCAAGTGGAATCCCTACCTGAATCCCAACCGGGGCGGCACGGATACCGTGGAGAAGCCCGCAGCCATCGCCTACAGCA
The DNA here is from genome assembly GCA_910586835.1 of uncultured Acetatifactor sp. GTDB lineage: Bacteria > Bacillota > Clostridia > Lachnospirales > Lachnospiraceae > Acetatifactor. Next base: position 35,080 of record CAJUJU010000021.1, read on the forward strand.
CCCTGACCGAGTACGAGAGCAAGGTGAAGACGGCCCTGGAGGTAAATCCTGACGAGGAGTATGGTTTCTATATCATTGATGACGCACAGCGCAACAAGGAAGAAGGAGCCGTGATCTGTGACATGGCCACCAACAACTGGCTGGTGGTTCCCGAGTGGTCCGAGAAGACGGACGCCGTGATGTACTTCCTGGACTGGATGTTCGGCAGCCAGGAAGCACACGACCTGTTTGAGCTGGGTATTGAAGGCGAGGACTGGGAGGCAGTGGGAACCGACGGCTACAGAAAGCTGGATATCGACGAGAATGCCGCATATTCCATGCCCAGCTATTCCTTTACACAGAACCCCGCCTATATCAGGGTGAGTGAGTTTGCAAGCGAGAATCCTGAGATCAAGGCGTGCTTCGACTATATTTATGATCCGTCTACCTACAAGCTGAGTCCTCTCTCCGGATTTGTGTTTGACGCTTCCAAAGTGGAGACACAGGTGGCAAACGTATCCGCTCTTTCCAACGAGCTGCAGCTGACCATCTCCCTGTACGATGCGGATGAGGCGGTGGAGAAGATCAATCAGTGGCATAAGGATGCCGCGGACGTAGGCCTGGAGGAGATCCGCGCGGAGCTGATCTCGCAGATTCAGGCATTCCTGGATGCAAAGAACGGTAACTGAACAGAGAGAACTTCCGGAAAGGGTGCTGCCGATTATCATATGGGCGGCGCCCTTTTACGATGTGTTGTTTTTCCTGCTGCAATCATTAATTGCGTGACTTTAAGGCCTAAACGGGCTATGATGTAATTACAACGTTGCTATGCGCAGATCTGCAATCACTGAAAGAAGTCGTTGGGCGAGAAGGAGGAATTATGTTAGACTGTATTGCAGTCGGGAAAAAGATACATGACTGCCGGGTGGAACATCATTACAGCCAGGACAGAATCGCAGAGCTTCTGTATGTGTCGAGGCAGGCGGTTTCGCGGTGGGAAACCGGAGTTTCCCAAACTTAAAGATACCACACTAAAACCCACGCTTACATTACTTCCAAACAATACAATTTTGGAGGTAAACCCTATGAAAAAGCTGATTTCCTGCGAATATAACTTCGATAACTGCTGTGTGGAACTGAAATTCAATGATGGCAGCATGATTGCGATTGATACTATCGTCGTTGAGAACGAAGTAGCCGACAATATGTATCAGCGGTCAGAACTGGATTATCTGATTTACAATGCACCGCTTGAGTATGCAGACCTTATTTTGAATGGCGATCCCGAAGCATATTTGAAAACAGTAACTGAATACAAGCCTTTAGACTAATCTTATAGGTAATGCCGCTTGCACCGACAGTAAAAAGTCAGTGCAAGCGGCATTTTTTACGTTGTATAATACTGCGCCTGTGCGTTCCACAGTTCGTAATATTTTCCTCTTCTGTCAGCAAGGAGTTCTTCATGAATTCCAATTTGAATTATTTCACCTTCATGAAATACAGCAATTTTGTCGCAGAAGCGGCATGATGCAAGACGGTGGCTGATGTAAATAGAGGTTTTGGTTCCTGCAATTTCATTAAATTTGCTATAAACCTCATACTCTGAAATTGGATCGAGCGCAGCGGTAGGTTCGTCAAGGATGATGAACGGTGTGTTTTTATAGAGAGCACGGGCAAGAGCGAGCTTTTGTGCTTCTCCACCGGATATTTCTACACCTTCCGCATCTATATCTTTGTAAAGAAACGTATCCAAATCATTTGGTAATGAGTTGAGACGTTCAGCAAATCCGGCTTTCTTCAGACATTCAATCACTTTCTCCCTGTCATAAGAAGCACTGGCAGAGACATTTTGCCCAAGGGGGAAGGAAAACAGACGGAAATCCTGAAAAACGACCGAGAAAATTGACATGTATTCGTTATAGTCATATCTCTTGATATTCACACCGTTGAGCAGTATTTCTCCTTCTGTCGGATCATATAATCGGCACATCAGTTTGATAAACGTGGTTTTACCAGATCCATTCATTCCAACAACAGCCAATTTTTCACCGACTTTGAATTTCAGGTTCACATGCTTGAGAACGTATGTGTCCGTGTTCGGATATTTGAACGAAACATCCCTGAATTCCACATAGTACTCGTTGTCATCTCGTTTTTCAACGGTCAGTGAACCCTGATACATATGATTTGGCAGATCGAGATACTCAAACAGATTTTGTAGGTGGGTACAATATACTTCGTTATCGGATAGGATATACATCAATTCCTGTAACCCTTCTCCAAGCCTTGATAAAACAGCAACATATTGCACAATACTACCAACGCCAAATGCACCAAACAAGGCTTTTATCGCTACAAACAAATAACAAATTGCATTTGCAAGACCGATAATAATTTGGGCAATAGCGGGATAAAGAGCCATTTTTGTTATATCGGATTGGTTATCTCTTTCATGCGTGATGAGTTTATCCAGCATTTTTTCAGCAACCGTGTTCTGACTGTAGATGCGAACATCTTTGGCTTTTTCGGGATTCATATACAGTTCTTTACCGAAAAACATAAAGACACGATTAAACCAAACTGTGTTTTTACAGTACTCCATAAATACGTCATTTTCGCTGATGGTTGCTTTGGATTTGCTTAAACCGCCAACCGCAATGCAAACCAGGATGATGCCTATCCAGATAGGATGATCAATAAAGCGGTTTCCGGATGTAGAGATAAACAAGGAAACCGTCATTACGAGAGAGAGCACTATATATACGAGAGTTCGTACAAGTGCGGATATCCCCCAGAAGAGCTGTGCCAGACCGTTACCGAACATGTAGAGGTTTTCTTCAGCTTCCTGCCTCTAATGCTGTATTGCGGCATTTTCCAGATCAACAAAATCAAGAGATATCTGTTTGTCTGAGAATACCTTTCCAAACCAACTCCACATCTGTGATTCTTTTTCGTTACAGACATGATTGATTATGCTTTTGAGCAAAGCACAGATAAAGTTGATCAGCACTGCACCGAGAACATAGAGCAGAATGGTCTTAAGCCTTCTTTGTGATGAAATCTCGTTTACGATCTGTGCAGTAAACCAAATGGAGACGAAAGGCTGAATGGAATTGATCAGTTCATACATAGCCTTCCCCTGTGCAAGACCAGGGCAGTACTGTTTTAAGATTGAAAAACCACGCATAGTGACAGAAATTCTTTTTGTGATGGTCATTTTTTTCATTCTGCCACCTCCGTTTCTTCGGGATTTTCTCTATAGTATTTTGCTTGCATCTCGAAAAGCATACTGTACTTCCCGTTCTGCTTAAGCAGTTCATTATGATTGCCTTCTTCGCAGATTCTCCCGTTTTCAATCAGGAGAATACGATCACAAAAGCTTGTGCTTGCCAGTCTATGCGAAACAAAAACAGTTGTTTTTTGGGAACTTATCTGATTGTAATTTTCATATAACATGCTTTCAGCAATGGGATCAAGGGCAGCTGTAGGTTCATCAAGAAGCATAACCGGAGCGCTCTTGTACATTGCACGAGCTAACAACAATTTCTGAATCTCGCCACCGGAAAACTCTATGCCATCGTCGTATATTGTTTTTCCAAATTGACTATTTACACTATTGGGAAGTTGTTCGATTTTCTCCCAAAGCCCTGCAACGGTCAGACAGCGCTTCACTCTGTCCTCATCAGTGTTCTCCAGCACAGTTTCGGCAACGATCTCCGCAATGGTCACGGGCAGGATGCTGAATTGCTGAAATACGGCAGAGAAAAGTCTGTAAAATTCAACCCGATTGTATTTACGGACATCAACGCCATCATACAGAACTTGTCCTTCTGTCGGATCGATTAGACCGCAGATCAGCTTGACAAGCGTTGTTTTGCCGGCGCCGTTTAATCCGACAACTGCGATATGTTCGCCGGGAATTATTTTCAAGTTGATATTTTGCAGTGTATCGTGCTCTGCTCCCTCGTATCTGTAACTCACATTTTTGAGTTCAATTACCTTTGGACAATCGTTCACCGGACTTATCAAGCCATTGCTTCTGTTGAATGTTTCCGGGTATTCAAGGTATGAACGAAAATAATTGATTTTCAGATTTATCTGGTTAAGAGAGGATAACTGCGAAAAAATATTGCCAAGCCATGCTGAGAAACCGGTAACGACACTTAAATACATAACAAATTCTGCAACAGTTATTTGTCCATTCCATATGAGATATAACAGATATAGATAGGCGATACTTTCACGAAGTAAAGCTAAGCCGCTGTCATATGCTGCAACACCAAAAAGTTTATGCGTAAGCCGTTTATACCATCCGGCAATTCCTTTCATATTGTTGTTGTAAATATCTGAAAACCATACAGCCATTTTGTATAGGCGAATATCTTTTGCAGAACGGATATCACCGGAAATATTGTTAATATAGCTAATTCGCTGTTGATAACCAATTCGTTCTTTATTATTTGCGGCTGTCCATGCAATAATTTTACGATTCAAATAATAGCTGATTGTGGTTGTTGTAATTAGAAAAACGATGATTCCCCAATGTACCTGAACGAGCATAGCACCAAAAACAGATAACCCCAGAAGGCTGGTACAGAATTTTATCAAAGTTTCATATATATTGGAAAGCGGAGAGTAGTTACCGTTGCAGCACATAAAACTCTCTGTCTGAAGCTTGCGAAACAGTCCGTTTTCCTGATTGATATAGTCTGTGGTCAGTCCTTTCAGTGCCACTCGCTTGAGGTAAAAAGTGTTCATTCTGAATTTCTGATGGTATATGAACTTGGTCAGAAATATATCGGCACCTGATAGAATGGCGAGACTGCCCATAAAAACAAGAATGGCGACAATCAATTCGTATAAGCTTTGTTTCGCAGTAACCATCTCTATAACTGTTTTGGGTAAAATGGTTGTTAGTATTGGAATCAGCGTGCCTACCAATATTTTTAGAACACACCAGCACAAAAGCAGGAAATGGCATTTGGCTGTATTATTCAGGCAATAGATAATGTTTCGAATTACAGAATATTTGGTGAGATTCAACTCATCGTGCGAACTTTTGTTAGGTTTTTTCATATTCGACATCCCTCCTATCTACGTATATATTCTAACACAGTAAGCTGCACGACAAAAAATTCGTGCACTAAATGCTTCTGCCAGTGCACGAATTGCAAATCACTCTACAGCAGGCACCAAAAATTCCGAAGTAAAAGCGCCGTCCTCGCTGTTGTATTTTACCCAGCCGCCGTGTTCTTCAAGGATTGCTTCAGCACGGCGCAGACCGAAACCGTGAACGCCGTCCTTGTGGGTTGCAAACAAAGAGCCGGTCTTTTTCCTCTTTGCACCCGATGCATTGAGCATGGAAAAATAAAGCATATTTCCTTTCATGGAAATAAAGATTCGAATAAATCGCTCTCCCGTTACTGTACGGCATGCTTCAATGGCATTGTCAAGCAGATTTCCAACGACAATACTCAATTCTAAATCTGAAATTGTTAATGTATCGGGGACATTGGCTTTCACAGTTACAGCAATATTTTCCGCTTTGGCTTGGGCAATCTTTGCAGACAAAATGGCATCGAGAGATACATTACCCGTTTTCAGTAGAGTGTCCACATTCATCAGTTGGTTATCAAGCTGCTCTATGTATGCAAGCGCACGATCAACTTCCCCGGCTTCAAGCTGACCTTTCAGCGTTTGCAGATGATGGTGAAAATCGTGCTTATAACCTCTCATTTCTTTGTGGATACTTCGCACCTCGTTTAAGTGCTTTTCTGATTGCTCAGTCTGATATTCAACCAGCTTCAAATATGTTTTCTTTCTCATAGGCTACCTCAGTTATGTTGAATAAATGCTCGGTTGATATCGTCATACTTTCCCCTTGAAAGAGGAAGTTCGGTGTTGCCGATACTAACGGACGTACGGGAAATTCGTGTTATGTATTTTAGCGAAACCAAGTAGGAACGATGAATACGGTAAAAGTAATCACTTACCCTGTTTTCAAACACAGACATATTTTCCTTTATCTTGTACTCTTTATCTTTCGTATGAATGACAATGTAATGCAGAAAGGATTCCACATAGAGAATGTCTGCTTCATACAGCTTGACGGTCTCGCCCTCGCAGGAGATTACCACCGACGGAGGTTCGACTGAGAGCTTTTCAGCGGCTTTAGTAAGCACTTGCGTGAGCTTCTCCGCAGAAATCGGCTTGATCAGATAGTGGAGTGCATCCACTTCATAGCCTTCGCCAACGAATTCAAAATGTGAAGTAATAAAAATGATTTCGGCACGGTTGTTGTCTTTGCGGATACGCTTGGCAAGTTCAATGCCGTTCATGTTTTTCATTTCAACGTCAAGCAAAAGAATATCATACGCCTTATCTTCCTCGTATTCAAATAGAAAAGCTTCGGCAGATGCAAACGTGCGTATCTCGCAACTATGTCCTTCGTGAGCACTCCACGATGCCACAATCGAGGTTATGTATTCAATTTGATTCTGCTCATCATCACAGATTGCAATTCTGTATTTCATGGTCATCACCGCCGTTCTTTAATCGTTTTTCTTTTTGCCGGCTATGCCGGAATAAACGGATTTATTTTTTCATTCAATTCGCAGATGAAGAAATAAATCTGTTTATATTTTCCGAGGAATGGTGTCAAACTGCATTTTTACAGTTTGGGTACCATTTTCGAGGAAAATATATGGGGTGTCCAGAGGGGTGCGGGTCTCCGATGGAGACCTCAAAATGCAAAGCATTTTGAAGCACTGACCGAGCCGGCAGGCGAGACGCATCCCTTGGCTCTGGGTTTCCAATAGGGGCGAGAGCATCCCTGTTGGCACACGATTTTGCTTGCAAAGTCTAGTGTGTTATACCTTTTGCGACCGCTGACGCTGGAAAGGGGCTGTCCCAAGCCAGACAGACACTTTTCGGCGCCAGCAGAACAGGCGGATTTTGTGGGCTGTAAGCTACAAAAGACAAGGGATTTGCAATGAGCAAAATCCGGCTGTTCGTGTGTAGTTGGCATAGGAAATCTTGTAGCTGTGCGGAAAGATTTGCTGTGCCAACGGGGGCGCAAGAGGTATATAAAACCCGCCGCAGCGATTAGCTCCCGTATCGTATTTTCTCCTGCTCCAACTCAAAGGGAATTGTCAATTTCTTCGGAAGCTCACTCATGGAGAGTTTCAGAATTTGACGGATTGCGATTTTTGCAAAGACGTTCGTTCTGCTGAAATCGCCGTCTGCCAGTTTTACGATCTGAGCAGTTCCGGCAGAAAAGTCAAAACGGATTTCTCCCCATTCATCGTCGTTAGCATACCGATGTACTGCTCTGTACCAGTATGCAGCGGCGGCGATTTTTTTATTTTTCTCGGTCAGCTTTAATTCCACCACGCCGAGAACATCGGCATCCACCAGATGTTCCGTCAGCTTGTTCAGAGCTTTCTTGTAAGCTCGCTCCGCACCGCTGGCTGTGCTGCCCTCGAACATGACAGCAAGATCTTCAAAGGTGGGGCGTTCCTCCCATGAGCCGACACGTCCGCAGGTCATGCAGATCGCATTACGCTTTTCAAGGTAAGTCTGTTCCTTGTAACTGAGCTTGTCAAAGGCAGCTTGCACCGCATCGGCACGAATACCGTTCCAGAGAATGTCCGCATAGTTCCAGCTATCGTCACGGGTAACATCCTCGCCCGTTTCCTCGCTGTCCTCATCCTGCATCGTCGCATAGAACGGAACACGACTGCGGTTTTGTCTTGCAATGGTCAGATACTCGGCGGCAGTTTCTTCGGTGCAGTTTTGCTCGGCGGCGTATTCGGCAATGACTTCCTTTGCGCTCTTGCCGGAATTGTTGTAAAGCCAAGCAATGCCACGAGCGGCTTTGTATTCATCCAGAGATTTGAATGAGCCTGCTTCTTCCTGTCGGCGGCAATCCAGAAGTGCGTTACCTATGAAGTGATGGGCGTATGTCAGAAAGTCTGCTCCTTTGTCGGGATCATAATTCGGCAAGCACTCCAACATGGCAAGAACGCAACTCAGCTTGTAATCCAGAAAACGCAACGGGTCATATCGGTCAATACCCTCGGTCAGCAGAAAGCGGTACACTCGCTTGTTCAGCCTTGGCTCGTAGTGATGCAGGAAGTATGTAAAATAGGTCAGATCATTTTCACGGACAGCGGAAACGATGTAATCGTTGATGTCCTCCACCTTTGGCGGCACAGGGTCAAGACGGAAGATGCGCCCTGCCTGTCGCATGGTCATGGCTCCGTCCGGCACGGTAAATTGTGCCGTGCTGGCATATTCATCGGTATTCCAAAAGCGTTCTTCGGACATTAGGCGCACCTCCCATCTATAGAAAGTCAATAATTTGTCTTTTTGAAACAGAGATTTCAAAGTACCTCTATATTAGTATTCAAACTCCTTTAACTCGTTAAGCGGGTCCTTTGAAGTATCAATTCCCATACCTTCCTTCAACCAATCTGCTTTACTGTAACCGGTTCCTGTTAATTCATATATTTCGCCTTTATACCCTACAGCTTTAACCCATCCCCATTCTATGAGTCGGTCTAATGCTTCCACCCATCTCGCTGACTCTCTTTTTGAAGTATCAGCCATAAACTGTTTGCCAGATGTTGAAATCTGGGCAGGTGAACTAAGCGTCTGCGTTTTTATGATTTGACCATCACCCTCCGCAGCATATACCAACAGAAACGCCGAGTCCACAGGGACGTTACCGACATCATCCTGCCCTAAAGTGGGGATATCCTTCTTGGAATTTCCGATAATTAATGTTTCGGAGTCGACTTGAAACAGCTTATCGATGTCTTCATTAGTCGCTGTTGGGATTTCTTCCCATGTTAATTGGTTGTTCTCTAACTCATCGAGTCTGCTACCAATTTGGGAAAACATCTCTTTTACATCTTCTAACATTTTTTGTTGATGTTCTGCAAGTTCGGCATTTCCCTTGTTACGTTCTTCTGCCTCTTCATTGATTACATCTATTATATCTGAATATCGAACCCATCCAGCACGGTCATCAGCATAAACAATTGCATTTTTTAACGATTGTGATGCTATATATTTTAGGCTGTTCAAATCTGTAAAAAAATCAACTGTATTTTTATCGTTTTTGACCTTATCTCTAAAGGTATCGAGCTTTTGCATTTTGACATATTTATCAGGACCAATATCTTTTCCGTCTTCAGTAATAGCAGATGATTCCTTAATCAACACAATAACAGGTAGTTTTTTTGCTTTTGCGTAATTGTATTCTTTTTCTGTATAACTTACATCTGCTTCTTCATCAATTGATCCATACCGTCCACCAACAACCAGAAGGTAAAAATCGCACTCGTCAATCATTTTGGTTATAACATCCCATTGACTTGTAGGCGCAGCATGAAATTGTTCCATTCCTACCGGAATAAAATTGCTCTCAAGTGCTACTCCCATCAATGCCTGCCTTTCATTCTTAAGGTCTTCGTAGGTAGAACTTATAAAAATAGAAAACTTTCGTCTGTTATTCATATCATTATTCTCCTTGTATAATTATTATTGTTTTACAGTATGAACATATGTGCCTCATTCAGCAAGGCATCCTGTGACATCTCCGCTTCAAAGCTGCCCTTTGCATATTCGTGGTCGAAAATCGCACGTTCTAATTTGTCTTTTGCCAAACGCTTCATCACAGCGGCGGTCTGCTCGTCCAAAGTGCCACGGTGTAGATACTGCGTAATCGTGTTCATGCGGCGTGTGTAGATTGCCTTAATCGGATGATCGTCCGCAAGCTCTCGCTGCTCTCTGCCTTTGAGATTGCCGATCTGACGGCAGGTGCGCCCACGCTTGTCCCCCGGCGCAAGTCCTCCGCAGTATTTTGTCTGCCTTGCATCGGTGGTCAGAAACCACTTACCGCAGATGGGACATAACCTCGGTGCATGACCGACACACAACCCCTCAAACAAGTCTGAACGGAACATTCCCACAAAGGAAACGTAGTGCAGACGCTTCACAAGCTGCGGTATTTCTTTCTCCGGCATGACAGCGGACACATACTGCATTGTGGTGTTGGTCAACTGCATCCACATTGGATTATCCAAGGACAGAGTAGGCATATCGGAGAAGTGCTTTGCAAAGGTTTCCGCATAGCCCTCCGGCGTTCGCTTACTGTCGTGAAGCTTGTGGGCAAATTCAATCATGCCGTGTTTGAAAATCATCAGAGTGCCGCCAAGCTGAGCCAGTTCGCTTATCAGCTTTACGATGCCCACACCCTTTTTGTACTGTTCATCAAAAACGGCTGCCATGCCGAGTTCCTGCGCTGCCTTTATGTAGGCAATGGCGTTCTCTGTGTATTCAGCGGAGAAGATTTGCTGAATGTCACGCCCGTCGGCAGGAAAATCAAACAGCGAAAAGGGATAGGTGGTGCGCATCATCTGCGTGATCTGCAATACGCTCTCCTTGGCAACCGTGAAATGTTCTGCGGTAGGCGTTCCGTCCCTTATCAGTTCCACAACCGCTGCCAGAGGAACGGCAAGCTGTATGAGCTGTCCGATATGTTCATCGGAAATATTCATGGCAGCACAACCGATACTGCCCGTAGGCATGGTGTGCTCTGCATAGGTCACTTCGTCTTTCCAGAAATCCAGCGTCAGCAGATTTTGATTAAGTATGCTCATGTGCCTACCTCCTATCTGTCATGTTTTTTCTTTTCTTCTATTATACCATACATTTGTGACAAAATATAGAACAACGGCTGATTTTTTCGCCGTATTCATCCAAGAATTTACGCTGTTTTGCCTTGAAACGACTTGTCATGTTTTTTGAAATGAGCTTGTCATGCCATTAGCCTGCTTTTTTCGATTTTCCTCATAATATACACGAGGAGATGAAAAATCGTCCCTATCAATATAAATTATGGAGGAACTAAATGAATGTATTCGGAACAGTAAAGACAAGCATCAACACAAGAGAAGCAGCAGAACGCTACGGCGTGGAGGTCAACCGTCATGGGAAAGCACTCTGCCCGTTCCACAATGACCACAATCCGAGCCTGTTTGTGGACGATGACCATTACCATTGTTTCGCTTGCGGCGAACATGGGGACGTGATCGACTTCACAGCAAAGCTCTTTGGTCTGAAATTGTATGAAGCAGCACAAAAGCTGGCATACGACTTCGGCATTACGCAGGACAAGCCGCCCACCAAGGCAATGCAGGAAAAACAGAATAGGAAAAGCGAAGCACAGCGACTCAGAGAAAATGAGAAGCTGTGCTTTTCTGCGCTCTTGGAGTATATGAAATTACTTCAAGAATGGAAGCGGCTGTATGCACCGAGGACACCGGAAGAAGAATGGCATCCGCATTTTATTGAAGCCTGTGACCGGCTTGACTATGTGGAATATCTGGTGGACACGCTCATCGGCGGCGTTTTCTATGAGCGCAATGATGTGATCGACATGATGCTGACAGACGGCAATCTGCAAAAGCTGCAAGCGTATCTGAAAAAGCACAGAAAGGAGAGGTCTTATGAGCAAGAAGAAAGATGATTGCATGGAAGAACAACCGGGGTGGTATAACGGTCAATTCTTGGATGAAGTCGGCTTTTGCTGTGATTTCGTCTGCCGTCACCCTATGGTCTGCGTGGGCGGCAAGTTCTTTTCCAAGGAGGGACGCATCTACGATGAAAACGGCATCAAAAAGGAGATTTATGAAATGCTCCGTCCCTATCTGAAATCGGGGCTGGCGAAAAAATGCTCCAATCTGCTTGAAATGCTCCGCATGGAAGCCTACAAGGAGAACTTACCCGTCCATGAGGACAGGCTACACGTTGCCAACGGCACTCTGTTTGTCAAAGGCGAGTTCACCGAATACAAGGAGTTCTGCCGTAACCGTCTGCCCGTCAAATATAATCCCGATGCTCCGCAGCCTGTAACATGGCTGCATTTTTTATCGGAACTGCTGGAGGACGAGGACATTCTGACCTTGCAGGAATATCTCGGCTACTGCCTTATTCCCACCACAAGAGGTCAGACCATGATGCTTCTGAAAGGCAACGGCGGCGAGGGCAAAAGCCGCATCGGTGTTGTAATGCAGGCTATGCTCGGTGCCAATCTCAAAAACGGCAGCATTGCCAAGGTGGAGCGTAGTCCATTTGCCAGAGCCGATCTGGAACACGAGCTTGTCATGGTGGACGATGATATGAAGATGGAAGCACTTAAATCTACACATTATCTGAAATCCCTTATCACAGCGGAAATGCCGATGGATTTGGAACGTAAGGGCGAACAGAGCTACCAAGGGGAAATGTACGTCCGTTTCCTTGCGTTCTCCAACGGTGATCTGGAATCCCTCTATGACCATTCGGACGGTTTTTACCGCAGACAGCTTATTCTTTCGGTCAAGAAGAAACCCCTTGACCGTGAGGACGATCCGTTTCTTGCGGACAAGCTCGTTGCGGAGGTCGAGGGTATTTTCCTGTGGTGTCTGGAGGGTCTGCGTCGGCTGATAGCAAACAACTACCGCTTTTCTGAAAGCAGCCGTACCAAGGACAACCGTGAACAGGCAAGGCGTGATGCGGATAATGTGCTGCTATTTTTGCGCTCGGAGGGATATATCCGTCTGAAAGCGGACAGCACCATTACCTCTGCCGATCTGTATGCCATCTATTGCATTTGGTGCAACGATAACACCTACAAGCCGTTGGCGGCACGAACGGTCAGCATTACGCTAAAGAAACACGCAGACGAGTTTGGTCTGGAACACGATAACCACATCACAAATTCCCTCGGCAAGCAGGTCAACGGCTTTTGGGGCATTGAAGCGTTGATCTCGCCGGGGATTTTGTAACTGAACTCAAATTTATCCATCCATCTATCCCATCCATCCCGAAAAGGCTGTTTTTCGGATAGATGGATGGATAGGATGGATGTTTTCAAGTTCAGCCGTGAAATTACGGAAATGTGCTAAGTGGACATTTTGTCCACTCACCACATTCGCACTGTTATCAAGGCTATTTTTCCATGCTCCAAATCAAGCCTTGTGCAATCCGTGAAGATTTACACTGATAGCAGTATCAAAATCATCATTCGGTGATTTACGGGGCAGTAAAGCCAATTCACGGAACTGTAGTGTTTCTTCCTGCTTGGTCTGCTCTACCACAAAACAGTAAAACCGATAGGGTGCTGTTATGAACAGGACTACGCAGAGCGAAATCTGAGAGAAAAACACCATCTTCAAAATCAACACTTGTCGGTGACAGCAGTTCACCGCACAGAAAACCAATATCACGAACTTATGGAGGAATTTTTATATGAAATCGAATCTGAGAAATGAAATCAAGTCGTACATTGTACGCCAGGGCATGACCATGCAGGAGGTCGTTGACCTGTTATCGGATGAATACGGATGGAGCGACAGCGTTTCCAATCTATCCAACAAGCTCCAGCGTGAGTCGCTCCGCTATACCGAAGCGGTACAGCTTGCCGATGTGCTGGGCTTTGAAATCGTATGGAGAAAGAGAGGTGACAGATAATGGCAGTACCGCATTACGCTATTTTACGCTTTGCCAAGTACAAGGGACCGGAGATCAGCGGCATTGAAGCACACAACGAGCGCACCAAGGAGAAATACGCAAGCAATCCCGACATTGACCCGTCCCGTACACACCTCAATTTCCACCTTATCAAGCCGGAACGCAAGTACCGAGCAGAGTCCGAAAAGCAAATTGCCGAAGCTGGATGCCGCACACGCTCCGACAGCGTTCGTGTGGTGGAAGCTCTAATAACCGCAACACCGGAGTTCTTCAAGGGCAAGAAACGTTCCGAGCTAAAGGAATTTTTCAATGAAGCCTTGGAGTTTATCAAGCAAAACCAAGCTCCCGAAACGATCATATCCGCTGTGGTGCATCTGGACGAGAAAAATCCCCATATGCACCTTTGTTTTGTACCGCTGACAGAGGACAAGCGTTTATCTGCCAAGGAGATTTTGGGTAACAAGAAGAAGCTCACACAATGGCAGGACAAGTATTGGGAACACATGGTAAAGAAATATCCCGATCTGGAGCGTGGCGAGAGTGCCAGTGAGACCGGGCGTGACCACATCCCCACAAGAGTATTTAAGCAGATGGCACGTCTGAACAAGCAACATGACAAGCTCGCTGAACTGCTCTCCGACATGAAATTTACGAACTACAAAGAACGCTCCGCACAGATTGCGGCGTTTCTTGAAAAGTATATCCCCGATGTTGCCGCCATGGAAACGCAGATGAAGAAATATGAAAAATTCTTCAAAACGGCAGACGGTAAGCAAAAAGCGTTGGAGAAGAAAAATGCCGATCTGTCCGCTGCTCTGGAAGAAAGCGAAAAAGAAAGCACCGTCAAGAAGCTGCAAGAAATGCGTCTGCACAGCGACTATGAGCGCATCAAGGGGATTCTTGAACGCATCCCGCCGGATGTTATCAGACAGTACACCAACCGCAGCACACAGAGACACGATATTAACCGATAAGAAAGGATATTTTGCCTATGAAGAAAAACAAGACCTATACCGTAGATCAGCTTAACAAAATGATGATGCGTGATGACATCACGCTATGGGAAATCATTGATGCCTGTGCCTTTATCGACATTTGCGACTGCTATGAGCCGATGTTCTATCCTCCCAAGGGGCAGGAGGACGAATGGCGCAGGATGCATGGAGAATACGAGCCGGAGCCTACCCTTGAAAATACTTCGTTCTATGTCACCGAGCCTGACGGAACGAAGTATTTTTATTGCGGCAATACCCGCACCAAGGTAACAGAGTTCTTTTCTCCCAACGGACAAACCATGGACAAGCTGATCGAAAACCTTGTCCGCTTCGCCGCAGGAAAAACCGTGTCCGTAAATATTTCGATGAATTGTTAACAGAATCGCATTGAATCACAACCCACGCTTATGGTATAATGTATCATAGGAAAGTATTGTAAGCGTGGGTTGTTTCACGAACAGGAGGATTTTTAATGAAACAACCGTACAATACAGCACTATATATGAGACTCAGCCGTGATGACGAAAATTATGGCGACAGCGTATCTATCGAGACCCAGCGCACCATTTTACAGCAGTACGCAAAGGAACAGGAGCTTCATGTGGTCGGTGAGTACATCGACGACGGATGGAGTGGCACTACGTTTGAAAGACCGAATTTCAAGCGAATGATGGAAGATGTGGATGCAGGACGAGTAAACTGCATTGTGACCAAAGACCTCAGCCGCTTCGGACGTGACCATATCATGGTCGGCTACTATCTGGAATACGAGTTTCCGGAGAAGCAAGTGCGATATATCGCCGTATCTGAGAACGAGGATACCAAGAAAGGCTTGTCCGATTTCGTTCCTTTCAAGAATTTGTTCAACGAATGGTTTGCCAAGGACACCAGCCGCAAGGTCAAGACCGCACTTCATGCCAAGTTTGCCGCAGGAGAACGCACCTTTGCCTATGCGCCGTTGGGGTATATCCGACATCCAGAAATCAAGAACGCCATTGTGATTGATGTGGAGACCCGCTGGATCATCGAGAAAATCTTTGACCTTGCCTATCATGGGGCGGGTGCTGCCAAGATCGCAAGAGTATTGGTGGAAGAACACGTTCCTACTGCCGGATGGCTGAACTATCAGCGATATGGGACATTCGCTCATATCTACGAGGGACAGCCGGAGGAAAAGTCCTACGCATGGACGCTGGCACAGGTCAAGAGCATCCTAAAAGACGAAACTTATATCGGCAACAGCGTACACAACAAGCAAAGCAACATTTCTTACAAGAACAAGAAAAAGGTACGCAAGCCGGAGGAAGAATGGTTCCGAGTAGAGAACACCCATGAAGCCATTATTTCGAGGAAAGTCTTTGAACAGGTGCAGGAACAGATTGCCAGCCGCCGCAGACAGCAAAAGGACGCTACCACGCAAATTTTTTCGGGGCTTGTGAAGTGTGCGGACTGCGGATGGTCGATGCGCTTCGGTACGAACAGGCAGAACAGCAAGCCTTACAGCCATTACACTTGCAGTCAATATGGACAGGGGTTAAGACAGTGTTCTGCCCACTATATCCGCTATGACTTCCTCTACCACTACGTTCTGACAAGAATACAGGATTTGTCGAGACAGGCGCAGTTGGATGAAACAGAGCTTCTGCATCGGCTCCTGAAAGGAAGCGAACAGGAGCTTGCCGCCAATGCCAAAAGGCAGAGCGCAGAGCTTACAAGAGCCGAGAAGCGCAGAACAGAGGTTGACCGCAAGTTTGCGAAGCTGTATGAGGACTGGTCGGACGGTCGTATCACGGAATACAACTTCAATATGATGTCTCAGAAATATCAGACAGAGCAGCAGGAGCTTACCGAGAAGATCGAAAGGCTGTCTGCTGAGCTTGAATCTGAAAAGCAAACAACTGTCGATGCGGAAACTTGGATTTCACTTCTCAAACAGTATGCCAACCCCACCGAACTGACAGCGGAGCTTCTGAATACGCTGATTGAAAAGATCGTCATTCACGAAGCTACCACCGTGGACGGTATGCGTGATCAGAACATTGACATCTACTACCGCTTAATCGGCAAAATTGAGTAAAATTACAGATATGAGTGCCTATGCCAGTTGGCGTAGGCACTCATACATAACCAATATCTTTAAGTGCGGGAAACGGGGCAGGCAATGCCGACGATTGACAACATGATAGAGCTTTCCAGGCTGTTTTCCGTGTCGTTTGAGGAGCTGCTGTGCCTGAAGGAAAAAAAGGAGCCGGATCCGGAGAATCTGTTTCGCGGATATAACAGGGAATTTATCGTCCGCAGAATCTGTACCGGCGAGATGGAAGTGGATTTGCCGGAAGTATTCTGGCAGTTTTCTCCAGAGGAACGGATGCAGGTATTAAATTCCCTGAAGCGCAGAAAACGGAAGGTAGACCGGGAATTATATGCGAGACTGTCCGGACAGGAGCAGGCGTTTGTGAGAGACATCCTGGAGGAAGATGTGATGACCTTATACAGGACGGCAAAAACCGGGATAATGTATCAGAAAGACAGGAGGGTGTAAAATATGACGGATTTGGGAAAAATGCTTCCCTTTTTGAAGGAAGAAGAATTGAAGGAACTGACAAAAAGAATCATGGCCAGCGAGGACGGAACATGGAAAGGAGTCTGTGTGCAGAGGGTACTTCCGTTTTTGGATGCGGATACGGTGGAGAATCTGTGCAGGAACGCCATGGAAAAGGGGCAAAACTATAATATATACTTTCCGTTTCTCTCCGGTGAAGCAATGCACGGAATCGTGACGGAGGTGACGGAGGGAAAGCTTGCCATAGCGTTGGATGCCATGTATCCGTTTCTGGACGAGGAGGATATCAGAAAAGTCTTTTATTTTTATCTGGAAAAAGAAGAGTAGCCAATCTGCAAAGACAATCGGAAGACAGTGTATGTCAGGCGGCCACGACAAACGCATGAGTAAATAAAATGTGAACAAACTGCTCCATTATCCGTT
>CAJUJU010000022.1 GCA_910586835.1 uncultured Acetatifactor sp.
CTTTTCCGGTTCCTTTGCTGCCTTTTGCGGAGCGGTCTTTTCCGGCTCTTTCGCCGCTTTTTGCGGAGCGACCTTTTCCGGTTCCTTTTCCGCTTTTTCCGGAGTGGCCTTTTCCGGCTCCTTTACCGTTTTTTCCGGTGCGGCGGCTTCGGGCGCTTTCTGCGCCTTCCCCGGAGCGGGGGAGCCGCCCGCCTCGGGCTGTGCCGGATCTTTGTCCGGACCGTCTGCGCCAGTCAGGTTTTTCGATTTTTCATCGGCCATTCGCAATACCTCCTTCTTGGTTTTCTGGCATGAAAAAAGGGCTTGACCTCTCTTGTCAAGCCCCGGTAGTTGGGTTGCCTCCTTTCCCTGCGCCCATGAAAAAACCGCCCTTCGTTGTGAAAGAGCGGTTTTTCAGTAGGTTGGCAGTCCATTATTTTGTTTTTTTATATGTATCCCTTTGTACACTGTTGCAAAGGTTCTTTTTTCTCTGTAGATATTCAGCTGTCCTTTTCACGCGCTGACTGCCGAAAGCAGCCCTACTCTTCCAGGCTTTCCGCCAGCTCATTCACCAGGGCCCGGAACCTCTCATCCTGGCGCAGCGGTTCAAAGCAGGCGTCCTGCTTAAGCCCCCGCAGGATGACCATGCGCATCTCCCTGCCCCACTCTGTCTGCTTCGGTGCAATCGCCGGTGCAAACAGCAGTGGATTGGGAGGCAGTACCGGACTGGTCAGCCGGTCTGTCAAACGTTCCAGATAGTCAAGCGCCTTTCCGGTATCCCCATCCCGCAGATAGACCTCCGCCAGCACGTCCGCTCCCATACCGCCGCCGACACAGAAGCTTTCGGTCAGCTGCTGCAGCACATTACATACTTCAATTTTTTTCTCCTGCTCCAGTGCCATGTCCTCTCCCAACATGCTGATCAGACAATTCTGCACCTTGCCCACCAGGGAGTACAGCTCCTTCTGTACCGTCTCCAGAGCCTTGTCCCGCTCTCCCTTTTTCAAATAAAGCCGTACCCAGAGTACCGTAAAATCAGCTGCCGCAAAATCAGCCTTGTTGGTAAGATTTTCCTTCAACAGCTCCTCCGCTCTTTCCAGCTCGTCATCCGCCAGCGCCAGGGACACCAGCATGGAAACAGCGGGAAGAAAAAAGGCAGTATTGCCGCTGTCATGTACTGCCTGACAAAGCTCCTTCTTCCGATTTTTCCAACGGGTCTTATCCTCCCCGTCGCTCTTTGTCCCGCTCATCTCAAAAAAGGAAAACGCTGCCACTGCGCTGAACTTCAGGGGCACACTGGAGGGATAGGAATGCAGCAGCCTGTTCAGGCGCTCCTCCGCCTCCGACACAGCTCCCTTCTGCACCATCCCCATGATCTCCGTCATCCATTGTCCCAACGCTTCCTCGGACAGTTCCTCCTCGAAGGCCAGCAGGGAATCCACATCCGTTCCCAACGCCCTGGCCAGCGGACACAACAGGGTGATGTCCGGATAGGAACTGTCCGTCTCCCATTTGCTCACCGCCGGAGCCGATACGCCCAACGCCGCTGCCAGCTGTTCCTGGGTCATTCCCCTGGCCTTCCGCAGCTCCATGATTTTTCCGCCGATCTTCAAATCCATACCTTATCTTACCTTCGCCTTTCCCTACTCCGCAGCCCTCCTGCATATGGGAATATCTATTCCCTTCCGCCTGCTGCGGGCAACTGATTTTCCCCGGCCGGTAAATACAGTATAGAGCAGATCATGCTCCTGCACAATGGAGGGTGTGTTAACCGTTCGGCAATTTTTCTTAACCGGCCGGAAACCTTGTTCCCCGCAGATAAACACCCATAAACCATCCCTGACTGCAGGCTGAAGCATTTCCGGGAATCAGTCCCACTGCATGGGAAAGTACTGTTTTTCAAGCGGCGGAAACTGCACGGAAAACACTTCCTCCTCTTCTGCGGAAAGCTGTTCAAAAATCTCCGATTCGTAAAAGCTGCCGCCAAACTCCGACAGCGCTCCGGGAACCAGCTCAACCCCCATAAAGGCGTCAAAATTTTTGCCCTCCGGGGTGGTAATCCCAAACCGGTCACAGGTCACAAATCCCCTCAGCGGGTAATAATCCGGCTCCCCCAAAATCACAATACCGGGATACCCTGCTTCCCTTGCCGCAGTCATGGTCTCCTGCAGCAGCATTTCCCCCACGCCGGTTCCCTGCCAGTCCGGATCCACACACAGGGGACCAAAGGTGAGTATCTCCTTTTTCTGCTCCCCCTTTTTCAGCCATGCCCTGCTGTAAAAGATTCCTCCGATGATCCTGCCGTCCTTCACCGCCACCCTGGAGAGTTCCGGGAGATAATCCTCCGAGTCCCTCAGTTTATGCACCAGAAGATGCTCGTTGCAACCTCTGTGATGTTTGTTCCAGAAGGCGCGCATGGTCATCTCCTCCGTGTCGTGATATTCCGGCTCTCTCTCCCTGCGAATCTCAAGCTCATCCCTGCAAAGCCGCGGCTTTTTGTCTCTCAGAATCCCCAGGTCAAGCCGAACCTCCTTCCGTTCCAGATCCCCGTTCTGATAGCAGCAGGAATCAAGGCCGATCAGGGTGAAACCCTCCTTCAGGTAAAAGTCGATGGCTCCCACATTACAGGACTGGGTCTCCAGGATCAGCGCCCGCCGCCTCTCCAGCCTCGCCTGCTCCTTGGCCACTGCCATCAGGGCATGGGCAATTCCCTGCCTGCGGTAATCCTCATGCACCCAGAGCTCCGTCACTGCCAAACGGTTGGACCATTCCTCCGGACAGGTCTCGATACAGGCAATCATCTCCCGCCCCTCCAGCACCCCCCAGGCACAGGCCTTCTCCCAGTGCTCCTGATACAGCTTGTCCGGAAAGTCATACTCCTCCGGCGTATGGCTCACCGGCTTGTCAAATTCCTTTTTCTCCAGCGTCACCTGAAATCCGTTCTCTCTCCGGTCAACCGCCACATCATAGTATTCCGAAGTAGTGTACCGCATGGGAATGATTGTTCCCTGCCAGTCCTTTTTGGGCAGAGGGACAATGTTAAACCCTGCCTCTTTGTTTGTTATCATTTTCAAGTCTCTTTCCACCTTTTGTGTCTCCCTGTTCCTTTGAAACGAGGCGGGAGTCGCTCCCGCCTCGTTCACACAATTGATTTCCCATGCCTTCCGACACTGCTTTGCCCAAATCGTTAAAGCCCTCTACGGCTCCTTCACCAGCAACACCGCCACGGAGTATTCCGGCATGACCAGACCTTCTCCTTCCACGGATACCCGTGTGCCTCCCGACACCAGCGTAGCCTCCAGCATTCCCGTCTCCAGCGGCGTTCCGTCAGCCAGCACAGCGGCGCTTAAGTCCACCGTCTTCACCTCTTCCGAAATATTATAGAGGATGACTACCGTCTCTCCGTCAAAGCTCTTTGCCAGGGCGCAGAGCTCCTTGTCGGAAAGCGCTCCCAGCTCCTCTGTGGTTCCCTTCCGGATGGACGGGAACTGGTTCCGCAGACGGATCAGATTCCGATACCAGGTACACAGCGAAGAAGCATCGCCCAGCTGTACATCCAGCGCCTGGAAATTCTGATCGATCCCCTGATCCGCATCCTGCGGGCCCACACACATTCCTTCCCCGTCTGCATCCGCCGTCCAGCGCATACCCAGGCGCTTGTTCTCATCCTTCCCGCTTCCCTGCATGCCGATTTCGTCTCCGTAATACAGGAAGGCACTGCCGCTCATGGTCATGTTCAGCGCCGCAGCCATCTTGATCTGCTGTTCGGCCCGGGCTCCCGAATAGTAATCCGCCGAGCGATCCATATCGTGATTGCTGTAAAAGGGCGCGTTGATATAATGCTCGTTCTGTTCCGCAAAACGCTGCTCTCCCCGGGCCACAAAGGCGCTGTAATCGCTGGCCGCCTTCTGGCCGGACACAAATTTTTGAATGTTTCCGGTGCTGTCCGCGAAGGAAAAGTCAAAAAAGCTGTCAATCCCGCTGGCATAATACTGCGCATACTCGGTCTGCGGCAGCCAGGCCTCACCCACCAGATAGGCATCCGGGGAAATTCCCTTCACCATATCGTTGAACCAGGTCAGAATTTCCACGTTAGCCTCCGTATCCCCGGAGACAAACTCCTTCACCGCATCCAGACGAAATCCTGCCACTCCCTTCTCCAGCCAGAATCTGCAGATTTCTTCAAACTCCTTACGGACATTTTCATTGTTCAGGTTCAGATCCGGCATTTCGGACCAAAACCCCGCCTCATAATACCAGTCCGTTTCGCCAAGACGGGTGTATCCGGACTGAATCCCCTTATGGAAATTGTAATAGTCCACATAGGGGCAGGCTTCCGGATCCGGCTCCCCGTCCCCCAGATTCTTCAGGTAATCCGCCGCCTCCACAAACCAGGGATGGGCGGAGGAAGTATGATTCATCACCAGATCAATAATCACGTTGATCCCACGCTGCCCGCATTCCGCCACCAGCTTTTCAAAATCTTCCATACTGCCGTAGACCGGGTCAATAGCCATGTAATCCTTCACGTCGTACTTGTGGTAGGTATTGGACGGCATGACAGGCATCAGCCAGATTCCGTTGATTCCAAGGTCGGAGTCCGTGGCAGGATCCCCGTCATTCAAATAGTCCAGCTTCTGCGTGACACCGGCCAGGTCTCCGATCCCGTCGCCGTTGCTGTCCCAAAAGGAATATACAAATATCTCATAAAAGGTACGATATTTGTCCGAGGACGGAGGCTGCTGAACTTCTCTTGCAGACAACAGGCTTTCCCCCACATATACCAGCTCCCTCTGCGGCTCAGCCAAGCTCTCCTGCGACTCGGTCAGGCTCTCCTGCGACTCGGTCAGACTCTCCTGCGGCTCGGTCAGGCTCCCCTCCGGCTCCCCGGCTTTTCCGCAGCCCGCCAGGCTCCCCGTCAGCATGGCCAGAATCAGAATAACGATCCATTGGAACTTTTCTCTCTTTTTCATAATGCATGCACCTCTCTCCCGTTTCTAACTAGCATAACCACTCATACACCCTCAAGATTTCACCCACGCTCCAGGCCTGGGCAAAACAGCCTCTGGAGGACACCGGACGACCGCCGTCATAGATCTCCGGAAGCTGGCCGATGCAGCCCTCCCGCAGTGCGGCGGTGATGCCGTCCAGCTGAACCCGGACGCGCTCCTGCGCCTCCTCCGAGTAGTTGTGCACCTTCAGATAGGCCAGATAATATCCGCCCAGCGGAAAGGTCCAGACCGTTCCCTGATGATAGGCCAGATCCCGCTTCAGCATTTCCCCGCCATAACAGGGATGAAACTCCGGGTCATCAGGTGACAGCGTCCGAAGCCCCAGCGGTGTGTAAAGCCTGCGGTAAACGGTCTCCACCACCTGTCGCTCCTGCTCTCTCTCCAGCAAAGAGAAGGGAAGGGACACCGCCCAGATCTGGTTGCAGCGAATCTGGCAATCGGGTCTGGCGGCGGGATCCTCCGACAACACGTCCTTCAGGCATCCCGCCTCCCCGTTCCAGAACTTTTCCCGAAAGCTCTTCTTCGTCAGCTCGGCCATCGCCCCATACTTCTTTCCGCTCTCCGAAGCTTCTCCCTTCAGCCTGTGGGAAAACCATTCCATAATGCACAGCGCGTTGTACCAGTACGCATTGATTTCCACCGGCTTCCCATGGCGTGGCGTGGGCAGAATCTCCCCCACCCGCACATCCATCCAGGTCACCTGGTCATAGCCCTGTCCCGCATGAATCAAACCGTCCTCGTCCATGCCGATGGAAAAATCTGTTCCCATCCGGTATTTTTCCACGATCTCCTGCATCACAGGCCACGCATCTCTCAGAAACTCCCGGTTCTCCGTTCTCACATAATACTCATACACCGCAATGATAAACAGAAGCGCGGCGTCCGCCGTATTGTATCCGGGCTCCTGTCCGCCCTCGGGAAACAGGTTTGGCATCAGACCGTCCCGGCAGTATGCCAGAAAGGTTCGCAGAATGCTCTCGGCAGTCTCCCATTGTCCGGTACACATACAACATCCCGTCAGGGCGATCATGGTATCCCTTCCCCAGTCCTCAAAAAAAGGAAATCCGGCCAGTATGGTCTGCCCGCCCGTGGAAGCCCTGCGGGAAATAAACTGATCCGCCGCCAGCGTCAGCGCCTGTGCCGTCTCGTCCTCATATCCGGCCTGCTCCAAAAGCTCCCTGCGCCGACAAACCAGCCTGTCCCTGATCTCCTCTGCCGACACTTTCGCATTCTCCGTGCCGTAGACAAGCTCCCACACCTGCGGCTCCTCTTCCTCCGCCGCAAAGGTGACACAGTGATTTACGGCGGTGCAGCCCCTTTCCGCCCTGCCGTCGCAGGCGTCCGCAGCATAGTACAGATCCTTCTCAAACCGAAGCGGCAGCTCCTGGATCCTGCCATTGGTCCGGAAGAAAAGACTGCGCCCGCCGGAGCGGATCAGACCCGGCTCAAAGGAAAATTCCTGTTCCTCCGAGAGCTGCTTGCCTTTGGGCACAAACTGAAGATGAGGCAGCACCTTCAGCTTCACCCTGCTGCCGGAGCGGTTTTCCACGGCATAGGAAATCCCCACCGTATTTTCCCCGGGCATCATAACAAGCCGCTTTACAATCTCCACGCCCCCGACCTCAAAACGCCACTGGGGATAATCCTCATAGACAAAGGAAGACAACAGCAGATACCCCTCCTCCCGCTTTCCCTCTTCCGCAAAATCCTGAGAGGAGAGATAGTACTCCTCCCCTCCCACCGTCAGAATCTCCTCCAGACGGTGTATCATGTTATAGCGATGATTGGGCGCCTCCGATGCCGCACAGCTCATCAGTACGGCATGATCATTTCGCCCGCAGGATCCGATCACGGTCAGGGAGGAAAAGCCTCCCAGTCCGTTGGTCATCAGATAGCAGTTTTCCTCGCCCCGCTCAAAGGTTTTAAAATCCTGTCTTCCATACAGATATCTCATTTCAGCTCCTGTCTGCCTGCCCGGACAATAATGACTGCATCTCCCCGCCGGCAGGTCTGTCAATATTATAAATCGTACTCCGCCCCAAAATCAAGCCACTTTGTGGGGCTGCCTGTATCCTGCCTTCCGCCTGTTTCCGACAATCCGCCGCCGATTTGTCCGCCAGAACCACCCACTGTCCCTCCGGCAGCTCCAGAAGCTCCGGCGTATCCGACGCATTATAAAGGATAAGAAGCTTATCCCAATCCGATTTTCCCGCCCCGCCGTTATCCACAAAAAAGGAAACCACACCCTCTCTGCGGACGGTTCTGCCGGTGATCCGCTCCGCCGCCCGGGAGGATTTGTCGCAAAGCCCCGGCAGGCTCTTCCGCAGGGCGATCAGCCCCTTATAGTAGTCCAGCAGTTCTCCGAAGCGAAGGCTCCTCCTCCAGTCCAGCATATTGATCTCCGGCGCGGAACGGAAGCTGTTTTCATCCCCGAACTTTGTCCTGCCAAACTCCTCCCCCGCCTGAAAAAACAGGTGTCCCTGACAGGTAAAGCAGATCAGCGCCGCAAGCTTGTTGGCATCCAGAAGCTCCCTGACCGGCTCCGCGTAGATTTTTTCCTTCCAGCTGTCCGGCCGTGCATTTGCTTCCGCCTTCTCCCACAAGGTCTTTCCAACCGTACACAACAGCTTATCCCAGAGCGTAAAATTGTCGTGGGCGGAGATATAATTTATCACCTGACTGCAGCTTTGGGGATGAAATCCCTCCTCATTGAGCTGCCAGCCTGCGGCAGCGTCCAGAACGCTCTTTTCCAGACCCTTTCCCCCGTTGACAAAGCCGGGAACCTCCGGCTCAAACACGTCTCCCTTTATGACATCCCTGGTATCGTCGCAAAACACCGCTATGGTTTCGTGCAGATGGGCTATGTTGGCCTTCAGGGCGGCGTGGGTTCCCGCCTCCATGGGAGACTCGTTTGCCCGCCAGGGCTCCCCGTACAGAAGCTTCTCTCCCACGCCGAACTCCGCGTCCAGCTCCTCCCGGATCCGGTTCATCAGCTCCGTGGTCAGAAGACCCATCAGGTCAAAGCGAAACCCGTCCAGATGGTATTCTCTGGCCCAATACAGAACGGAATCCACAATGTAGTTATCCACCATGGCCCTTCCAACCGCCATATCGCTTCCACAGGCCGAACCGTCGGACAGCGTGCCGTCCTCATACCTTCTGGCGTAATAACCCGGCATGGTGCGCTCCAGCCAGGAATCCGCCTCATGCGTATGATTATACACCACATCCATCACCACGCGAAGCCCCGCCTTGTGCAGCGCCTGAATCATCTCCTTGCACTCCCGGATACGCACTGCGCCGTCCCCCGTATCCGTGGCAAAGGAACCCTCCGGCACATTGTAATTTACCGGATCATATCCCCAGTTGAACTGACCGTCATCCGCCTCGTCCAGCCAGCCGAAATCAAAAAAGGGCAGAAGGTGCACATGGGTGACGCCCAGCGCCTTCAGATAAGCCATGCAGGTGGGATTTCCCTCTCTCAGTGCGGAATCCTCCACCGTAAACGCCTTGTATTTCCCCCTGTATTCCTCCGGTATCCCGCTGTCGGGATCATGGGAAAAATCTTTGATGTGAAGCTCATAGATAATCGTTTCCGGTTCTCTCCCGGGCGCTCTGTCCTCCTCGAAGCCCTCCGGGTTCGTGCGTTTCAAATCCACCGCCATGCTTCTGCAGCCGTTGTGACTGCAGGCTCTTGCGTAAGGATCCGCGGTGCGCACGACCCTTCCTTCCCTGTGAATCAGATAATCATAGTACACCCCATGCATATTCCGGGGAAATTCCACACTCCAGACTCCCCGTTCTCCCGCTCCAAGCGGCACACGGCTGCATTCCTCCTCCGGTCGGCTGTCCGGCGGAAGCCGCCGGATATGGGTTCCCTGCTCGTATAGACACAGCTCCACCTGATCAGCGAGAGGCGCCCATATCTTAAAGCAGGTGGTATCTTCATGACATTCCGCCCCCAGATCCTTTCCCCGGTATTCATATTTTTCATCAAAGCTCCTCGCGTATTGGAAAGTCCCTTCTTTCAATCTATTGACCTCCTCCCGGTTTATCCCTTTCTCGCCAGACTAAACTCCGCTGTCTTTGTTTCGCAAATTCCTGATAACGAGATAGTAACACAGGGCTCAGGCTCCGTCAATGTTCCCACTTGTGCACATTCTATACTATCCGCCTTGTGGGAACTGCTTTTTGTGCAGTTTGCCCCGTCTTGCGAATCATTTTCATCCGTTTGTTTCGAAACCTTTCCCCCGGCCTTTTCGGGACGTAGCCTCCCCAAATCACCTTTTCCCGGCAATCACGGCGCTTCCCCGGAAACGGAAGTCTTCGGATGTTTAGTGAATTCCTTGTTTTTTCGTTTCCTTCTTGTTATAATAAAAACAGGATTCCCGGTTTGTCTTGTAATGTTTCATAAAATTTCACACGGAAACGGAAGGGGTTTTTTACAGATGGTTACCATAAATGACATCGCCGCCAGACTGGGCGTTTCAAAGAGCACGGTATCCAAAGGCCTGAACAACGCCACGGATATCAGCGAGGAAATGCGCAAAAAAATACTGGAGACCGCGGTGGAACTGGGCTACACCAACAAACGCCTGTTGAACCGCGAGAAGAAGCTGTGCATTATCATAGAAAATATGGATTACAACACCCCGAACCAGTTCGGACATGACATTCTGCTTGGCTTCAAGCAGATGGCGGAGCCGGACGGCTGGACGGTGGATGTGGTGCCCATGGATAAGGATTTCCAGCGAAACATCCCCTACAGCGTCTTTATGATGCAGAATGGCTACAGGGGAGGATTTATTCTGGGCTTTTCCCTGATTGACCCCTGGATGTCGGAGTTCAAATCCTGCAAAATCCCAACGGTACTCTACGACAACTATATCAGCACCAATCCCCGGGTGGCTTCCGTGGGCTGCGACAGCCAGGACGGGTTTGATCAGGCGGTAAAGCACCTGGTCAAGCTGGGACATGAAAAAATAGGCCTGATTTCGGGCCCTCTGGAATCCTATATCGTAAAGGCCAGGTACAATGCCTATATCAACGCCCTGTCAAAGTTTAATCTGGAGCTCAACGACAACTACATAGGGCTGGGGTACTATATCTCGGATTCCACCAGGGACAATGTGCAGCGCATGTATGAATTGGGCGTCACCGCCATCATCTGCTCCCACGACATCCGGGCCATCTCCGCCATCACGGAATGTATGGATAAGGGAATCCGGATACCGGAGGATATGAGCATCATCGGCTTCGACGACCTGCCCATGACCGCCTATACCGAGCCTCCGCTGACCACGGTGCGCCAGGACCGCACCGCTCTGGGTAAGGCAGGCTATTATGCCATGTCCTGCCTCCAGAACGAGCTGCCCATCTGCTCCATCCTGCTGCGGGCTCCCCTGGTGGTCAGAAGCTCCACCGGCCCCGCCCGAACCGCTTAAAGGATTCTGCCGGCAAAGACAGGCGCTTAAAAATCAAACTTTGCTACTCCAAATATGGGGATTGTTATGATATTTTCTTTTATCCCTCCACTGGTGTCCCCTTTTGTATACAGGATGCAGTCAACCTTTTTTCTCTCCAGGGCCTCCGTTGCCGTTGAGCCGCTGTTCTTCCCGGCTTTAACCTCCACGGCATACGTTTTTTCTGAACGCAGCGATTTTACGAAAAAGTCAATCTCACCTGATCCCAGCGTTGCAAATGCCGGCGTTTCCAGCGCAATCTCACTTGGATGTGCAAGACGCCGCCGCAGATCCAGGTAGACGAAATTCTCATTGACTATGCCCGTTCTCACCGATGCCGGGCACCCTGTTTTTGTCAGAAAATAGTATGCCAGCCCCACATCCATAAAATAGCATCTTGCTTTCGCCTTATAGTCCAATATACTGCACTCCGTCAGCTTTCCTGCAAATCCGATGATTCCGGAGCTATAAAGCCAGTCAATCGCCCTGTTGACAGATGCTTTGGAGATATTGCTGGAATAATCTCTCACCACAATGCTCTGCAGTTCCTCGCTGAAGCTGTCCTCGGCAAAACCTTTTTTCTCTTTCGCAAGAACACGAGCCACACTTACAAAAATATTGTCGTAAACGGCATCTTCTGAAATATCCTCAAAATACCGCCTGCTCTCATTCGAGAACAAACGAATGATTTTCAGCAATTCCGCCTGACATTCCTGCATGGATGCCTTTTCCAGATACTTCAGAACCACCCCGGGATATCCGCCGATCCGGCAGTAATCATCATAAAGCGCCCCCAGCTCCCGATAGACTTCCTTGCCGCTGTCTCCATAAAGACTCATTCCTTCATACAAATCAAAACGGTCAAGCGCCACAAGAAATTCTTCAAATCCAAGGGTGTGAATCTCCAAATAATCCAAATCACCCGATGAATACTTAAATTCCTTATGCAAAATTCGCCCCAGATAACTGCCGGTGATGATAAAATCACTTTTCAAACTCCGGGTGAATTCACGAATGCGGTTGTAAATATCTGCCGATTCCTGAATTTCGTCAATTATTATGATTGTTTCCCGGGAATCTTCAAAATCAGGCTGGTATCGTGTGATCAACTCATGTACCGGATTTTCATATTTTTTTCCCGCTTTCATTTCCTGCCACAGCTCTCTGTACTGCTCCAGAAATAATTCGCCGGAAAGATCGAGAAGATTAATATAAATCTTTCTTTTATACTGCTCATCAGCAAAACGATTCACAATATAGGTCTTGCCCACCTGCCTGGCGCCGGATACTTCCAATGTGGCATGTCCCTGTTTTTCTTTCCACGCCATTAACATGCCATATGCTTTCCGTTTCAGGTACATTGCGTTTCTCCTTCCAAAGATTTTTATTTCACACGGCTTCGCCGGATACAATTCATATTTTGTTTTATATTATACCAACAAAAGCGCACGAAAGTAAACTTGCATTTTCCCGGAATATCTGTTATCCTCATGAAAGCTTTGCAGATAGTCAAAAAGGCTCTGCAAAAAAGGAAGGATACGCTCATGTACGATAATTACATCTTCGACTTATACGGCACTCTGGCAGACATCCATACCAACGAAAAAAAAGCCTCCCTGTGGAAGAACATGGCGCAGTACATGTGTCTTCAGGGCGCTTTTTATGAGCCTTCCCGGCTGCGAAAAGACTATGGTTCCCACATCGCAAAACTCCGCACAACACCGGAGACCGAGGTGGATCTTGCCGTGGTAATCCGCAGGCTCTACACGAACCGGTCAATCACGCCTGCCCCCGAGGCCATTGCCCACTGGGCCATGATTTTCCGCACCCTCTCTCTGGGATATGTCCGACTGTTCGACGGAGCGGCCGAGCTGCTGCAGGAGCTTCACAGGCGCGGCAAAAAAGTCTACCTGCTCTCCAACGCCCAGCGTCTGTTCACGGAACCGGAAATACGTTCTCTGGGCATCTATAAACTGTTTGACGATATCTTTCTCTCCTCCGATATCGGCTTTTGCAAGCCCTCCGCAAACTTTTATACCGCACTGCTTGAAAAGCACGGGCTGAACCCGGATTCCTGCGTGATGATCGGAAACGACTGGCAGGCCGACGCATGGGGAGCCCACAACTGCGGAATAGCCAGCATGTATATCCGCACGGAACAGTCCCCAAAGGAGGAAGGCCCGCTTCCCTCTGACTGTAAAAGGCTGGATTCCCTGTGGGATGTGCTGGCCGGCTGACTCAGGGTAAGCCCTGTTCCCAAAAGAAACCTTATTTCTTCCCCAGAT
Organism: uncultured Acetatifactor sp.; assembly: GCA_910586835.1. GTDB lineage: Bacteria > Bacillota > Clostridia > Lachnospirales > Lachnospiraceae > Acetatifactor. Next base: position 12,739 of record CAJUJU010000022.1, read on the forward strand.
TCAGCCAGTTCCGCATGACATTGACACCCTTTGCTTCCTTCATGATGTGGTCCCGGTTTTCACGCACATAGCGGTACAGCTTTGTGATCTCTTCCTCCGTAAATCCCCTGTGCCGGTCCATCACCCCGTCCGGCACAATAAACTCCGCGTACTCCTCTCCCCGCATGAAGCTGATGCGGGCAAACTTCCGATCCTTTTTGGTCAGGATCCCTGACACCAGAACCTGCACATCCTCCATAACCATACCTCCCTGCCGCCCCGGCGCGGACATCTGCCTCTTCGGCATTCTTCGTGCCGCCGCTGTTTTCCTTGTGCCGGTCACAGCAGATAATTGTTTTCCCGGTCTGCAATCTGCAGCGTAACCAGCTTAAAGGTGGCATACCCTCCCACCACCAGAGGCTCCCTTTGACAGATTTCTTCCGCCTCCTGAAGGCTTTCCGTCTTCAGAATGTACATACCCGCCATACCCGGATACCCCTTGAAAACGCCGCAGATTTCCAACTTTCCCTCATCGTCCAGTCTTCTTATGTTTTCAACATGCTCGACGATTACCTTTTTGGTCACCTTGTTGTACGTCTTGCTCTTCTCAATCATCATCATATACATTATCTTTTCCATGGCATACCCTCCTCATACATTCTGTCAGATACATCATTTATTCTATCACAGAACCGCTGCATAAAGCAACGGCGCCCTGCGAAATGGCAGGACGCCGCACCCTGATGTCATTTATCCGTTATGCCGTCTTGCCAGCTCAGCCGCGTTGCTCTCCACCCGCTTTCTGCTCAGGGGATAAACAAAGAACAATACCGCCGCTCCCAACAGGTACACAATGCCGGGGAAGAAGGTGGTCACATTGTAAATTCCTGTCGCCACCTGCTCTGTCTGAGCCACCGCCAGCTCGTCATAGCCGATCATCGCCAACGCCCAGCCGCTCATGCCGCCTGCCAGCGCCTGGCCGATCTTTCGCGAGAAGGAATAGATACCGTAAATCGTGCCGTCGTCTCTTTTTCCCGTGAGCACTTCCTTATCGTCGATTACATCCGTCACCAGGGCAAAACACTGCATGGTGAAAAAGCTCATTCCGATCATTGCCACAAAGACCAGCCCGATGTACACCCACACATTTGTGATATGAAGTATCCCGATCAGCACATACATTCCGCCCGAGAGCAGCATACCCACAATACCGCACTCCCTCTTTCCAAACTTGACCGCAAGCTTTGTGGAAACCATGGCAAGCAGCAGCATCACCGGAAGCTGAAGCATGGCGGACATAGACAGTGCCGTGGTATTTTTAAAATAATCCGCATACAGATAGTTATTCAGTCCCTGGCTCATCAGCGATGCCAGCAGCAACAGCAGCGCGGACAGAATCACGCCCAGCAACGCCCTGCTGCCCACAATCTCTCCCAGGGATTTCAGAACGGAGTTCTTCTCGCCGCTTTTCTCTTTCTGTTTCAGCACCACACGCTCCGTGCAGAGTTTATAACACAGAAGATACGTCACAATGGCACAGGCGGAAAAGATGCCTGCCAGAACGGTAAAGTTGGTGGAATTCACCACCTGATTTCCCTCCGCATCCTTGTAATAGATCACAAGAGGAGCCACCACGCTGATCAGAATGCCCGCAAACATGCCGCCCATGGAACGGAATACCGGTCCTTGGGATTCTGGGAGATCACCGATGCCATGGAGCCGTAGGGAATATTGATGGAGGTATAAAACACCGAGCCCCACAGAATATAAGTGATAAACATGTAAGCCACCTTCACCCCGTAGGGAAGGCTCTGCAGTCCGGACTGATACATCAGAAAGGACGCTATGGCCACCGGCCCGCACATGCGCAGGATCCAGGGACGGAATTTACCGTTCTTTCCCGTGGCGACCCTGTCAGCGATACGCCCCATTCCGATATCGGTGAAGGCGTCGATACATCTGGCAACCAAAAACATGGTTCCGATCAGCCCTGTGCTGATGCCCATTACCTTTGAATTGAACACCATGACATAGGTGCTGGCGAAAATAAAGCTGAAATCGTTGGCCACATCACCCGGCATATAGCCTACTTTGTCTCTTATACCAAAGGGTCTTACTTCCTTATTATTCATCTTTCCTCTCATTCCGCCGCACATGCGGCATTTTCATCAAAGAGAACCCTGTGAGTTACACCGCCGTATTACTCCTTTTTCCGTATCTTGTTCAGCTTGCGGTTGATCTCCAGAATCTCCTCGGCGGTAAGCGGTTCCAGGCCCGCCGTTCCCAGCATGTTCAGCATCCGCTTCACAGTGAAGCTGCCCATCATCTTTGCCATTCCCTCACTCATCTGAAAACCGTCGGCTCCGCCCTCTTTGCCGGACTTTTTCTTCTTCATCAGTTTGCCGGCCAGCTCCATAAAGAACAGTTTGCCCTTGAAGGATGCCATGATATCTCCCAGCTTGTCATTGATGGAAAAATATCCTTCCGGTGCGGTGATGTCAAACCAGTTGATCACATCCCCGGTCTCCTTCATGCGGTACTCCTCGTTGAAGGTCTCCACCTTGCGGATTCTGCTCTCATCCCGGCATTCTCCTGCCACGGCAGTCAGCACCGACTCTCCCGCATTGGGCACTTCAAAGTAGAAGAAGTGATCCAAAGCAGTCTTCCTGCCCAGGCTTTCTCCGTTTACCAGAAGTTCCACCTCCGGCTGATTGGAATACACCGTGACCTTCGTCAGCTCCTCCACCCGATCCACATAACGCTTTCCGCAGATATGTACAAAGGGATCGTCGGACAGCCACGCCTTGTACGCGTAAAAGGCATCCTTCTTATATTTTCTGTCAAAGGTCACAAGTCCCTTGTGGTTCATGCCGTCCTCGCCGCCCTCGGCTCTGGCATCCGCAGCAAAATCAAACATATTCCAAACATGAGTGGCCCAGATAAAGGGTCTGGTATAAAGCTGCCGGATCAGCTCCTCGTGATAATATGCCTGATATTCCTCGGTATAATCCCCTTGCTCCGGGTTGGAGGTGTGCCAGTTCAGCGCCTCACAGCCATATTCGCTCATGCCCACGGCCCTGTCGGGATACTTTGCATGAAAGCTGTCAAAAAACGCTCCGTTCATGGAAGTGTCTCCGCCGTACCAGCCATAGTAGTGATTATAGGAAATCACATCCGGAACGGTCAGATATTCCTCGTCCGGTTCGCACATGGAAACCACCGCAACCGTGGTCAGCCTGGTTGGATCCATCTCATGACAGAGGTCATTCAGAATGCGGTGATTCTCCAGCAGATCCGGATCTCCTGCCCCGTTCATGGTAATCTCGTTGGAAAGGCCCCAGACCACAATGCTGGGATGATTGTAGTTCTGGACGATCAGCTCCTTCATCTGGGAGACGGTATTCTCCCTGCCCTTTTCCATATGCCGGGAAATATAGGGAATCTCGGCCCAGATGACCATGCCCTTCTCGTCGCAGAGATCATAAAAATACTGGTCGTGCTGATAATGGGCCAGGCGGATGGTATTTGCCCCCATCTCACAGATCAGCTCCATATCCTCCTGATGGTCTGCCCGGGAAAGCGCATTTCCCTTTCCTGGACGATCCTGATGCCTGGATACGCCGCGAAGAGGATAGCTCTCCCCGTTCAGGATAAAGCCTCGCTCCGGATCTATCTCAAAGCTGCGGCAGCCGAACCGGATCTTCCTCTCATCCAGCTGTCTCTCCCCGTCCGTAAGCAAAGCCTGAAGCGTATACAGATGCGGATCCTTTCTGCCGTTCCACAGATGCGCTTTCTCAATATGCAGCGTCGCGGCAGGAGACCCTGCTTCGGTCTCTGTCTCCGCTATCTTCTCCTGTCCGTCCCAGACCGTGAACCTCAGTCTCTCGCTCCCTGTGGTTCCGGTAAGCCATGCCTCCGCGGAAACCTCCGCATCCTCCCCCTTCATCACAGGCGTCACCGCAACGCCGGGGCCTCCGAAATGATCCAGGTCAAACCTTGCCCTGTTCACACACAGCAGGGATACATTCCGATAGATTCCGCCGTAAAAGGTAAAATCTGCCATCTGCGGATAGACATGGTCGTTGGGCCCATTGTCTGCCGCCACCAGAATCTCGTTCTCCTCCTGCAGCGAATCGGTAATATTGCACCTCCAGGTGGAATATCCCCCGTCGTGATGTGCCAGAAGCTTCCCGTTTACATACAGATCTGCCGAGGAGTTCACTCCCTCAAACTCCAGATAGACCTCCCCGTCCTCCGTGATCTCTTCCTTCCGCAGGATTTTTCTGTACCGGCAGACACCCCGATAATAATCGTTTCCGCCGTCCTGGCCGTCTGTCCCGTTCCAGGTGTGGGGCAGCTCCACGGCCTCCCAGCTTAACTGTGCGTTTCCTGCCTGCTCCGCTTCGGATCCGCCTGCCGTCTTGCTGAACTGCCACCCGTCGTTCCATACTTTCCTCATTCTTTTTCCCTTCCCGTGCCGCGCGCTTCGCCGGACACTTTACTGTCAATGAAATTATAACAATTTCTTTTTTCCGACACTTGCACGATTTCTGTTGAATCCATACAATTTTTGTGCTATTTTTTAATCAGGACAAAAAAAATGTTTCAGGAAAGAGGCCTCCATGTGCCAATCACAAAATATCAGCGACGCATTCCCTTTTATCAAAAGAATACTGTCCTCCGCCTTTCGGACAGACGTAATCTGGTTTTCCTATCCCTATGAAAATATCCGGAGAATCGACTGGGGCTTTCGGGATATGGTATGGGAAAATGTAGATTTCAGCCATCCCTCCATCACCAGCGGGATCTCCTCCCAGAAACTGAAGATGTATATCATCAGAAGCTCTCTCGATTTCTATAACATTATCGCCTTTGTCTCCACAGGCGAACACCCTGATTTTATCTCCGTGGGACCCGTCCGCGACAAAAATTCCTACTCCCCTGACACCAGACAGCTGCAGAAGAATCATGTCATGCGGGATATCCGGCAGGACACGCTGAGACATTTTTATCAGATGCTGCCCCTGGTCAATATTTCCGACCTGGTTTCCACCTTTCATCAGCTGCTGCAGGAATATCTTCCGGCCTACCGGGAAATCAGACCCGAATATTTGAATTTTTCTGCGGAAAAGCACACCTTTGTCCCTGACAGGGAGAAGATACAGGCCTTCAGCTATGAGATTGCCGAACGACTCCAGAACCTTGTTGACACTTTTCTGGAGACCCTCTCCACCGGGGATACCGCCCTTGTCTATCAGCACAAAAAGGCACTTCTGGATTATTTCCGGCCCATGGTGGAGGACAGTCTCGGCACTGCCCGGGGCTATCTGACATTCCTCAACGCCCTGTGCTGCGGAAAGCTTCTGAAAACCCAGGTACATCCCTATCACACACTGAAGCTCTTCTCCTCCTGGTACAACAGGATCTCAGAATTGCAGAGTCCCGAGCAAGCCTGGATGCTCCCCTATGAGATGGCCAGGAAATATTGTCTGTTGGCAAAAAATCACAATCTTTCCGAGTACTCCTATCTGACCCGGAGTATTATCAATTATGTGTCACTGCATCTGAGCGAGGAGCTGACTCTTTCCGTCATCTCCGGCCGTCTGGACAAAAATCCCTCCTATGTGTCCGGACACTTTCAGAAGGAAATGGGGGAAAGCCTGACGGAATATATCCACAAGGAACGGATCCGGGCATCCATCCGCCTGTTCAACACTACGGACTGCTCCGTGGCGGAGGCGGCAAACAGCGTGGGCATCCATGACCTGGGCTACTTTACCCGGCTGTTCAAAAAACATGTGAACTGTACACCCAGCCAATATAAAAAAATGCTGAAGTAGCCAAAGCTGCTTCAGCATTTTTTAGTTACGTCACTGGTAAACGGGATAGTCCTTTCCCTCCCGTATCATCACCGGAATCACATCCAGAGGCGCAGGCACCGTCACCGTCTGCCCTCCCTCATATTCCTGTTTTGTAAAGGCGTCCCGCCAACCCGTTCCCGCCGGCAGATAAATCTGTCTTTCCCTGGCACCGGCCTCCATCACAGGCGCAACCAGCAAATCCGGACCGAACAGGTAGGAATCTTCCGCTTCCCAGCAGTGCTCATCCTCCGGAAAGTCATAAAAGAGCGGACGCATCACCGGCGCGCCGGTTTCACTGGCCGCCCTCATACACTCTCTGACATAAGGTCGGAGTCTCTCCCGGACAAAGAGATACCTTTTCAAAATCTCGTAGTTGTCCTCCCCAAAGCTCCAGACCTCGTTGTCCTGCCCGCTGGTGAGCTGGCGCACACCGTTCCGAAACTCCTGCTCCCGCTCATGCCAGGGGGAACGCTCCCCGTGCAACCGGAATACGGGACAGAACGCCCCCCAGGCAAACCACCGCACCAACAGCTCACGGAAGGCCGGATCCTGAATGTCCCCACCCAGAAAACCGCCGATATCCGAGGTCCACCAGGGAATCCCCGCCATGCCCATGCTCAGCCCCGCCTGCAGCTGCTCCCGCATGGACCGGAAGGAAGAATAAATATCGCCGGACCAGGTGAGCACCCCGTACTTCTGGCTTCCCGCCAGGCACAGCGCACCAAGCTCATAACCTCCTTCTCCCCTTCCGCCTTCAGCCCGTCGTAAAAACCTCTGGCATAGCCCACCGGATAAACGTTGCTGCACTGCAGAGCCGGACCCGCGTAGTAGCGGTAATTGTCAAAATCATAGGGGCCGTATTCCGGCTCCGCCTCGTCCAGCCAGAAGCAGCGGATCCCTTTTTTATAGTAATTCTCCCGGCAGCGCTCCCAGACATAACGCTGCGCCCCCGGATGGGTGGCGTCGTAAAACACCGTATTTCCCATCCAGGTCATATGATTTGCGTTTCCCCGATCCGCACTCACCAGGTAGCCTCTGTCCGCCATGGGGCCGAAGTTTTCGCTGCGTTCGTCGATGGTGGGCCACACCGACACCACCGTCTCTATCCCCAACTCCTTCAGCTCCCGCACCATTCCCTCCGGATCCGGCCAGTCCAGGGGCTCAAACCGGAAGTCTCCCTGCATGGTCCAGTGGAAAAAGTCAATGACAATGGCATCCATGGGAAGTCCCCGCCTTTTGTGTTCCCGCGCCACCGCCAGAAGCTCCTCCTGGGTGCGGTAGCGAAGCTTGCACTGCCAGTAGCCCAGCCCGTACTCCGGCATCATGGGAGTGCGGCCCACAGCCAGGGAATAATTGGCCTCGATCTGGGCCGGGGTATCCCCCGCGGTTATGTAGTAGTCCAGCTTTTTTGTGCTCTCCACATGCCATTCGGTCTTGTTTGTGCCGAAGGCCACCGTACCGATGGCCGGATTGTTCCAGAAAAAGCCGTAGCCTCTGTTGGAGACATAGAACGGAACGCTTGCCTGGCTGTTGCGGTGGGCAAGCTCCAGCACTGCTCCCTTTTTATCCAGATGCTTCTCCTGATACTGCCCCATGCCGAAAATCTTTTCGCCGTCAAAGGCCTCAAAGCGGGCGGTGAGCTCATAATCCGTACCGCCCTGCAGGGGCTTCAGCTCCCTGGCGTCCACCCGCAGCGGCACGCAGTAACGGTTGAGCCGGTTGCGGTTGCGCCAGTATTCCTCCGTGAGCAGCTCTCCCTTTTGGTTGTAAAAGGAAATCCATCCCTCGTGGGATACCTTCACTGTGAGCTTTCCGTTCACCAGCTTTGCCTGAACTCCCTGCTGATGATACTTTTCCCACTCCTTCCCCCGATACCAGGGGTCCGTCACGTCCACGGTCTCAAAAGTGATCTTGGGCGTCACCGGCGCCGGTTTTTCCGTCAGCGCCCAGTCGTTTTCATCCATCTGAGGCTGGGCCGTCATTCTGACGCGGACGGAATCCGTCCCCCAGGGTTCGATCCAGACCCGGGAATTTCCCGCCGCGATAATCATTCTGTTTTCTTCCTGATAAATACGCATCCCTTTCCCTCCTGCGCGCTTAGAGAGCGGTGTCTGCACACTCTCCGTATTTCAATCCGTTGGAGCCTGTGGCCAGATAAAATCTGCCGAATACCCTACAATCTCCGTCAATACTGTTAATTTCCCCGAACATCTGTCTGTCCGTGTTCAGCCGCTCAAAGCTTCTTCCCTCGTCCAGCGTGCGGTAAAAGCCGTACTGTCCTTCCACTATGCCGTTGAAATAGACGGCCTTGGCATCCCGGCAGTAATCGCCCTCCGGCGAGCCCAGCCCCAGTCCCATACGGTATGCGGCAATACCCGGAGCCGTCAGCCGGTTCAGCCTGATTTCATCCGTCCTGTTAAGGTACTCCAGCTTCCAGATGCCGGTCTCGCCCAGGGCCATGTAAAAGACGCCGCTCTTTCCCGCCTCTCCCCGCACCTCTGTTTTATCGGCACAGTCGATCATCCCGAAATTGATTTCCGGGAACCCGGCAGGCAGCCCGTATTCCAGGTAGGTCTCCCCGCCGTCATGGCTGACATAAAAATCCGATGCCTCCCCAAATCCATAGAACAGACTGCTGTCCGTTCTGTCGGAAAACACCTTCACGCCTCCCGCAGTCTTCAGTTCCCCTCCTTTTTTATAGATCCTGCAGCAGGCAAAGCTCCTTCCGCCGTCGTGGCTGACGATAAGCCTTCGCACCGGCAGACGGATTCCCTCCGCCACACCCCACACAATATTGCGGCCGTCCGGCGACATTGCCACCCAGCCGGAGTTTACGTTGGGCCGCTCCATCCCGTGCAGCGCTTCGTCCAGGTCAGCCGTCAGCCCAAAGGGCATTGGCAGGCGTTCAAAGGTTTTTCCCTGATCCTTTGACAGAATCAGTCCGCCCAGCGTCTTCCCGGTCCAGTTCCCCCTGGGCGTCACTATCATCCGATGCGGGTGCTCATCGGAAAAATCCGCATTGATACAGGTAATATAGCGGTTGCCCTGATCGTCCGCAAAGGAATTCTCACAGGGCCTGTCAGTCTCCTCAAAGGCAAAGCCGCCCAGATCTCCCAGGATGTCGATGACCTGCACGCTGCCGGAAGGCATACTGTACACATTCAGATGCACCGTCTCTTCGATGCCGTCACACCAGTCCGCAAACCGGCAGACATCATCCTTCAGGTTCCGGGTGCGGAACACTCCCGTACCCGTGTTGAACCATGCCTCCCTGTCGTCAAAGGGATTGATCTTAAAGTCACTCAGCCAGTGAATCAGAGAATGTCCCCCGTTGTACTCCGGCTTCATGTAGGGCGTGCGGAAAGTCATTTCTCCCTCGCAGAGATCATACAGAATCTGCCTCCAGCTCTGCCCGTAATCCATGGAGAGGAAAACGCTGTCCCCGTCGTCCTTTACCATGGTGGTGACAGCCACCATTCCCGGCGTCTGCCTTGACACGCTGATTCCCGAGAAGCCGTATTCCAGAATGTCACCCTTCCCGACCGTTTCCTGCCCCTTTCCCCTGACCGCGGAGAAGCTGCCGGGCGTGATATCCTCCATGAGGTCCATATTTTCCAGCGGATACCGGACAACGTGTCCGTCAATCACATCGCCGGAATCGCAGCTGTAACCGTTTTCCAGCACATAGGAGCGCCGCCCCGTGGAGGCAAAGGTCACATACAAATACTTTTTGTCCCTACACCAGCGCTGCGCCGCCAGGCCATTGTACCTGCAGCCGGGAATCACATGATTTTCCGGCGTCTTCAATCTCTCAAAGGATACCCCGCCGTCCCGGGATACATAGAGGCTGGGACCCCGCATGGGAACCTGTGAAGGCTCCTGGCTTTCCGCGCCGGCTCCCTCCCATGTCTCCGGCTCCCTGCGGCATTTGGGGGACATGTCTCCCGTGGTCACTCCCGCCGTTCCCACCAGAAGCATTCCCTCCAGCTCCGCCACAAAGGTGAGGTAATCCTCCCCCATCGCCGTCAGCTTTTCCCAGGCTTCGCCCCCGTCCGTACTGCGCCACAGTCCCTCCTGCTGGGAGGCATAAAAAATTCTTTCTCCGCTCACCCACAGCCTCTCCCCGGTTCCCCGCCCGTTAAGGTTTCCGTGGATCAGCACCGGCAGCTTCCGGTAGACAAAGCTTTCCCCGTAATCCCCGGAAACTGCCAGCACTCCGGCGCCGGGGCGGTTGACGCCGCAGGCGATACAGAGGCTGCCCGGCTTCTCCTCGTCCACTGCCAGCGCAATGGGAAAAGTCTCGCTCAGATCCTCCATTGTCACATGAGGAATCAGACTGATCCAGCTCTGGCTGTTTGCGTCAAACCGGTAGGCTCCTCCGATATCCGTCCTTATGTACAGTACATCCCGCTCCCCTTCTGAATAGAGAAACCCCGTCACATAGCCGCCCCCGGGAATGGGCAGATTGTGATATTCGTATGGTATCTGTTTCATTCGTCTCTCCTGCATTCAACTGTTCTATGATTTTAAAATGTCTGAAAATATACTATCATTTTCACTCTGTTCTGTCAATTAAGCCCACAAGCACCCGCACGTCAGATACCGATTCGGAAAGACAAAACGCACAAAGACGAAGGAATATGGCTGCCCCCATACCCCTTCGCCCTCTCTATGCCCCGGAATCCTCCTTCTGTCAGTTTGGATTTGCTACAGATATGCCCGCAGATCCTTCACCAGCGACTCCTCCGCCTCCGCCACGTCCTTGGCCAGCTTCTTGATTTTGCCCTCCGCTGCCGGATACTGATTCAAATATCTGTAAATACTTTTGATTCCCATATTGCAGCCGTCCGTGACCAGCTCCGCCGCCGTGCTGTCTGGTCCCTCGTCGTCCAGCTTCAGGTTGGTCTTCATCTTCGACATGACCTTTGCCATCATGGCAGGCTCCTTGCCCTCGTCCTGGTATTCCCTCAGATATTCATGAGTGGTGTTTCCCAGCCTGGTATGAGTCTCCTTGCTCTTGGCCAGCAGATTCCGCAGACTGTCGCTCTGCACATGCTCCATCACATCATCCAGCGTGGAGACTCCCATCTTGATTCCCGCATTACACTCCCGAAGCAGCCTGATTGTATCGTTTTCCATAGTAAAAACCTCCTTTTCGGGATAATCTTCCCAAAAAGAAGGTTTCCTATTCAAGCTGATTCAAGCTGAAATTTCAATCTGATATGCTTCCATGGTTCTGTTCAAACAGCGTACAGCCCATCTCCCGAAACTGCCTGATCTTTTTCTCAAGAAGCTCCCTGCTCACGCCGAAGTATTCCCCACAGCAGTCGATACAGAAAAAGGATTCCGCGGCCCGGTTAAAAAGCTTTTTATGAAGCCCGATCTCGTCCCGGGACAAAAGCCTGCCGCACTTTTTACAGCGCTCCTCAGCCACGAACCACTTCTCCGATCAGCACCCTGCACTCGTCAACCTTGATATTGCAGCGGTATCCGTCCCTGTGGACGCCCAGGTCTTCTCCGGTGACTGCGTCTGTCAGCCTCAGGGCAAGCCCCGACTCGGAGTGAATCCCCAGATCGTCAAAGGAAATGCTCATATTGTTTTCCCAGTCGTTCGCCGCATCCAGATTAAAGAATCCCAGTGCAATGCGGCCCCCGCTCATGAGCTTGGCCAAGGTGTAGGTCTTCTCCCCGTTATGGCCGATCAGAAACGCCGGTCTGCATTCCGGATCCTGATTGATCTCTATCAGCCCTTTGCAGAGCAAAGTCTTTTTGTTTGCCTCATCCAGCGCGCGCAGGTCGGAACCGATAATCAGCGGCGAACCCATAAACGCCCACATTGCAAAGTGCTGCAGGTACTGCGTGTCACTGCAGCCGTCCAGTCCCACATTTCCCTTTCCGTGCATTCCCACAATCAGCATATCCATGTCGTTATAGCAGCCCGGGCCGTTGTTCTCAATATTCTCCGCCTGACTTCTGAAAATATCCTTATAGCTTTTCGGCACGTCGAAAATGTCGCCGGTGGAGCGGTAGCTGTGGGCTCCCCTGGAGCGCATCCAGCCGGATGGATTCTCCACCCCCCAGTTGCAGGCCGCAAACAGAATGTCCCTGCCGCTGTTTCGAAGCGCCATAGCCATGGTCAGGTAGGCGTTCCTCGCGTTTCCGCTGGCGGGAAAATTGCAGAAATCATATTTCAGATAGTCCACTCCCCACTCCGCGAACTGCCCTGCGTCCTCAACCTCATGTCCGTAGCTGCTGGGATATCCTGCACAGGTGAGAAATCCCGCGCAGGAATACATGCCGAATTTCAGCCCTTTGGAATGAACATAGTCGGAGACATATTTCATTCCGTGAGGGAAGAGCGCCGGATCAGCCACCAGCCTTCCGTCCACCCGCTCCTTCAGCGACCAGCAGTCATCTATGATCACATACTCATAGCCTGCCTCCCGATATCCCTCCGCAGCCATGGTGTCCGCCATTTCCATAATCAGCTGCTCGCTGATATTGCTCCCGAAGGTATTCCACGAATTCCACCCCATGGGTGTTTTTGCTGCCAGCATAATATTTCCTCCTCAGAAAGAACATTTTGCACAAATTTGCTTCCGGCTTATTCGGCCTCCGCATACTTTGCGGACAGCTCGGATACCGTGCCTTCCGCCAGCATTTCCTCGATGGCCTTGTTGATCTTCTCAAGCAGTTCCGTATTGCCCTTCTTCACGGCGATGGCATATTCCTCTCCCTCAAAGGCAGAACTGTCCTCCACAATCTTCAGACCTTCATTGTCGTTTATATACTTCTTTGCGGTAGCGGAATCGATGACCACAACGTCACACTTGCCGTTCACCAGCTCCATCACTGCCTCCGTGCCCTTCTTGAAGGACTCATAAGCATAGCCCATTCCCTGCACGCAGGTCTCGCCGGTGTAGCCCTGGATAACGCAGATCTTCTTCCCCTCCATGTCCGCCGCACAGGTAATGTCGGAATCCTCCTTCACAATCATCACCTGAGTCGCCGCATAATAAGGGGTGGAAAAATCTGCTTCCTCCGCTCTCTCCTCCGTCACGGACATAGCCGCAATCACCGCGTCCAGCTGTCCGTTCTCCAGCGCGATCAGCAGAGAATCAAATTCCATATTTTCAATGGATGCCGTCGCGCCGTTCTTCTCTGCAATCTGCTTTGCAATGGCAATGTCGATACCGTCGTACTGGCCGATAACGCCGTTTGAGGTCACAAACTCAAAGGGCGGAAACTCCGCGTTGGTTCCGAAGATAATCGTCTCTCCGCTCTCGTTTCCCGCATCCGCGTTTCCGCAGGCCGTAAGTCCCAGAACCATCCCCGCCATTGCCAGCCATGTCACTGTTTTCTTTCCTGTCTTTTTCATAATCTTCTCCTCCCTTGCCCGTTTCCCGGGCTCTGCTGCCGGAAACCCAAGGACAAGCTTCCTCCTGATCCCCGATCCTGTATGCCTGTATTTTATGCAGCCTTCCCGGAAAGGCCGCCGCATACCGCTGTCCTGTACACCGCTTTTTCTGCCGGCCAACCGCACTCCGGAACCGGCGTTTTCGCCGGGCCATATCCGGAACACCCGGCACTCACAGAACCTTGCTCAGAAAATTCCGTGTCCTCTCGTTCTGCGGATTGCCGAAAATCTCTTCCGGTGTCCCGCTCTCCATGACCACTCCCTGATCCATGAACAGCACCCGGGTAGCCACCTCTCTGGCAAAGCCCATCTCATGGGTCACAATAACCATGGTCATGCCGCTCCTGGCCAGGTCCTTCATCACGTCCAGAACCTCTCCCACCATCTCCGGATCCAGCGCGGAAGTGGGCTCGTCAAACAGCATGATCTCCGGATCCATGGCCAGCGCTCTTGCAATGGCCACACGCTGCTTCTGCCCGCCGGAGAGCTGCACCGGATAAGCGTCCGCCTTCTCCGCAAGATTAACCCGCTTCAAAAGCTCCTGTCCCCGCTTTTTCGCCTCCTCCTTTGTCATCTTCTTCAAAAGAACCGGCGCAAGCGTAATATTTTCCATAATGGTCAGATGAGGGAACAGATTGAACTGCTGGAACACCATTCCCATCTTCTGCCGAATCTTGTTGACGTCCACCTTCGGATCATTGATGCATTCATCATCCACACAGACCCGGCCCTCCGTCACCGTCTCCAGAAGATTCAGACAGCGCAGGAAGGTGCTCTTACCCGAACCGGAGGGTCCGATCACCACCACTACCTCACCCTGGGCAATATGCTCGTCGATTCCCCGCAGCACCTCAAGTTTGTCAAAATGTTTTTTCAGATTCTCTACCTTAATCATGCCTGATACCCCTATGCTCCAACTAATCAGGAAACTTCCTGCCTTAACGCCTCCTTCGCTTAACGAACCTCCGACTTTCTCAGCCTCTCCTCCACCTTCTTGAAGGCGATAGTCAGAAGCTTAATCAGCACATAATAAATCACCGCTGTTCCGAACAGGGGCATAAAGGCGTTCCAGGTAGCGCTCTTGATGAAGTCTCCCGCCTTCTGGATATCCATCAGCCCCACATAACCCACAATTGCCGTCTCCTTGATCAAAACAATGAACTCATTGCACAAAGCGGGAAAAATATTTTTCACCGCCTGAGGAATCACAATATGTATCATGGTCTGCTGCCCGTTCAGCCCCAGCGACCGCCCGGCCTCCGTCTGTCCCTTATCCACCGACAGGATACCGGCCCGGATAATCTCCGACACATAGGCTCCGGAATTCACTCCGAAGGCAATTCCCGCAATGATCCATTTTGGAATACCTACCGCGGCAAAAATCACAAAATAAATAAGCATCAGCTGGGTCACGGACGGCGTTCCCCGGATGATGTCCGTATAGATCCCTCCCAGGGCCCGAAGCAGTTTTTTATTGGAAAGATTGCACAATGCAATCAGAAAGCCGATCAGTATGCCGATTGCAACGGCTATGAGAGAAACTCTGATCGTCACGCCGATGCCGCTCAGCAGAAGCTGATAACGATCATCTTTAATAAAGCACTTATAAAAGTCAGCACCGAATTCGGCAGCCCATTCCCTTAGTCCGGCCATTTTTTCTCATCCCTTCATCTGTCCGACTGTGCGCGATCCCTGTCGAATCATCATGAATGGGATTATAGCACATCACTTCTGCAAAAGAAAGATGCTATATACATTTTTTTGTATTTTTATTCAAGCAGAAATCTCTTCACAAAATGAATGACATTTTCAGGAAATACTTTTATAATAGGATCAGGGCTTTTGCCACCATAATCATAATGAAAAAGACAGCGGAAAGGATAGAGACTATGCTGACTCAGAAGATTCATACCATTGACGAGCTGCTGCAGTTTATGAATGGTCTGTATGAAAAACACGGCGCAAGGCTATGGTATCGCGGCGAGGAAAACGCCGCCCTGACTCTGGTTCCTTCTATTCAGAGAAGCAGACGCCGTCTGGACGTGGAGCGGTACATCACAAACGACTTTTACATCCGCGCCAGACAGATTCTGGATAACCCTCCCGCCAAGCACAACTATGCCGCCTGGGTGTCCCTGATGCAGCATTACGGTCTCCCTACGAGAATGCTGGACTGGAGCGAATCTCCGCTCATCGCCGCCTTCTTCGCCACCGAGACCTACCGGACAACCCCGGAAACGGATGCGGGCGTGTGGGTTCTGGCTCCGCATCTTTTGAATGAAAAAGAGGGCTTCGGCCGCTGCATCTATCCCATCGACGCCGACACCACCCAGGAAATGCTGCTGCCCGCCTTCAAGCACAACCACCACAATCCCGAGCTGGTGGATCGGATTCTGGCCTGCAGTTCCACGGAAAACAACCTGCGAATGTATTCCCAGCATTCCAATTTCACCGTCCACAACTCCCTGCAGCGGCTGGAGGAAATCTGCGACGAAAATATGCTCTACAAGATTATCATCCCCTGCGACAGGAAAAAGTACTTTATTGACAGTCTGCGGGTATTTGGCATCACGGAGGGCTCCGTCTATCCGGACCTGGATCACATCTCCAGCGACCTGCGGGACTCCTACGGTATATAGAAAAGAGGGAGAGACACCATGAAAATCACATTGCAGAACCTGACAAAAAAATTTCCCGCCCGGGGCAAGAAGGAGCGGGGAGAAGTCGTCGCCGTCAACGATTTCAACTTTGAGATTCCGGACGGGGAGCTGGTGGGTCTGCTGGGCCCCTCGGGCTGCGGCAAGAGCACCACGCTGAATCTGATCTGCGGCCTTCTGAAGCCCACCGCCGGAAAAATTTTCTTCGGGGAGGACGACGTCACCGGACTGCCCCCCGAAAACAGAGGCGTAGGGCTGGTCTTTCAAAGCTATGCCCTCTACCCTCACCTGACCGTCGAACAGAACATCCGGTTCCCGCTGGAAAACCTGAAGGGTCCGGATAAGCTCTCCAAGGAAAAAATGCGCGAGAAGGTTTACGAAGCGGCAAAACTGGTTCAGATCGAAGGACTGATGGAGCGCAGGCCCGGAGAGCTCTCCGGGGGACAGCAGCAGCGCGTGGCCATCGCCAGGGCACTGGTCAAGATGCCCCGGGTTCTTCTGCTGGACGAACCCCTCTCCAACCTGGATGCCCGCCTGCGGCTCCAGACCAGAGAGGAGATCCGGCGGATCCAGAAGGAAACCGGCATCACCACCGTCTTTGTAACCCATGACCAGGACGAAGCCATGAGCATCTCCGACCGGATCGTGGTCATGAAGGACGGCGTGGTACAGCAGATCGGCAAGCCCCAGGAGGTCTACGACAACCCGGTGAACCTCTTTGTGGCAAAGTTTCTGGGCACCCCTCCCATCAATGTCTTTGAGGGCAGCGTCAAAAACGGCAGGCTCATCATCGGCGGGGACGCCGTCCTGGATACTCCGCAGGTTCCGGACTGCCGCGTAACCGCCGCCGTCCGGCCCGAGGGCTTCCTGCTGCAGGAGGACGGCCCCCTGCAATGTAACTTAAGCCGCCTGGAGGTAATGGGGCGGGATGTCAGCGTAGTCTCTGCCCACCCCTGCTGTGAAAATGCCGCCATCCGGTCTATCATAAGCGCGGAAAACCAGGTGGATCTTTCCTCTCCCACCGTCCGCTTTGCCCTGAAGCCCACAAAGACCTTCCTCTTTCACCAAGAGACCGGCGAGCGCATTCGCTGAAAGGAGCAGTCATGGAAAAAAACAATCAAAAGGGCTGGCTTTACCTGATACCGGCCTTCCTTTTTCTGGGCGCCTTCATGATCTATCCCCTGGTGGACGTATTCGTCTACTCTTTTGAGGAGGGCTACAACTCCGCGTCCCAGACCTTCTTCGGCGTGGGTTCCTATAATTATTCCTATGTCCTCCACGACCCCTATTTTCTGCAGGCGGTAAAAAACACCTTCCTTCTGGTGATTATCACGGTGCCCCTTTCCACCGGGCTTGCCCTCCTGATTTCCGTGGGCTTAAGCTCCATCCGTCCCCTGCGGGATCTGTTTCAGACCATCTATTTCCTGCCCTATGTCACAAACACCCTGGCAGTGGGTCTTGTCTTCATGATTCTGTTTAAGAAGACAGCCTACTCCGACGGACTGATTAACCTGCTCATCAACGCCTTCGGCGGAAGCAGCGTGGACTTCATCGACGGCCCCTACTGGGCGAAGATGTTCGTCCTGTGTTTCTACACCATATGGGTGGTCATGCCCTTTAAAATCCTGATTTTGACCAGCGCACTGGCCTCCGTGAACCAGGTCTACTACAACGCGGCGCGGGTGGACGGAACCTCCCGGTTCCGGATTTTCCGCCGGATCACGGTTCCCATGATCTCGCCCATGATTTTTTATCTGGTCATCACCGGCTTCATCGGCGCCTTCAAGGCCTACAGCGACGCCGTTGCTCTGTTCGGCACCGACTTGAACGCCGCGGAAATGAATACCATTGTGGGCTATGTCTACGACATGCTCTACGGCGACAGCGGCGGCTATCCCTCCTATGCTTCGTCGGCCGCCATCATCCTGTTTGCCATTGTGCTGACCATCACCTGCATCAATCTGCTGGTGAGCAGAAAGCACGTTCATTATTAAAGGGAGGACATATAAAATGAGTAATACTCCTGACTATGAAAAAATAGAAAAATCCGCATGCCGGCGCAGAACGACGGGAAACATCATCCTGTACTTTCTGCTGACGCTCTGGGCCCTGGTGGTTCTCTTCCCCTTTTACTGGATGATTCTGACCTCCGTGAAGAGCTACGGCTCCTACAACGCGGAGCGCATACCGGCGTTCTTCACCCTGTCTCCCACCCTGCAGAATTATGCGGACGCCTTCACCACCGTGTCCCTGGGACGATATCTGGCAAACACCCTGCTCTTCACCCTGGTCACCACCGCCGTCATGCTGGCCGTCATCACCCTGGCCGCCTTCGCTTTCGCCAGACTGCAATTCAGGGGGCGGGATCTTGTCTTTACCCTCTTTCTGTCCCTGATGATGATTCCAAATGAGCTGGTGGTCATCACCAATTTTGCCACCGTCACCAACCTGGGGCTGCGCAACACCTTCACCGGACTGATTCTGCCCTCGGTGACCTCCGTATTCTATATCTACCTGCTGCGGGAAAATTTTGCCCAGATTCCCGACGAGCTTTATTACGCCGCAAAGGTGGACGGCACCTCGGATCTGCGGTACTTGCGAAGGGTGATGATCCCCATCTGCAAACCCACCCTCATCACCATCGTGATCCTGAAGGTCATCGAATGCTGGAACTCCTATGTGTGGCCCAGGCTCATCACCGACGACCCGGATTATTTCCTGGTGTCAAACGGGATTCAGGAAATCCGGGAAAACGGCTTCGGGCGGGAAAACATCCCCGCCATGATGGCCGCCGTAGTGGTCATCTCCCTGCCCCTGATCGTCCTGTTTTTGATCTTCCGCAAAAAAATCATGGCCGGTGTGGCGAGAGGAGGTACAAAGGGATGAGACCGATGCGAAAAGCCATAACACTTCTGCTACTTGCGGCAGGCTGCCTGTTATCCCTTGCCGGATGCCACGGCTCCAGAGGACTGGATGCCTTTGCCATTCCGGAAGCCTTTGACACAACAAGGGAATACCAGATCACCTTCTGGGCCAAGAACGATACCAACAAGGCCCAGACCGACATCTACAAAAAAGCCATCGCGGACTTTGAGAGTCTGTATCCCAACATTACGGTAAATCTTAGGCTTTACACGGACTACGGCAGGATCTACAACGATGTCATCACCAACATCGCCACCGGCACCACCCCCAACGTGTGCATCACCTACCCGGATCACATCGCCACCTACCTGACGGGCATCAACACGGTGGTGCCCCTGGAAGGGCTGTTTGCGGACGAAAAATACGGGTTGGGCGGAAGCGATGTCCGGTTTGACGGGCCTGCCCGGGAGGAGATTATTCCACAGTTTCTGGAGGAGTGCGCCTTTCAGGAGCACTACTACGCCCTTCCCTTCATGCGCTCCACCGAAGCCTGCTACATCAACAAAACCTATGTGGAAAAGCTGGGCTATTCCCTGCCGGAAGTCCTCACCTGGGATTTCGTCTGGGAGGTCTCCGAGGCCGCCATGGAACAGGACAGCCAGGGCAATTACCTGGTCAACGGCCAGCAGGTTCTGATCCCCTTTATCTACAAGTCAACCGACAATATGATGATCCAGCTGCTGCGGCAGCAGAACGCCGGCTACTCCACCGACGCAGGAGAAATCCTGATTTTCAACGACACTGCCGCCGCTCTTCTGTACACCATAGCGGAGCACGCAGAGACCGGCGCCTTTTCCACCTTCAAAATCTCCAGCTATCCCGCCAACTTCCTCAACGCGGGACAGTGCATCTTCGCCGTTGACTCCACCGCCGGGGCCACCTGGATGGGAACCCACGCTCCCCTTCTGGATATCAGCGCGGAAGCCCTTGTGGAGTTTGAGACCGAGGTAAGGCCGGTTCCCCAGACCGATCCGGAAAACCCCGTCATGATCTCCCAGGGACCCTCCGTATGCATTTTCAACAAAGCGGATCCCCAGGAGGTTCTGGCTTCCTGGCTCTTTACCCAGTACCTGCTGACAAATGACGTACAGATCGCCTATGCGGAGACAGAAGGGTACGTCCCCGTGACCTCCAAGGCACAGGACAGCGCGGAATATCAGGACTACTTGTCCAGGGGCGGCGAGGACAATCAGCTTCACTACGACGTGAAGCTCAAGGCCTCCCGGCTGCTTCTGGAACACACGGATCATACCTTTGTGACTCCCGTATTCAACGGCTCCGCCTCCCTGCGGGACGCAGCCGGACAGCTCATTGAAAACGTGACCAAATCCGTTCGCAGAAAGGAGACCATCGACGACGCCTACCTGGAAAACCTGTTTCACGACGTGTCCGCCCTGTACCGTCTGGATCAGAACCGGGGAGGGGCCATGGAGCGCGCAGACCTTGGAAAACTTCCCCGGACTGCCGTGCTTCTTCTGGCGGCTCTTGGCGTCACCTGGGCGGTTATTATTCTATATGTAGGTCTTGAGACCCTAAAAACACGAAAAACCCGTCATAATACCCATTGATTTCCTGCCATTTTTATGTATAATAGACCTTGTTTCCTGTTAACCAATCTTACAATAAAAGAGGAGAACATTATGAAAAAATTATTTGCTTTATCCCTGGCTCTTATGCTTACCCTTTCCCTTGCGGCCTGCGGCGACAGCGACAAGAAGTCCGAGGGCGTCATGACCCATGCGGAGTATGTGGCTGCAGAGCTCAACAGCCAGGTGACTGTCGAGACCTATGTACAGGCAAAGCAGTCCTGGTGGGAAAATCAGGCTACCCTGTACACCCAGGACAAGGAGGGCGCATACTTTATCTATAACATGCCCTGCACCGAGGAAGAATACGCAAAGCTAGTTCCCGGCACAAAGATCAAGGTGACCGGCTACAAGGCAGAGTGGTCCGGCGAGGTGGAGATCATCGACGTGGAATCCTTTGAAATCCAGAGCGGCAGCTACATCGCTGAGGCGTTTGACGCCACCTCTCTGCTCGGCACAGACGACCTGATCAAGCACCAGAACGAGTTCGTATCCTTCAAGGGTATGACCGTGGAAGCCGCAGACGACAGCGGCGCAGCATTCCTCTACAACTGGGACGGCTCCGGTGAGGACGGAAGCGATCTGTACTTCAACGTTTCCCTCAACGGCCAGACCTACTCCTTCGTTGTAGAATCCTATCTCTGCGATAACACCACCGAAGTTTACGCGGCAGTCAAGAATCTGAAGGTTGGCGATGTGGTAGACATGGAGGGCTTCCTGTACTGGTACAACGGTGCAAATCCCCACATCACATCCATCACCGTAAAATAACGGGCACAGCCAAACTACATAAAGCGGAATACCTCCGTCAAAAAAGCGAACATAGTTCGCTTTTTTTGATTCCCGGGAATTAAATATTGCTTTTTTGCCCAAAAGTACTATAATGGAAATATAACCGTTCATCACTATCCTGATATACTGGATCCGTTACACAGAACATTGGAACAATCGTTTTCCTGTCTGAAAGGCTCCTGCATCGGGTAGCCGCAGAGAGGAGACCATCGTTCATGAATCAAAAGAAGGGCATCGAAAAAAAAATCATTTATTCCTTTTACAAAGTGTCCGCAATCACAGCAATCGCCGCAATCCTGGGGCTGATATCCCTGATTGTCATTTCCAACAGATATGCCTATGCGCTGAAAAATTTCGGCTTTGCACAGGGTGACATCGGAAAAGCCATGTTTGAGTTTGCCGATCTCAGATCCTCCCTTCGGGCCGCCATCGGATACGACGACGCGGACGCCATCGCTGAAGTGGTGGCACAGCACAACGAGGGCAAGATCCTGTTTCAGGAATATTTTGCAAAGGTAGAAGACACCATTGTGTCGGAGGACGGAAGAAAAACCTACAACGCCATCAAATCAGAGCTGAATACATATTGGGCCCTTGATACGCAGATCATGGAGCTGGGCGCCACAACGGACAGAGAGCTCTGCAGACAGGCTCAGGAGATTGCACTCAACGATCTGGCGCCGGTTTATAACAATATTTATGCCCAGCTGCAGGAACTTCTGGATGTAAAAGTAGATCAGGGCAACATTCTGTCTGTTGTGCTGATCACGGCGCAGGTGGTCATGGCCGTCATTGTTGCGGCTGTGATCGTAACGGCAATGATCCTGTCCTCCCGATCCGGGAAAAAAATTGCCTCCGGAATTGCCGGCCCTCTGCGGGATCTCGGCGTAAGGCTCAAGTCCTTTGCACAGGGCGACCTCTCCTCTCCCTTCCCGACGGTTCACACCGGTGATGAGGTTGAATCCATAAGAGACGACTCCGTTGAGATGGCAGAGCACCTGAACTCCATCATCACCGATATCGGCGAGGTACTGGGAGAGATGGCAAACGGAAATTATGCGGTGAGATCCAAAGCCTCCGAGAAATATTCTGGAGACTTCCAGAAGCTGTACGCTTCCATGCGCGGACTGAGAAACCAGATGGCAGAGACCCTTCGGGCAATCGGTGAGGCATCCCACCAGGTATCCTTCGGCTCCGGCGACCTGGCGAAGGCTTCCCAGACCCTGGCGGAAGGCGCTACGGATCAGGCCGGTGCAGTGGAGGAGCTCCACGCCACCATCTCCGATATTACCAACACCATGGAAAGGAGCGCCGGCAGTGCGGATGAATCCTACCTGAAGGCACAGCAGTATGCCGACGCCGCAGACGGCAGCCTGGAAGAAATGAACACCATGATGCAGGCCATGGAGCGAATCAATGAGGCATCCACCAAAATCGGAAACATTATCTCCGAGATTGAATCCATTGCGGCACAGACAAACCTTCTGTCTCTGAACGCATCCATAGAGGCGGCCAGGGCAGGCGAATCCGGCCGGGGCTTTGCGGTTGTGGCAGATCAGATCAGAGAGCTTGCAAACCAGAGCGCCCAAGCTGCAGTGAACAGCCGGGAGCTAATCGAAAGTTCCATCAGAGAGGTTTCGGACGGAAACCGTGCTGCGGAACATGCTGCGGACTCCATTAAATCCGTGGTGGAAGGAATCAAGACAATCGCGGAATTTTCCAAAAATCTGAAGATTATGGTGGAGGGACAGTCCGATGCCATCCATCAGGCAGAGACAGGCGTCAACCAGATTTCCGAGGTTGTGCAGAATACCGCGGCCACTGCAGAGGAAGCCTATGCCACCAGCGAACAGCTCTCCGCACAGGCCAACATACTGGATCAGCTTGTAGGACGTTTTCAACTGGCAAAGAAATAAAAATTTCCCATAGAAAAAACAGCTCCGCAGTGCCTTTCCCGGCCCGGAGCTGTTTTTTATTTGAATGGTACTCTATTTCAGAAACACAAAGGATTCCAGTTCAAAGAGAACCTTGCCTTCCATAAACTGCCTGGTCCAGCCCTCCAACTCCAGCTCTGTCACAAAATAGAGCGCGTGGCGGCCTGTCACTGCCTTTACGTCCATGCGGTAAACACCGTCCGCCAGTCCGATCTCACCCTTTCCGATCTCCGGGCCGTCCTCGCTGTCGATTCTCACATGCAGCGTGCTGGCACATCCCATTCCTCTCACCTTCAGGCACAGATGCATGATCTTGCTTCCGTAATCCTGACCAAAGTCAAAATACCGGTAACCGATCACATGATCCGCTTTGATCTGCGTGATGACGCGGGTGAACACGTCCTTCTCCGCCACATAGCAGCCACCCTTCAGCACACAGGCGATCTCCGCCGGAACAATCTCATAGGGAGAAAGGGACTCCTCAAATCCCAGCGAAGTCATCTCCACCGGAGGGATGGTTCCGTCCGGCAGAATGCGGATTTTTTCCACACAGGCACGCCTTGACATAATCGTATTGTTCGTCATTCGGTGATAAAACACATACCACTGTCCGTTGATATTGCAGATGGAGCCATGGTTGTTCCCCGCAGGATAATCCATGCCGTTGTCGATGATATACCCTCTGTAGACAAAAGGCCCCCTGGGACTGTCTGAGGTGGCATAGGCCAGCCTGCTTCCCTTTCTCGGGGAATAGATCAGATAATAGGTGTCTCCGACTTTCCGGGGCGAGCTGGCCTCAAAAAATCTCTCTTCCGCCGGGACCTCCGGCCGGTCGTCGATCACTCTGCGCTTCAGGCTCCCGTCCAGAATCCTGTACATGCTCTCCGGATCAATCTCATTCATGAAAGAGCCCTCAAAGCCATAGTAGCAATACACTCTTCCGTCGTCGTCCACAAGAACGCCCACATCATTGTAAATGCCGTCGTCCCCCTCGTTTCCCGGAGTGTATTCATAGGTGGACAGCAGCTCAAAGGGGCCCTCCGGATGATCGCTGACCGCAACACAGCCCTTCGCCCCCACGATATACATATAGAGGTAATATTTCCCGTCCTTCTCCACACAGTCCGGCGCATACAGCTCATGATCGGTCCAGGGCGCCTGCGCCCGGTGGTTTGCGGTGTCTCTGGTCTGGAAGCTCGTCCCATGGCACTGCCAGTGGTTGAGATCGCTCAGGGGTGCTGACCACACCTTCAGCTTGTAATCACAGAAAAACGGACACCCCACCCTGTCATGGGAACCGTACAGATACACACGGTCTCCAAACACGCGGGGTTCGCCGTCGGGAATGTATTCCCAGAGGGGTAGAATCGGATTTGCCATAATCTGCTCTCCTTTTGAGGTTATTTTTCTTTCATGATACCACAATTACATCATTTATGATAGATGGCCATTGGGCCCTTTGCCCCCTCAAATAAGCCTGTTATGGCATGGCTTATGCAGAAAACCTATTTCTTCCACTGCGGCAGACGCCAGTCCGCTCCCAGCTTAACCGCCACATACTCCATTCCCGTCTCCTCATCCCACACACATTTTATATACCCGGGATCCGGATAGCAGGGCATGGCATCCACCTCCGCCCCGAAATACTCGTCAAAATAAGCATAGAACGCCGCCGCTTCCCCCTCCGAAAAGGATATTTCAATGGGATAACCCAGGTTCCGCATAAAATACCGGCTCCTGTCCCGGGTGAGCGTGTTGCCTGTCAAAACCTCCACCTCAAAAATCGACCTGCCGATGGTATGCCCGTCGATGCATACCGGATTATCCGGAATGTGGGGATATCCCAGAAGCACGATATTATCCCGGGAAGTGTCCCGAAAGGCTTCCAGCTCCGGGGACTGCTGTAGGGCCCTGATATCCCGGTACAGATCGGCGGCCACCCGGGAGGCATGCGCAAAGACATACTCATCCGTATAGTACAGCCTCGTACAGAAGCTCAGGTTTTTGACCCCATCCCGAACCACCGCAGCCGCAAAAAACAAAAGCAGCACCCGAAGCCCCATGGCCCGAAGGCTCCTTCCCTCCGGCTTCCACTCCCCCAGCAGCAGTACCGTCAGATACAGAATACAGCCCTGTCCGAAGGGCATGAGCAGCCGCATCCTGTCAACGATCTCGCCTCCGTACAAAAAGTGGAAGGCATAAGGAGAAGCCGTCAGAAACAACGCCGCCAGCAGCATCAGAATACGGCTGCCCGGCTTCCTTTCCTTCTCCCGGAACAGTCTGTAAAGCAGCAATGCCAGAAACACCACACAAAACATCGCATACCACCCCGTATAAAAGGGTGGCGTTTCCCGCATAGTCTGCCGGATGATACCGCAGCAATTGCGCAGTCCCCCCCACAGACCAACCTGTCCCCAGAGAATCTGTCCCGCCAGGTAATCTCCCTCCTTCATATAAAAGGCACCGCTGATTATCATGTATATCAGGAAGCCCGCCGCAAAGCTTCCCCCGTGAAAGAGAATCCACAAAAATGATTGGCGCAGCGTCCTGTATTCCTTCAGGGAAGAGATCAGAAACACCGCGGCAACCCCCACGGCATAAATCAAAAGCAGCACCTGATAGCTGGAAAAAGTCAGCTGCATCAGCGCAATGGCCCCGGGCAGCATAAACCATCTCCGCCGGATGTCCCTTCTGGCTGTCTCCGCCAGGGCAACGGCCGCCGCAGTAAGGACGCAGGCCAGCAAGACCTGCGCACTCTGATTCAGGAAATAAATCTGCGCCGCCCAGAACGGGGAAACGATAAAGGAAAGCCCGAGCACAGCCAAAGCCGCCTTGTCCCCTCTTCCCTCTCCACCAGCCAGCCAAAAAAGGCCGCCGAAGGCAACCGGGGCCAGAAACAAAAAGACAACCGTCAGCACCTGTGCCAAATACAGATTAAACCGACCAAGCTCCAGTCCCATCAGCTCTGCCAGCCACACCAGCCCCTGTCTGCCGGTATCCTCAAAGCTGTACATGCCAAGCATAATGGCATCCGTGTCAATTCCGAAACGCTGCGTGAACAGGATGGAACCATGGGCCAGAAGAGTTATCACTCCGATCAGCACCATGATCCATCTGTTCCCAAACAGCCATTCCCGAAAGGTCTTCTTTTTCATCTTCGGTTTTCTCCCTCCCGCTTTATCAGGCCTTAATTCTATCTTTGTCAATGGATTGCGGCTTCTCTCCCGAACAGCATCCCCAGAAGCAAGGGTGTTGCCATGGTCAGGGGAAAGAGATACCGGAGCAGCGCCACCGGCCCCAGAAGAGCGGTTCCAAAATAAAGCCCCAAAGGCATAACGCTCAAAAACAACGACTTTCTTTTTCGGGCAACAGCCAGCCCGGGAAGCGCAGCCAGAATCCACAGACAGGTCTCCGGCCGCCAGAAGAAATTGCACTCAGAAGATTGGATCACATTGTACAAGAAAGAAAAAACCTTTCCGAAAAAGCCCCCCTGTTCCTCCCGCTGGATTCCCCAGCGGTTCCTTTCCGGAAACGAATAATAAAAAGCCAGCCCCTTGTACTCGTTGCGGGTCATATCCCAGTAGGGCCGGATCAGCTCTACCCAGGCCAGCAGATATTCACGGGGATTCTGCAGTCCCATAGCCACATAATTGGAAAAATATCTTTTAAAGTCTTTCTCCAGCACATCCGTGCGAAAAACATATTTCACATTATCCACCGTGTCCGGAACAAATGCCTGGATTCCCTCCGGCGCAATCAGTTCCGTCACCGTATCATACTGCTCCCGGGTGAGTACAAGGTTGTCCCCGCCCCCGGCCATCCACAGGGAACACAGCCGCGCCATCTGCTGTATGGGCACACAGAGCATTTCCCTTTTGTCTCCCGGCCGGACGTCAAACACCTTTGTGGAAACAGCAGAAAACACCTGGGGCACAAGCAGGACAAGAAGCAGGCTAAGATACAGCCATCGTTTTCCCGCCCGCAGCAGCAGGCAGAAAAGAAGCAGCGCCACTATCATATAAATCCCCTGATTGCGGAACAGACACATGAGTATGCCAAAGACCGCTAACCGGATGTACTGTCCCCGGCCCGGCGTGCCGCATTCCAGCAGCTCCCACAGCGCCACGGTAAAGCAGAGCAGAAAGGCGCCGAACAGAATATCCTTGGTGGAGGTAAAGGTCAGAACCCACAGAAAGGGATTACACGCCGCCCACACTCCTCCCAGCGCTATCCAGAACAGAGGAACCCCATGCCGCCTGCAGGCTGACAGGCTGTATGCAATGCTTCCTGTGACTGCAAGCCCCTGTATCGCCATGTAAATCACAAATCCTGCCGTATAACTGTGAAAAAGCCCGTTCCCCAGAGAAAACAGACTGCCCATCAGACAAGTATGCACAAGGGGGTGATGGAGGGACATCTGTGTGCCCGGCTCCCGGAAGTACTCCGCGATCTGGATGGGCGCATCGTATCCGTAGGTTCCCGGAAAAAGCGCAATCCAGGCGGGCAGAAAGGCCAGAAAAAGCAGCAGCCAGAGCTGAATAAAAAAACTCCGCTGGGGGAAAATCTCATAAAAGGACTCCTCCAGGCGGCGATACCGGTTCCGCACCTTCCCCAGCACTTTCTTTCCTCCCGGGGGAAGCACCCGAGGCAGCCAGATACAGACTGCAGCCAAAAGCCCCAGCACAAAAACAAACACCAGCAGCGGTATCCAGGCTGGTGTCTCAAAATAGTCCAGAATCAGATCATAGAGCGTAAACAAAACTGCCGTCAGCACAACCGCTGCTCCCACGCGAACCTTTCCCTTCATCAAAATTCCCCCTTGGCAATTTTTCCCGTTAATTATATCAACTTCATTCCTGTTTTCAATAGAACTTCCCCCACTTGACCGTTTTGTTTAGAAATCTGTTTGTTTTGTTCTAAAAAAGGGGTTTCCCCCCTTCTGCCAATGCGGAAAAGTTGACAGAAAAATAATATATGTTATAATTTGGAATAAAAAAGTGCTATTTCCAATTCTGCATAATAGGATCCGGAGCGGAGGTTATCAAAGAGAAACGTTGAATAAAAAGAAAATAAGACTCAGCCTCGCAGTTGCGCTGACTGCCCTGCTGTTTACCATGTATTATCTGATTCTGGATTATTTTGAGACACCAGCCTGGATACCGCTGCTGGTGTTTGTATTTTTATTGTGCCTGTTTTCCGCGGCCCGCCGCCATCCTGCGGGTCACTTTATCCCGGCACAAAAAAGGCGGGGAAACAACCCCAGGGCGGAAAAAATACGCGCATTGTATCATCGGGCGAAGGAATTTTTTTACCTTCGTCTGACAGACCGGGAGTATTTCCTTCTGTGCTGGCTTTTGCTTTCCCTGTTCTATCTTCCCGCGTGGCTGGCCATGTTTCCCGGAACCTTCGGTTATGATGCACCCATTCAGGTTGCCGAATTTTTCGGAGATGCAGACACACATCTGACCTCCCATCATCCTCTGGCCCATACCTTTTTAATGGGCGCTCTGCTGTCCCTTGGCAACGGCATTCTGCACAGCTATACCGCAGGCTTTGCGCTCTATATCGCCCTGCAGGGGTTGGCTGTTACGGGCAGTATGGCCTACAGCCTGTCAGCCTGCAGGCGGCATGGGGTTTCTCTGATCTGGACTGCCCTGGGAGGAATGTGGGCGGCGCTTAATCCCTTCCTCTGGGTTTTGACTTTTACCTCCACCAAGGATATTCTGTTCGGAGCCTTCCTGCTCTGCTTTACCGTGGCGCTGTGGGAGCTGCTGGAATGCAGCGCGCCGGGCCGGGGACATTACATCCGGCTGGTGGTCTTTGGCATACTCGTGTGCCTGTTCCGCAATCAGGGAATTTATATCCTGCTGGCCCTGCTTCTTTTCTGCCTGCTGCTTCGCACAGGAAAGAAGTGGCTGTGCCCCTGCCTGCTTCTGATCTGCCTTATAACACAATGCTTTTTTTCCGTGTCCGCAACGGTATTGGATATCCCAGAAGGAGACAAAAAAGAAATGCTCTGTGTCCCCATGCAGCAGATGGCCCGGGTCTGTTCTCTCTGGAAGACGGAAGATGGATCGCACATAACTCTCACCCGGGAACAGTATGAGACGACAAACCGGCTGCTCACACCCGAGGGAATCCAGTCTTATGTGCCCGATTCGGCGGATAATGTAAAATCTGCCTTCCGGACAGATGTGCTGACGGAAGACTTCGGAAGATATTTCTCCAATTATGTGGCCATGGGCCTGCAGAATCCCCGGGAGTATCTGCTGGCCTGGGTAGAGCTGATCCGGCCCTACTGGGATATGACCCGCAACGAGTACAAAGGGCTGGCTTTTTATTATTCGTTTCCGGAGAGAAACCGTTGGGGAATCCAGCGGCAGCAGCCGAATCGGCTCTTTGAACTGTTTTTTTCTCTTTTATACAGAATCGTGCAGTCTCCCAGCTGCAATCTCTTCTGGCGGCCGGAGGCCTGCCTGTGGATCCTGGCGGCGCTTCCCGGGCTGGCTCTTGCCCGGAAAAGAAAGACATTATTTTTAAGCGTTCTGCCCCTGGGACTTTATTTTGGAACCGCTCTTCTGGGACCGGTGGCACTGCTGCGGTATCTCTTTCCCCTGACCATGGCAACGCCTCTGCTCCTGGGGATGCTGTTCCAGCCTCACAGAAGGAACCGGTGACTGATCTTCCAGCCAACAAAAAAAGGCATAAATACGCCCGCCGGTGCAGCCCCAGGCTCCCTTACACCGTAAAGTCAGCCGTCAGCGTTTTTCCGTCATATAATACGATTGTCAGCGTATGACTGCCCTCTGAAAGCCCAAATGTCATAAAATGCTCCAGCAGAGCCTCTCTGTCATAACCGTATGCTCCCTTCAGATCCGGGTACTTATCCGCATAATAGTGTTCGTCAAAAACAGTTTGCCTTTTTATGCCATATGCCGCCTATCATATTGCATTTCAGTTCCGGCGTCAAGTAACCGACAAGCTTTCCGGCTTCAAAAAGTAAGCTTCTGCTCAAACCTGTCCCTTCTTGTATCTGAGGGAATGCTGGTGGGATAACTGCCGTCAAAACAGGCGCTGCAGCAGCCGCTGCCTCCGGTCAATTCCTCCAGCGCAGACACCGGCAGATAGCCCAGGCTGTCAACTCCAATGATCCCTGCCGTCTCCTCCACGCTGTGTTTACAGGCGATCAGGTTTTCACAGGAGTCAATATCTGTTCCGTAATAGCAGGGATGCAGAAAAGGCGGGGCAGAAATGCGCATATGTACCTCGCTGGCCCCTGCCTCCCTGAGAAGTCTTACAATGCGTCGGCTGGTGGTTCCCCGCACAATGGAATCATCGATAAGCACCACCCGTTTCCCCCTGACACATTCCTCAACGGCGCTGAGCTTGATCCGCACCTGATCCAGTCTGGTGTCCTGTCCCGGGGAGATAAAGGTTCTTCCGATGTATTTATTCTTTATCAGGCCGATCCCATAGGGTATCCCGGACTCCATGCTGAAACCCAGTGCGGCGTCCATCCCGGAATCGGGCACGCCCACCACGATATCGGCCTTTGCCGAATGTCTTCCGGCAAGGATTCGTCCGGCCCGGACTCTTGCCCCATGGACGGACACGCCGTCGATGACCGAATCCGGCCTGGCAAAATAGATATATTCAAAAGCACAGATCTTTTTCTTCCTTCGGCCGCAGTGCTCCTTGCGGGATACCATCCCTTCCGGGCCGAACACCAGAATTTCCCCCGGCTCCAGGTCGCGCACAAACTCCGCCCCCACAGCCTTCAGGGCACAGCTCTCCGAAGCCGCCGCATACATTCCGTCGGGAGTCCTTCCATAGCAAAGCGGCCGGAAACCGTAAGGATCTCTCACACAGATCAGCTTCTGCGCGGACATCAGCACAAGGGAATAAGCGCCGTCCAACGTGTACATGGCAGCGCTTACGGCGTCTTCAATGGACGGGGTTCTCAATCGCTCCCTGGTCACAATATAGGCGATGGTCTCCGTGTCGCTGGTGGTGTGGAAGATCGCCCCGGACAGCTCCAACGCATTGCGCAGGCTGACCGCATTACTGAGGTTCCCGTTGTGGGCAAGCGCCATCTTCCCCTTCTGATGGTTTACCTCTATAGGCTGACAGTTGCTGCGTTTCGTCCCACCTGTGGTTCCATAGCGCACATGCCCCACCGCCATGACTCCCCCGGGCAGCCGGGACAGCGCATCGCCGGAAAACACCTCACTGACCAACCCCAGATCCTTACAGGAGGAAAAGACTCCATCATCATTCACCACGATACCACAGCTCTCCTGCCCTCTGTGCTGCAGGGCATACAACCCGTAATACACCAGGCCTGCCACATCCGCCTTCCGGGGACTGAAGATTCCGAAAACACCACACTCCTCATGCAGGCTCATCGCTCTCCTCCTTTTCCCGCTTTGACGCTGGCTCCCACAAATCCAAGAAACAGAGGATGTGGATGATTGGGACGGCTTTTAAACTCAGGATGATATTGAACCCCCACATAAAAAGGACGTTCCGTCAGCTCTACGGTCTCCACCAGCCTGCCGTCCGGCGAGAGACCGCTCAGGACAAGCCCCTTCTCCTGCAGCAGCTCCCGGTAATCGTTGTTGAATTCATAGCGATGCCTGTGACGCTCACTGATCCGGCTGGCGCCGTAACAGCTCTCCATAACGGTATCCCGCTCGATGACGCAGGGATATGCGCCCAGCCGCAGCGTCCCGCCCTTGTCGATCTCATCGCTCTGTCCCGGCATGAAATCAATGACCTTGTGAGCGCACTGCTCATCAAACTCCCCCGAATTGGCATCCCGGATACCACAGACATTTCTGGCATATTCGATCACCGCCACCTGCATCCCCAGGCAGATTCCAAAATAGGGCAGTTCCTTTTCTCTGGCATACTTCACCGCCAGGATCATACCCTCAATGCCGCGACTGCCGAAACCTCCGGGAACCAATATGCCGTTCAGCCCAAAGAGCCGCTCCTCACAGTTTTCCGCCGTCAGGCTTTCCGAGTCGATCCAGTGAATCTCCACCCTGACCTGATGGCGGAAGCCTGCGTGACGAAGAGCCTCCGCCACGGAAAGATAGGCGTCATGCAGCCCCACATATTTCCCCACAAGACCGATGTGAACCGTCCCCGTTATCCTCCTGCTCTCCTCCACCATCCGTATCCATTCGGCCAGGTCAGGTTCGGGTGCGGTTATGCCCAGTTCCCGACAAACCACCGCAGAAAAATTTGCCCGCTCCAGCATCAGCGGCGCTTCATAAAGATTGGGCAGCGTGCGATTTTCGATGACGCAGTCCGGCTTCACATTGCAGAACAGAGAAATTTTCCGGAAGACAGCCTCCTCCAGAGGCTCGTCGCAGCGCAGGACAATGACATCGGGATTCACCCCCATCCCCTGCAGCTCCTTCACGGAATGCTGGGTGGGCTTGGACTTGTGCTCATCGGAGCCCCGGAGAAAAGGCACCAGCGTCACATGGATAAACAGACTGTTTTCCCTGCCTGCCTCCAGGGAAATCTGCCTTGCCGCCTCAATAAAGGGCTGGGACTCAATATCCCCGATAGTTCCCCCGATCTCGGTGATGACGATGTCCGCCTGTGTCTTTCGGCCCACACGGTAGACAAACTCCCGGATTTCGTCTGTAATATGAGGAATGACCTGCACGGTGGAGCCCAGGTACTCTCCTCTTCTTTCCTTATTCAATACATTCCAGTATACCTTTCCCGTGGTCAGGTTGGAATATTTGTTCAAGTCCTCGTCGATAAACCGCTCATAGTGTCCCAGATCAAGATCCGTCTCCGTGCCGTCCTCGGTCACAAACACCTCTCCGTGCTGATAGGGACTCATGGTGCCCGGATCCACGTTGATATAGGGATCCAGCTTCTGCGCCGCCACCTTCAGACCCCTTGCCTTCAACAGCCTCCCCAGAGACGCTGCGGTTATCCCCTTTCCAAGGCCGGAAACCACACCCCCTGTGATAAATATGTATTTTGCCATACTGTCCTCCCGTACGCACCTTCACCACATTCTCCACATCATAGGCAAGCCATACTATCGTTTCGTCAGCGCACCCCAAACAGCAGATCCCCATAAACCGGGAACGGCCAGTCACTCTTTGCCGTCAATGTTTCAGCCTCATCGCAGGCGAGCCTCAATTCTCCCATCTTCGGCAGGATCCTGTCGCGAATCGTATTTGCCTCCTCAATGATTCCTTCCGTCATACAAAGCGCCGTCACAGCGCTTTCCAGCTCCTCCGCCCCTGCGGCAATCCTGTCCGTCAGAGCCGAAAGCCTCCTCACCAGGCCGTTCTCATAGCTGCAGGCGATTCCCGGATCCAACGCCTTCTTTGCCGCCGCAGTTTTGGCAAGCTTCAGGGTATATCCCTCCACCGCCGGTGCAATCAGCGTCCTGGCCATATCTACCATGGTGTTTGCCTCGATCAGCACCGTCTTGCAATAGTTCTCCAGCATGATTTCGCATCTGGACTTTAACTCCGCCTCGGAGAACACGCCCAGGGAGGTGAGCATTTCCACATTCTTTTTGTCGAGAAGATGGGGCATACAGTCCGGCGTAGTGCGGTAATTCAGCAGGCCTCTCCTCTCCGTCGCCTCCTTGATCCAGGCATCATCGTAGCCGTTCCCATTGAAGATGATATGCTTATGATCACTGATGGTCTTGCGGATCATCTCATGCAGCGCCGTCTCAAAATCCTCCGCGCCCTCCAGTCGGTCCGCATATATTTTCAGGCTTTCCGCAACCGCACTGTTCAGCATGATATTGGCACAGGCAATGCTGTTGGATGAGCCCAACATACGGAATTCAAATTTATTTCCGGTAAATGCGAAAGGTGACGTGCGGTTCCGATCCGTGGTATCCCGGTTAAACAAAGGCAGCACATCCACTCCCAGCTTCATCTGTGTCTTTTCCGTCCCGTTGTAGGGCTTTCCTGACTCAATGGCCTCCAGCACCCCGTTCAGCTCGTCGCCCAGAAAGATGGATACCACGGCCGGAGGCGCTTCGTTTGCCCCCAATCTGTGATCATTCCCCGCAGTGGCCACGGAGAGACGCAGCAAATCCTGATAATCATCCACAGCTTTAATGACCGCACACAGGAACAGAAGAAACTGAGCGTTCTCATAGGGCGTCTCCCCGGGCGAAAGAAGATTGACCCCGGAATCGGTGGCAATGGACCAGTTATTATGCTTTCCGCTGCCGTTGACCCCCGCAAAGGGCTTTTCATGCAGCAGACATACCAGACCGTGCTTAGCGGCTACCCTCTGCATAACCTCCATGGTCAGCTGATTGTGATCCGTGGCGATATTGGTAGTGGTGTAGATGGGGGCAAGCTCATGCTGTGCGGGCGCAACCTCATTATGCTCTGTCTTTGCAAGGATCCCCAGCTTCCAGAGCTCCTCGTTCAGCTCCTCCATATAGGCCGCAACCCTGGGCTTGATTACGCCGAAATAGTGGTCGTCCATCTCCTGCCCCTTGGGAGATCTGGCCCCGAACAGCGTCCTTCCGGTAAAACGGAGATCCGGCCGCAGATCATACATCTCCTTCGCAATCAGAAAATACTCCTGCTCCGGCCCTACGGAAGTGCGCACACATTTTACCGTATCGTTTCCAAACAGTCTCAGAATGCGAAGCGCCTGCCTGTTCAGCGCCTCCATGGAACGCAGCAGCGGTGTCTTTTTATCCAGTGCCTCCCCGCCATAGGAACAGAATGCCGTGGGAATGCACAATGTTTTTCCCTTGATAAAAGCATAGGAAGTGGGATCCCAGGCAGTATAGCCCCTGGCCTCAAAGGTTGCCCTCAATCCCCCCGATGGAAAAGAGGAAGCATCCGGCTCACCCTTGATCAGCTCCTTCCCGGAAAACTCCATGATGACGCCGCCGTCGGGAGACGGTGAGATAAAGCTGTCATGTTTTTCCGCCGTGACGCCAGTCAACGGCTGGAACCAGTGAGTGTAGTGCGTGGCGCCTCGGGCAACCGCCCAATCCTTCATAGCAGCGGCAACCGCATTGGCCACGCTGATATCCAGCTGCGCCCCCTCGTCAATAGTCTTTTTCAAGGACCGGTAGACCCTGGCCGACAGATTTGCCTTCATAACCCTGTCATCAAACACCATACTTCCAAAGTACTCAGATACATTTTTCATAAATACCCCCTTCTGACTCTGCCCTCCGGCATAAGCAGACTCGAAGCGCTTCGCTCTTCTCGTTCGCGTTGCTCGTCATAAGGGCTGGCCTTCCTTCGCCCGTGCATGCACGGCTTCGGTCGGCCTTCCCTTCTGACTCTGCTTATGCGCGCAAAAATGGCGTCTTTGAGTGTTTGCTCAAAGACGCCATTGCCTTTTACATCCTGCATTATGCACCCGGAAGAGTGATTTGTCAATCCTTTTTTCATTTTTCTTCGCGCAAAGCCTGCAAGGCCTCTTCCATTCTCCGATTTTCTGCTTTCTCCTTCAGCAGCGTTACCCCTGTGCTGGCTGCAAAACAAATTCCGAAGGAAACAAAAAAGCTGATCCAGGCCTCCGGCTGATTCATGGGAAACCAGTCAAAAACCGCCACAAACAGCACAATAA
The DNA here is from genome assembly GCA_910586835.1 of uncultured Acetatifactor sp. Taxonomy (GTDB): domain Bacteria; phylum Bacillota; class Clostridia; order Lachnospirales; family Lachnospiraceae; genus Acetatifactor. Next base: position 48,493 of record CAJUJU010000022.1, read on the forward strand.
TCCCAACCACCCCTGTCAGCATCCCCACCGTCCTTATTACAATAGCCATATTGCGGAACAGAAAATCCGTAAAGAAAAGAACCCGGAACAGTGTGATAAACACCGACATCCCCAGCAACTGGAGCATGGTGGAAAACCGCAGTCCCTGACCGCCCAGCGCAAACAGGGAAGAAACCTCCTTCGCGTACTCCCCCGTCAGAAGGCCGAACAGAATAAAAATACTTATGGTAATTCCATACAGGGTAAAAATCTGCGTCAGATAACCGCAAAACGTCTTCCTCTCCTCTATCATTTCAATCCAAGCCTCCTTCTGAGTTCCTCCGCATACATTCTGGAAACCACAATCTGCTCCCCGTTTTTCATGGTGACTCTGATTCTCCGGTTGATATCAGCCTTCAGACCTTCAATGTGTTTCAGATAAATCAGGCAGGACTTGCTGGCCCGGAAAAAACCGCAGTCCTCCAATTGCTGCTCCAGCTCGTACAGCTTCAGTCCGGATTCATAGACCTGCTCATCCGTGTACACAAAGGTTTTCCTCTCCACCGCCTCCACATACAGCACCTTATCCACATCCAGCAGATAGGTAACGCCGTCCTTTTCCACAGTCAGCTGCATCTCCAGCATGCGGAGCATGGCAATCATCTTTTCCAGCTCCGGCGTCAGTCTCCTGCAGCCTACCCGGATCTCCGTATCAGAATACTTTTCGTCTATCTCTATCGCTATCTTCATTCTCTTTCCAATCCGTTCCGCTTATAGGCAATGATAAACAGGAGACACACCATGGCCAGGTTGCCGACCATAATGGCGGCTCCCTTGAAATCCATCCGGTCAAACCTCAGATCCTCCAGAAAAATCTGCATCTGCCGGGTATAAAGGATTCCGGCAACCTTCCTCACCGTTTCCTGAAAAGCAGAGAGCATGGGCAGGAAGGCCAGCACCAGCATAACCGGCATCACAAGGGACGTGGCCATCATCTGACTGCGCGCAAACATCCCCAGGGCCGCCCCCGCAGCCACCGAAACCGCCAGACCTGCCCCCATCACACTCAGATAAGCCATGAGCTGCCCGGCACGAAAGCCTGCCGCCGCAGCCATAACCGCACTTCCGGCCATACAGAGCAGCCAGACATAACTCCCTGTTCCAAGCAGGTAAGAGAAAGGGGATACATCCGACATCAAAAGCACCCTCAGCGTGCCCTTCTCTTTTTCCTCCGCAAGGATAGCCGCCATAGACACCAGCGGAGCCATCCCGGCAAACATGACGGAAAAAAGCTTTATAAAATAATTCTCCGGCATTCCCTCTACCTTCACCGCGTTCTCCATGATGACCGCCAACACCGGCAATAATACAAACTGTATCAATATTTCCTTGTTCTTCAGAGTATCCCGCACCTGTTTTCTGAAGATCACAAACGCTTCTCTCATATTTGCTCCCATCCGCACTCTTTGAGCGCTCAAGCTTTTCCCTTCCGCCTCTGGCGCTTTCCTTCACACATATGTCCTCCGGCGGCCTTTTGTACCGCCGTGCCATTAAAGATTCAGCTTCCTGCCCGTCAGCTCCATAAACACGGATTCCAGATCGGGCTCCGTGGAATGAACGGTCTCCGCCAGCCCCTCCCAAAGCAGCTGATACAGCCGTTCCGCCCCGTCCCTGCCGTTGGAAAGCTCTTCCTCCACACCGTCATACCTGTGTATACAAAGCTTCCTCTGCCTGTCATATTTCCGGCAGATTTCCTTCGGCATACCTCTCTCTACAATCTTTCCCTCATTCAGGAGAGCAATACTGTCGCACAGCCTCTCTGCCTCCGCCATGTTGTGGGTGGTCAAAAATATGGTGCACCCCTCCCTTTTTTTATCCAAAATCAGCCTGTGAATCTCCTCTGCATTCCCGGGATCCAGCCCGCCTGTAGGCTCGTCGAGAAATAAGAGCTCAGGCTTCTGCAGGAAAACCCTGGCCAGCTGCAGGCGGCTCCGCATTCCCTTTGACAGCTTTCCGGCAGGTGTCTTCACGGCATCCTGCAGCCCCACTTCCTTCAGCCTGTCTCCAATTTCTTTTTCCGGAATCCGGAACAGCTGTGCAAAAAGCTTCAGATTTTCATAACAGGAGAACCTTTCATAAACGCCAAAGGAATCCATCATAATTCCGATTTTCCTTCTGTCCCCGCCGGTGAGCCTGCCGGCATCCTTTCCGGCAATGAACACCTCTCCGCAATCTGCCGCCAGCTGCCCCGTCAAAATTTTAATCAGCGTAGTCTTGCCCGCCCCCGATGGCCCCAGCAATCCGAAGATCTCACCTTTTTCGATCTGCAGGTTTACCTCCCGCAGCACTTCCTTCTCTCCAAAACGCTTTCCCACACCGTCCGCACGAATCATCCTGATACCCCCTGCACCGTCAGCCTATCCTCTTGCTGTGACTCTATGCGTATATTATTTACCAGCAAAGCCTGCTTTGCAAGGCCCTGCGACATAAACTGCCTCTTTTCCCGCATAAAATGCCGCGGGTGCCTTCCCCAGATTGTGTCCTGCACAAGTTGGGGATTTTGCTTGAAATACCGTAAATCCAGTGTTTGAAGCTTGTTGGGCAGGTCAAAATAAGAGGGTGTAAGAGCAAATCGTTAAACTATAATTCAACTTGTTTACAGAAATCCGGATGAAAATATGAATAAAAATCAGAAGATACCAAAAGTTCAACACACTTGAATTTAAAACTCTGGCATGGCTAAATTGGCAGAGAGAAGACTGCTAAATTCTATGAAAGCCGGACAGCAAATGTGGCTGACAGAAATCTTTCAAACGATTTTATAAAGGCTATTGAGAAAAATTCTTTTTCAGCGTATACTGTTATCACTGGGAAAGAAAGGAATTTTCATCATGGGAAAGATAGATACTATAACAATATATGGAGAATCCCGTAATTTTTGCCGATGCATTCAACCAATTCCTATACCATGGAGAGCAGAGGATTGACCCCACCCAGTTGACAGAGTTGGACACGACGGGAATTGTGATTTCATATGGAGCTGATAACGCAGGTGTGCCTGAGCAGAAATACAGAGATGTGCTGAAACTCCTGCATACCATGACAGATGGAGAGGCGGCATACTGTGTCATGGGTATCGAAAACCAGGCTGATATCCATTATGCTCTCAGCCAAAACAACCAGAGCAGCCACAGAAAGAAGAAACTCCAACGGATGGAGAATTTTTGAGTGGTTTTTGGAGAACTGATCGTCTTATACCAGTAATCACTCTTGTAATATATTTTGGATCCGAAGCTTGGGATGCCCCCCTCTCCTTAAAAGAAATGTATTCCAGTACCAACAATGCGGTCCTTGCACATGCACCGAATTACCATGTGAACCTATTGAACAAAATTCCAAATATCAACATATGGAAAGACAAGCTGCGGAAGTTATTAATGCTATTACGGGATCCGTCGTACTCATCTGCATTTACTTCTTTTAGTTTTCCTTTTTATGACAAATCTAAAGTAGTTTTCATACGTCCTCCACTCATCGCTCATAAAACGCCTTAATCCCCGGAATTAAATTCAACCAACTTTTCCCAATCAATAGTCCCATCCTCTTTACAGAAACTGTTTGAAAATTCCCTGATCAACCTGTTCGCTGCCTTATTGTAGCTCTCCTTATAGGATGCGACATATTGCTCCGGCATTGTTCCCATAAAGGTAATTATCTTAATATAAAAATCTTCATCACCTGTAAGCTCCGCCCAGAACTGTTTACCCGCCAATTCCTGATACATCTTTGGCTTTCCCCTGCCACTGTCCTTTTTCTTACCATAACAATATCCTGAATCCGTGAAGTTAATTGTATTTATATGCCAATCTACAATTAGATTGGCAA
>CAJUJU010000023.1 GCA_910586835.1 uncultured Acetatifactor sp.
GCTCTTCCGATCTACGGAGCACAATATCAGATATGTGCTGAATAACGGAGAGAGCAGGATCGTGCGCAAGGACGGCAGCAAGGTAAAGTGTCCGACGATTCTGCCCAGCGGCTTTTTTGTGATAACCGCTGGAAAAGAAGACGGGAATGTGGTAGGATATACCTTGACCGGCGGCGGCTTCGGACATGGAGTTGGCATGAGCCAGAACGGCGCGAGATCCATGGCAAAAAGCGGTTGGAGCGCGGGAGATATCCTTGCCTTCTTTTATGAGGGCTGTACTGTTAAAAACATATATGAGTAGGAGAGAGGTCTGTGATTCGTAAGCTCTGTCTGATCGGGATGAACTTTTCCGCACAGATGAAAAAACAGAATATCAGCGCCCATGCGGCAAGCATTGCTTTTTTCTTTTTTCTTTCCATTGTCCCCATGCTGATTATGATCTGTGCGATTCTTCCTTACACGCCGCTGACGGAGGAGAATCTGGTGAAGGCAGTGACGGATGTGGTGCCTGACATGGCGATTCCCTTGACGGAAAGTCTGATTTCCGATGTCTACGACAGGTCGGCGGGGGTGATGTCCGTGGCGATCATCGCAACAATCTGGTCCGCGGCCAGGGGTGTTCTGGCGCTGATGCGGGGGCTGAACGCCGTGAACGGGGTGGAGGAGAAACGGAATTATTTTGTGGTGCGTGCCATTGCCAGCCTGTATACGGTGGTCATGTTGATTGTGGTGATCCTTTCCCTGTTTATCAATGTATTCGGAAATCAGCTGGTGAATCTTGCCCTGTACAGGTTTCCGCTGCTGCAGGATATCGTGACCTTTGCCATGAACTTTCGGTTTATGGTGGTATGGGTGGTGCTGACTGTTTTGTTTGCCGCGATCTATGCGTATGTGCCGGATGAGCGTCTGAAGTTCAAGGAGCAGATTCCCGGCGCAGCTTTTGCGGCGGTGGTGTGGAGCGTGTTCTCCTGGGTCTTTTCCATATACATCAATTACAGTAATTCCTACGGCATTTACGGAAGCCTTTCCATCATCATTATCATATTGCTGTGGATGTATTTCTGTATGTACATCGTCATGGTGGGGGCGTACCTGAACTGTTATTTCAGCCCTGTAAACAAAGTGCTTGCGGGCAGCAGGAGAGAACAGAGGTAATGAAAAAAAGCTTGACATTTTGCAGGAGGAGCGTTAGACTAATCAATTAGTAGAGTGAAAGGCAATGATGGTGCACAGTAAGGTTTCATTTTCCTTCAGAGAAGGGAGGTCATCGGCTGAGAGCCTCCCCAGGTTCAGAGGAAACCTGAATTTCCCACCGGAGCTGCCGGAGTGAAGGTATCGCCCGAGAGGGCGTATGCAGATAGCTTCGGACGTATGGCGCGCGTTAGGCGAAAACGAGAGTCCTGCCCAAGGGCAGGGAATCAGGGTGGTACCGCGGAAAAATTTCGTCCCTTGCATGAAAATGCAGGGGACTTTTTGCGCGAATAAGCAGAGTCAGAAGCGAAGAACTGCCGAAGCCGTGCTCGCACGGGCGAAGGCAGGGAAGAGCTTATGACGAGCAACGCGAACGAAAAATGCGAAGCATTTTGAGTCTGCTAATTCGGGAAGTGGGCAGAGTCAGAAGCGAAGAACTGCCGAAGCCGTGCTTGCACGGGCGAAGGCAGGGAAGAGCTTATGACGAGCAACGCGAACGAAAAATGCGAAGCATTTTGAGTCTGCTAATTCGGGAAGTGGGCAGAGTCAGAAGCGAAGAACTGCCGAAGCCGTGCTTGCACGGGCGAAGGCAGGGAAGAGCTTATGACGAGCAACGCGAACAAAACAGGAGGTATGAAAATGAGTGACAGACTGGCGAGTATCAAACAGGAGATCATGGACGGGATCGAAAAGCGGGCCAACTCCAGAGCGGCAGCTTTTGAACTGCGCAAGCAGTTTCTGGACTCCAAAACCGGCAAGATCGGTCAGCTGATGAAGGAGATGCGCAGCATTGCCCCGGAGGAGCGGGCAGGCTTCGGAAAAAGCGTGAACGAGCTGAAGGAATGGGCATTGCAGCGTTTTTTGGAGCTGGATGAGAAGATGAAGGCGAAAGAGCTGGAAGTGCGCTATGAGCTGGAGAAGATTGATGTGACCATGCCGGCGGAGAAAAGGGAGACGGGAAATCTGCATCCCATCACCCAGATGCGCAACCAGATCATAGATGTGTTCATCGGAATGGGTTTTGAGGTATTTGAAAACAGAGAGATAGAGAAGGATTACTATAATTTTGAGGCGCTGAACATTCCGAAGGATCATCCCGCAAGGGACATGCAGGATACCTTTTATCTGTCGCCGGAATTTTTGTTGGCAACTCAGACCTCGGCGGCACAGATTCATGCTATGGAGACAAAGCCGCTGCCCATCAAGATGCTTTGCCCGGGCAGGGTGTTCCGCTCAGACGACGATGCTACGCATTCTCCCATGTTCCATCAGATGGAGGGGCTGGTGGTGGATAAGAAGATCACCCTGTGCGACCTGAAGGGAATGCTGGATGTATTTGTACAGAAGATTTATGGAGAGGAGACCACCACGAGGCTTCGTCCCTCCTACTTCCCTTTCACGGAGCCTTCTGCAGAGGTGGATGTGAGCTGCTTTGAATGCGGCGGCAGCGGATGCAGACTGTGCAAGGGCACCGGCTGGATCGAGCTTCTGGGCTGTGGAATTGTGAACAATAAGGTGCTGGAAAACTGCGGTATCGATTCCGCAGAATACAGCGGACTGGCCTTCGGCATCGGCATAGACAGGGCGGCCATGCTGAAGTATGGAATCAATAATATCAAGCTGCTGTTTGAATCCGATCTGCGGGTGTTGAAGCAGGTTAATGATAACTAGTAGGGAGGGAAAAGCCATGTTAGTACCGTTGAGTTGGTTAAAAGAATATGTGGACGTCAATGTCACGCCACAGGAACTGGAGAAGAAGCTGTTTTCCTGCGGGTTCGAGGTGGAGGAGCTGCTGGAGGTGGGAAAAGAGATCAGCAATGTGGTAACCGGGCTGGTAGAAGAATGTGAGGCAATTCCGGACACCCATCTGCACCTCTGCCGGGTCAATGCGGGAGCGCGGGGAACCTTCCAGATCTGCTGCGGCGCCGACAATGTGCGGGCAGGAGGAAAATATCCGCTGGCGCTGGTGGGGGCCACGGTGTTTATGACCGCAAAGGATCACAAGACCGTAGAGGGCACCATGACCATCAAAAAGGGGAAACTGCGGGGCTATGAATCCGAGGGAATGCTCTGTTCCGGGGCGGAACTGGGCGTCTCCGACAGCATGTATCCCGGAGGGAGCTATAATGGTCTGCTGGTTCTGCCGGAGGACATGGAACCCGGAACGGACGTGAAGTCTCTTCTGGGGCTGGATGACTGGATTTTTGACATTTCCGTCACGGCGAACAGGCCGGATTGTCAGAGTATTTTGGGAATTGCCAGGGAAGTTGCGGCAGTTCTGGATCAGGAGTTTAAAATGCCGGCCCTTGATTATCAGGCCACAGAGGTGAAAAAGGATGGGTTTACAGTGACGGTAGACGCGCCGGAGCTTTGCCCCAGATATATCGGACACTATGTATATGATGTGAAGATCCAGGAATCTCCTCTTTGGATGAGGCGCAGACTTGCCCTGGTGGGCCAGGACGCCATTTCCAATATTGTGGATATTACCAATTATGTGATGCTGGAGATGGGACAGCCCATGCACGCCTTCGACTGTGATTATCTGGAGGGAAACGCCATCCGGGTGAGACGTGCCGGGGAAGGCGAGAAGATTGTGACCCTGGACGCTCAGGAGTACATGTTGAATACCGGTAATCTGGTGATCTGCGACGGTGTGAAGCCGGTGGCTCTGGCCGGTGTCATGGGGGGGCTGAACTCCGAGATCCGGGATACCACAAAAGAGGTGCTGTTCGAATCGGCAAAGTTCGCCAGGGATAATATCCGCAGAACCTCCCGTGCGTTGGGAAAGCGCACGGACGCCAGTGCGAAATATGAGAAGGGTGTGGATGAGTTTGCCACCGTTCATGCCATGGAGCGGGCGCTGCATTTGATTGAGGAGTTGGGCTGCGGTAAGGTGTCCGCCACTCATGTGGATGTGAATACGGGCAATTCCATAGAACCCCGGGAGTTGTCAGTAAGTATCCGGCGTGTCAATGACGTGCTGGGCATTGAAGTCCCGGAGAACGAGATCCTTCGCATTATGAATAATCTGCAGTTTGCGCCCTCCGTTGACGGAGACCGGCTGACCATTCATGTGCCGGCCTACCGTGAGGATATGGAGACTTATCAGGACGTGGCGGAGGAAGTCATCCGCATGTACGGTTATGATCATATTGTTCCAACCTTTCTGCCGGAGGCAAAGGTTACTACAGGGGGACTGAACCGGAGACAGCAGAAGGAGCTGAGACTGAAGAGAGCGCTTTGCAGTGCGGGAGCATATGAATGCGTTCACTATTCTTTCTTCTCGCCGTCGGATCTGAATCTGCTGCGGCTGCCGGAGGACGCGCCTGAGCGCAGAACCATTCGTATTTTAAATCCCATCAATGAGGATCTTTCTCTGATGCGGACGACCCTGGCGGCATCTATGCTGAACGCCGTATCCAGGAACCAGAAAAAGGGAAACCAGGAGGGACGGCTGTTTGAGCTTGGAAACAGTTTCCTTTCTGGTGAACTGCCTCTGAAGGATTACCCGGAGGAGCGGGAGATGCTGTGCATCGGTATATTTGGAGAGAAGGAAAGTTTCTTTACCCTGAAGGGTATGGCTGAGAAGGTAGCCGAGACTTTGTTTGCGCATTTTGACTATGAGCCTGCCAGAAGATCCTTCCTGCATCCCGGTCAGACAGCGGCCATATTCTGTGAAGGGGAAGAGATCGGTTATCTGGGCAAGGTGGCCTATGAGGTGGCGGAGCAGTTGGATCTCAGATACAGTGCCTATCTGCTGGAGATGGATCTGAAAAAGCTTTCCCAGGTGTATGAGGGCAGGGCCGTGTTTGTTCCGCTGCCCAAATATCCTGAGGAGAGCAGGGATCTTGCCCTTGTCATGGAAAAGGATGTTACCTGTGGTCAGGTGGAAAAGATCATCCGGAAATCCTGCGGATATATCGGAGATGTGAAGCTCTTCGATGTGTATGTAGGGGATCAGATACCGGAGAATAAGAAGAGTATGGCGTTTACCGTTCGATTTGTCCCGGGTGAGGAACCCTTTGAGGCAGATTCCGTGGATCACTTTGTGAAGAAGATTCTGAAGAAGCTGAAAAATGAGCTGAACATTGAACTGAGAAGCTGAGATCCCGCCGGCAATGGACGGGCAGCAGGGCGTTGAAAAGATATGTGGTGAACATCGAAGGAGGCAGTGTAATGTTAAAAAAATGTGCTTGGGAAAATTATGATGAAAAGCAGCAAAAGGAGCTGGAAAATCTGTGTGTGGAGTACAGGGAGTTTCTGGATAACGGCAAGACGGAGCGGGAATGTGTGGATGTCATCGTAAATACCGTTGAGGCGGAAGGGTATCGGGAGCTGGAGGCCCTGATCAAGAGCGGGGAGACTCTGAAGGCTGGCGATAAGGTATACAGCGTGTGGATGAACAAGTCCATCGTCATGTTCCAGGTGGGGAAAAAGCCTTTGACGGAGGGCATGAACATTCTGGGTGCTCACATTGACAGCCCCAGGCTGGATGTGAAGCAGAATCCCCTGTTTGAGGACATCGATCACACCTTTGCCTACCTTGACACACATTATTACGGCGGTGTAAAGAAATATCAGTGGGTGGCTCTGCCCCTTGCCATTCATGGCGTGGTGGTAAAGAAGGACGGTACAACCGTGGAGCTGAATGTAGGAGAAAACGAGGACGATCCGGTATTCTTCGTCTCAGATCTGCTGATCCACCTAGCCGGAGAGCAGCTGGAGAAGAAGGCGGCAAAGGTGATCGAGGGGGAGGCTCTGGATCTGATTGTGGGCTCAAAGCCTCTGATTATCGGTGAGGAAGAGAAGGAGACCGACGAGGCAAAGGAGAAGGCAAAGAATCTGGTGAAATCCGGAATTCTGGATATTTTGAAGGAGACCTATGATATCGGGGAGGCAGATTTCCTCTCCGCAGAGCTGGAGGTGGTTCCGGCAGGAGGGGCAAGAGAGGCCGGCTTTGACCGCAGCATGATCCTGGCTTACGGGCAGGATGACAGAGTCTGTGCGTTTACCTCCATGCGGGCCATGCTGGATATGGGAGAGACAGACCGGACGGTTTGCTGTATCCTGGTGGATAAGGAGGAGATCGGGTCTGTGGGAGCTACCGGTATGCAGTCCAGATTTTTTGAGAATGCGGTGGCTGAGCTGATGAATCTGACGGGAGAATACAGCGAGATCAATGTGAGAAGATGTCTGGCTCACAGCTGTATGCTTTCCTCCGATGTCAGCGCGGGCTTTGATCCGAATTTCCGCTCCTGCTTTGAGTTGAAAAATGCAGCGTGGATGGGGGCGGGTATGGTATTTAATAAATTTACCGGATCCAGAGGAAAGAGCGGTTCCAACGACGCCAACGCGGAGTATATTGCCCATCTGCGCAGCATCATGGATGACGAAAAAGTAGCTTACCAGACGGCTGAACTGGGCAAGGTAGACGTGGGCGGAGGCGGCACCATCGCTTATATCCTGGCTCTTTACGGCATGAATGTCATTGACAGCGGCGTACCTGTGCTGAACATGCATGCACCCTGGGAGGCTACCAGCAAGGCCGACGTTTATGAGGCATACCGGGGATACAAGGTATTTGCAAAGGCTGCGGACATGTAACTATGGATACGGTGGAATTAAAAAAATCAGATTTTTATTTTGATCTGCCTCAGGAGCTGATCGCCCAGGACCCTCTGGAGGATCGTTCCTCCTCCAGGCTTCTGGTGCTGGATAAAGATTCCGGAGAGGTAACACACCATGTGTTCCGGGACGTAGTGGATTATCTGCGGCCCGGGGACTGTCTGGTGCTGAACGATACCAGAGTGATTCCGGCAAGACTGCTTGGAGAGCGGGAGGGCACCGGCGCTCATGTGGAGGTGCTTCTTCTGAAGAGACGGGAGAGGGATGTGTGGGAAACCTTGGTAAAGCCGGGAAAGAAATGCAGGCCCGGAACCAGGCTGTCCTTCGGCGGCGGGCTGCTGAAGGCTGAGGTGTTGGAGACAGTGGAGGAGGGGAACCGGCTGATCCGTTTTGAATATCAGGGGATCTGGGAGGAGCTTCTGGATCAGTTGGGTGAGATGCCGCTTCCGCCTTATATCACCCATAAGCTTCAGGACCGCAGCCGTTATCAGACGGTTTATGCCAGATACGAGGGCTCCGCGGCGGCGCCTACGGCCGGGCTGCACTTTACGGAGGAGCTTCTGACAAAGATCCGGGAAAAAGGAGTGTCCGTGGCCTGTGTGACTTTGCATGTGGGATTGGGCACCTTTCGACCTGTGAAAGAGGAAAACGTGCTGGAGCACCACATGCACTCCGAGTTTTATCAGGTGACGGAGGATGCGGCGGAAATCATAAACGGAACGAAGGCGCGGGGCGGCCGGGTGATCTGTGTGGGGACTACCAGCTGCCGTACCCTGGAGAGCGCGGCGGATGAAAGCGGCATAGTGCATGCCGGCAGCGGGAATACGGAAATCTTTATTTATCCCGGCTATCGCTTCCGGGTTCTGGACGCCCTGATCACCAATTTCCATCTGCCGGAATCCACTCTGGTCATGCTGGTCAGCGCTTTGGCGGGCAGGGAGCATGTGCTGGATGCCTACGGGGAGGCTGTTCGGGAGAAGTACCGGTTTTTCAGCTTTGGGGATGCAATGTTAATCAAATGACGCCCAAATTGGACTTTTGTTAAGTGAATAAAGGAATCGAAAAAGGACCGAAAAAGAGCGAAAAAGAATCAAAAAAGAATCAAAAGAAGTATATTGCAAATCAGAATGGCATATGCTATAATGCCAATAGGCAAAAAAGGAAATAGCAAGTCCATCTGAACAAAGAACGAGGCCCCGAACCGTGTTCCAGCACAGTTCGGAGTCTCTTCTTTTCTTTTTACGGTGGCAAAGCACCCACCAGGCTATTTGTTGTCCTTGTCGTTCCTGTCAAGCCATTTGCAAACGAGGTGGCAAACCACGCCTGCCATAACAGTAACAAAAAAGGAAATAGCAACTTCCATCCCAACACCTCCTCCCGTTGCCAGGTATCGGTAGGACAACATGGATAGTATATCATACATTTTGGCGGCCTGCCAGAGTGTGTCTGAAATTTGGTGCATTTTTTTATACAATACAATCATGACGGTTGTTTATGAGTTGGGACTACAAGAGGAATTTCACAGATGAAGAGTTTGAAAAGAAAAACAGCGGTTACGGTGCTGGCAGCAGTTTGGCTGCTGGCATTGTATGCAGTCATATTCGGATTTTCGGCCCAGGATGGCGAACAGTCAGGAAATTTGAGTCAGATGATTTCCGAAAAGTGTGTGGAACTGATCAACAGCCTGTCCGGTGGGCATTGGAGTCAGGCATTTATGGAAGGTCTGACGGAATATTTTGAACATCCCATCCGGAAGCTTGCGCATTTTTCGGAGTATGCCTGTATGGGGATTCTGGTATATGTGCTTTGGAGTCAGTGGCTTTGCCGGGGGAAGAGACTGTATCTTTTGACGGTGGGATGGGTGTTTTGCTCTGCAGCTGCGGATGAGTTCCACCAGCTGTTTGTACCGGGAAGGTACGGCAGTTTTGCGGATGTGTGTCTGGATACCTGCGGGGGAGCCTTCGGCCTGCTGGTGTGTGTGCTGGCCGGAAGGCTTCTGCAGAGATTCATTAAAAAAAGGAACCGTCAGCTTCTCACATGAAGGGTGTAGCCTGCCGTTCTCAGAATGGCAATGGATGTATCCAGATCTTTTTCGCGGTAAAGTTCCAGGCGCAGCACACCGTCCTCGGATTCCCTGTTGTGGGTAATGCCGATATTTTTGATGCTGATTCCCTGGTCGGCCAACAGGGAGACAATGTGGGCCAGGGCGCCGGATTTGTCTGCGATATCCACATAAAAACTGAAGGAACGCTTGATGGGACCGCTGGAAGCGTTGATAAAGGAATCGCGATAAACCCGGGCCGAATCGAAGAGAGCATAGAGTGCTTCTGCGTCGCTTTGCTCCAGTCTGGATCTGACGGCACACAGAGCGTCTATGTAATCCTGTAAAAGGGAGGCAATGTTTTCGGTGTTTGTGAGACAGATCTGCTGCCACATGGCGGCAGAGGAGGAAGCGATCCGGGTGATATCCTTAAAACCGCCTGCTGCGATCAGCTTCATGATGCCGTCCCTGGAGTCGCTGTCCCGTACCAGGTTCACCAGGGACGCGGCGATGACATGGGGGAGATGGCTGACGGCGGCAGTGACATAGTCGTGCCGTTCCCATTCCAGCACAAGAGGGATAGCGCCCAGGCGGGATACCAGAGACCGATATTCCTCCAGTCTTTTTTCGGGCACGGAGGGAGTGGGGGTCAGAATGTAGTAGGCATTTTCCAGAAGAGCGGTCCTGGAGTTGACATAGCCGGTGCGTTCGCTTCCAGCCATGGGATGCCCTCCTACAAAACAGTGTTCCAGTCCGGCCTCACGGACTGCTTTGTGTATGGTTGATTTGACGCTTCCCACATCTGTCAGGAGACAGCGGGGACCGATTACTCTTTTTACGGCGGCGAGGTTATCGTCGTTTTTTTGTACCGGTGCGCACAAAAAAAGATAGTCGCATTCCGAAAAGGTTTCGTCTACGCAGGGGGCGGTCACGTCCACAACGCCGTCCCGGTCGGCCTGCCGCAGCGTTTCCGGATTTATGTCGTAAGCAATGATTTTTGTATTGGGAAAATGTTCCTTCAGGGCTCTGGCGATGGAGCCGCCGATGAGTCCCAGGCCGATAAAACCGCAGGTCAGGTCAGACATAATGTTATCCTCGTTTCCGAATAAAATGTTTCCGTTACAGCATAGCACTTCGACGAGTGAAAAACAACCGAAATATTTTGTACAACATTTCCTTGTAAAATACCCAATTGTTTAGTAAAATGTTCATATGGGACTTTATAATCCGGTTCAGGATACCTCTAAATGCCCAAATTACAGTATAATTGGAGGAACTCACATGAAAGTTTACACAACTGACAAAATTCGCAACGTGGTGTTGATGGGTCACGGCGGAAGCGGAAAGACAAGTCTGGTTGAGGCTATGGCTTATCTGTCCGGCATTACATCGAGAATGGGAAAGGTGACTGACGGAAATACCATAAGCGATTACAGCAAGGAAGAGCAGAAACGCCAGTTTTCCATCAATACATCCGTTATTCCCGTCGAGTGGGAAGGACATAAGATTAACATTATTGACACTCCCGGCTACTTTGATTTTGTAGGCGAGGTGGAGGAGGCTGTCAGCGCGGCAGGGGCGGCTATTATTGTGGTAAACGGCAAGTCCGGCATTGAGGTCGGAACTCAGAAGGCTTGGGAACTCTGTGAAAAATATAAGCTGCCCAGAATCATCTATGTGTCCAACATGGACGTGGATAACGCTTCTTTCCGCCAGGTGGTGGAGGATATGACGAATCTTTACGGCAAGAAGATGGCTCCGTTCAATCTTCCGATCCGTGAGAATGAAAAGTTTGTGGGCTATGTCAATGTCATTGCCGAGACAGGCAACCGCTGGCAGGGCAAGGAAGTAGTGCCCTGTGAGATACCGGAGTACAATAAGGCGAATCTGCAGATCTGCCGCGATACCCTGATGGAGGCAGTTGCTGAGACCAGCGAAGAGATGATGGAGCGGTACTTCGGCGGAGAGACCTTTTCCGAGGCGGAGATCAGGGCAGCGCTGCGCACCGACGTCTGCGACTGCAGCATTGTCCCCATGACCATGGGTTCCAATGTGCTGTGCCAGGGTGTCTATACGCTGCTGGATGATATTGTTAAATATTTCCCCAGCCCGGAGAACCGCACCTGTGCCGGCATCAATATGAAGACCAACGAAATTTACAATGCGGATTATGATTTCTCCAAGGCCAAATCCGCTTATATCTGGAAGACCATTGTGGATCCCTTTATCGGAAAATATTCGTTGATTAAGGTAAATTCCGGTGTCCTGAAGACGGATGACGTGATTTACAACGTAGATAAGGATATCGAGGAAAAGATCGGAAAGCTGTATGTGCTTCAGGGCAACAAGCCTGTGGAGGTGCCTGAGCTTCACGCGGGAGATATCGGTGCGCTTGCCAAGCTGACTGCGGCGAGAACCGGGAACAGTCTGTCTACCAAGGCGACGACGGTGAAATTCGGAAAGGCGGAGGTATCCACTCCTTATACCTATATGCGCTATAAGCCCAAGAACAAAGCGGATGTGGATAAGATTTCCCAGGCTCTGCAGAAGATCGGCCATGAGGATCTGACCATGAAGACCGTGAATGATGCGGAGAATCGTCAGACGCTGCTCTACGGAATGGGAGACCAGCATCTTGAGATCATTGTCAGCAGGCTGCTCAATGAATATAAGGTGGAAGTGGAGCTGTCCCAGCCGAAGGTGGCCTACCGTGAGACCATCAAAAAGCAGTCCGATGTGGAATATAAGTACAGAAAGCAATCCGGAGGACACGGCCAGTACGGTCATGTAAAGATGCGTTTTGGTCCTTCCGAGGATCTGGAGCAGGCATATGTGTTCGAGCAGGAGGTGGTAGGCGGCGCCGTACCCAAGAATTACTATCCTGCTGTGGAAAAGGGACTGCAGGAATCCGTTCTGAAGGGACCCATGGCGGCTTATCCCGTGGTGGGTGTAAAGGCCGTGCTGTATGACGGTTCTTATCATCCGGTGGACTCCTCGGAGCAGGCGTTCAAGATGGCAACCATTCAGGCGTTCAAGAAGGGCTTTATGGAGGCTCATCCAGTGCTGCTTGAGCCCATCGCGAACCTGAAGGTAACTGTTCCGGATGCATATACAGGTGATGTCATGGGTGATCTGAACAAGAGAAGAGGCCGCGTGCTGGGGATGAATCCTGCTCCCGGCGGAAAACAGATCATCGAGGCGGATATTCCGATCAGCGGACTTTTTGGTTATTGTACAGACCTTCGCTCCATGACAGGCGGCCGCGGCGAATATGCATATGAGTTTGTGCGTTATGAGCAGGCTCCTTCCGATGTGCAGGAGAAGGAGGTAGCTGCGAGGGCGGCAAAGGTTGCGGAGAACAGTTCCGAAGAGTAGGATGTACACTGATGTTTTTTTGCATGGGGTGAGACAGTTCGGGATGAAAATCCGGTTCCGGTCTTGACAGGGACACAGAAAGACGCTAAAATAACGTAAAACTGAAAATAAGTCAGGACGTTGATGAGGAGTATTAAGGATTTCAAACTGTCAGAGAGCCGCCGGGTGGTGCGAGGCGGCAGGGAGATTTCCCCAACTGGCCTCGGAGTTCCTTCCCGGAAGCGCATATACCGAAGCGTTGCGGACGGTTTGACGTACTTTTATGCGTGCGTAGGGGGAGGCGGCAGATACCGTTATCAATCCTAAAGTGCATGGGAAGCGTCCGGCAGAGAGTTTACTGCGGGGAGTCTCATGAAGTAGAGTGGTACCACGGAATCAGGCCCTTTCGTCTCTATATGGACGAAAGGGCTTTTCAATGTGTCCGGAACGGGAAGTGCGGCGAAGGCAATTGCGGCAGTCTGTTCCGGGCAGTCAGCCGCGAAAGCGGAAGTGCACGGCGGATTTTGCCGGGGAAATGGAGGAAAAGAGATGGCAGTACCTTACAACCACCATGAGGTGGAAAAAAAATGGCAGGCAGTATGGGATGGGGAGAAAGCGTTTAAGACCTCGGAGGATTTCTCCAGACCAAAATATTATGCGCTGGTGGAGTTTCCCTATCCGTCGGGGCAGGGGCTTCATGTGGGGCATCCAAGACCTTATACGGCGTTGGATATTGTGGCGAGAAAGAGAAGGATGCAGGGATACAATGTGCTCTACCCCATGGGCTGGGATGCATTTGGCCTTCCCACGGAAAATTATGCCATCAAGAATCATATCCATCCCAGGATTGTGACCAAGAACAATGTGGAGCATTTCAAAAATCAGCTTCACGCTCTGGGATATTCCTTTGACTGGGAGCGGGAGGTCAACACCACGGACACAGACTATTATAAGTGGACTCAGTGGATTTTTCTGAAGCTGTTTCAGGCGGGACTGGCATATAAGACGGAAATGCCCATCAACTGGTGCACCTCCTGTAAGGTAGGCCTTGCAAACGAGGAAGTGGTAAACGGTGTCTGCGAGCGCTGCGGCTCAGAGGTGGTCCGCAGGGTGAAAAGCCAGTGGATGCTGAAGATTACGGAATATGCGGATAAGCTCCTGGAGGGACTTGACACGGTGGACTATATTGAGCGGGTCAAGGTATCTCAGAAGAACTGGATCGGAAAATCCACCGGAGCAGAGGTTGATTTCACCATTACCGGGAAGGACGAAAAGCTGCGCATTTATACCACCAGGCCGGATACCCTGTTCGGCGCTACCTATATGGTGGTTTCACCGGAGCATCCTTTGATCGAAAAGTACAGAAGCGAAATCAAAAACTATGAGGAGCTGGCGGCATACAGAGAGCAGGCGGCCAGGAAGTCCGACTTTGAGCGGACAGAGCTGGCAAAGGAAAAGACCGGGGTGCAGATCGACGGGCTTACTGCCACCAATCCTGTGAACGGGAAGGAAATTCCCATCTGGATCTCCGATTATGTGCTCATGACCTATGGAACGGGCGCCATCATGGCGGTTCCGGCACATGATGAGAGAGACTGGGAATTTGCCAGGAAGTTTAATCTGCCGATTATCGAAGTGGTGGCGGGGAGTTCTGTCAGCGTACAGGAGCAGGTTTATACGGATGTGGCTGAGGGAACGCTGGTCAATTCCCAGTTCCTGGATGGACTTTCTGTGGCTGATGCCAAGAAGAGGATTGTGGAGTTTCTGGAAGAGAAAGGAATCGGCCACAGCAAGACGAATTTTAAGCTTCGGGACTGGGTGTTTTCCAGACAGCGCTACTGGGGCGAACCCATTCCCATTGTACAGTGTGAAAAGTGCGGCTATGTACCGCTTGCGGAGAGCGAACTGCCTCTGATGCTTCCGGAGGTGGAATCTTATGAGCCCACGGACAACGGGGAGTCTCCTCTGGCGGCCATAACGGAATGGGTGAATACCACCTGTCCCTGCTGCGGAGGTGCCGCGAAGAGAGAGACGGATACCATGCCCCAGTGGGCAGGCTCTTCCTGGTATTTCCTGCGTTATACGGATCCTCACAATAAGGAGGCGCTGGCAAGTAAGGAAGCGCTTGCGTACTGGATGCCTGTGGACTGGTATAACGGCGGGATGGAGCATACCACACTGCATCTGCTTTATTCCAGGTTCTGGCACAGATTCCTCTACGATCAGAAGCAGGTGCCCTGTCCGGAGCCTTATAAAAAGAGAACCAGCCACGGCATGATTCTGGGCTCCAACGGAGAGAAGATGTCCAAGTCCAGAGGAAATGTGGTGAATCCGGACGATATTGTGCGGGAGTACGGCGCGGATACCCTGCGCACCTATGAAATGTTCATCGGAGCCTTTGATTTAAGCGCGGCCTGGAGCGAGGACGGCGTGAAGGGCTGCCGCAGATTCCTGGAGAGAGTTTGGAAACTGCAGGATATTCTTACAAAGGAAGAGGGCTACAGCGCGGATCTGGAATGCAAAATGCACCAGACCATCAAGAAGGTATCCTCCGATTACGAGAACCTGAAATACAATACCGCCATTGCAGCAATGATGGCTCTGATCAATGAATTTTATAAAAAGGGTGCTGTCACGGGGGGAGAGTACAGGACATTGCTGACACTGTTGAACCCGGTTGCACCTCATATCACGGAGGAACTTTGGGAGAGCGTGGGCGGCGAAGGAAGAATGTACCAGGCGAAGTGGCCGGAGTATGATGAGGCGAAGACTGTGGAGGCCCAGATGGAGATCGGGGTACAGGTCAACGGGAAGATGCGCGCCACAATTTCCGTTCCCAAGGACATGGAGAAGGAGGAGGTCATTGCCGCCGCAAAGGAGGCGCTTGGAGACAGGCTGACCGGAACCATAGTCAAGGAAATCTACGTTCCCGGAAGGATCGTAAATATAGTGGCAAAATAAGAAAACCGCTGCAGCAGAATTGCCGGGGGAAAAGGGAAACAGGATTGCTGCGCCGACGGACACATGTGTCGGCGCAGCAATCCTGTTTAAGAGGCGGGATGTTCCGCCTTTTTCAGAATTTTGTCGATTTGCTCCAGTTCTTTTTCCGTGCTGTACTTTTTGATGGCGGCAATGGCTGCGCTCATCTCCTTTGGTGTGAAAGTCAGGTTTTCTTTTTGGGCTTTTTTCATCATAGGCATCAGGAATGCCATCATTTCTTTCTGGCTCTTTCCCTGTCCCTGGGCGAACATTTCACCCAGAAAACGAAGCTTTTTTTCGGGAATCTCGCTCACCAGCGGATCCGACATCCATTCGGGCATTGTGCTCATGTCTTGTCAATCCTCCTTTCCAAACAGATCGAACATGGCGGATAGGTCCATGCCGTTCATCATGGGATTGTCGGCGTCGCCGCCGAAGCCTTCGGGGAACATTTCCTTCATCATTTCCATCATCTCCATCATTTCCTTTATTTTGCCCATGCTCTGGAGCATATTTTTCATGTTTTCGATCCGTGTGCGTTCCGCGGGGCCGCTGAAGGGAAGCAGTTCGTCCAGCAGCTCCACGGTGTCTGCGGTGTCGCCGGAAAAAAGGTCGGCTGACAGTGGCCTGGCATCGGCGAAGCGGGTTGTCGGATGCTGCCGAAGAAGAGATATGGCGTACTGCAGTTCCAGAAACTTTATGTAGATTGCAAATCCGCCCTGGCTGGGGGTGGGAAGCCGGGTCAGCAATACCTTCAGCATCTGGATACGGTTCGTCGTATACAGCGAGTCGAACGCCGCGATCAGTCCTGCTCCCTTTTCCACCATTGCATGTACCGCCTTTCCGGATGTTCAATCTATATCTATCCTATGTAAAAGGGGGGAAGGTTATGAAAACAGGCTCCCGAAGGAGCCTGTTTTCCGGAAAACCGGTGTGTCTTAGCAGCCGCAGCCACATCCACAACCACAGCCGCCGCCGAAGCCGCTGCCGTTTCCGCAGAAGCAGGAGATCAGCAGGATCCAGATCAGCCACTCACAGCCGCCTCCTCCGCCAAACATGCTGCCGCATCCGCAGGAGTCGTTGCAGCCGCAGTTTCCTCTGCCGGAACCGAAGCCGAAGCCGCCGCCGCAGCAGGACAGCAGCAGGATAATCCAAATCCAGCTGCCGCATCCGCAGCCGTTGTTATTCTGTGTGTTTGCGCATCCGCAGGAGTCGTTGCAACCGCAGTTGGTAGCAGTTAAATCGCTCATGGTAATTGCCTCCAAAGATTTTTTATGGTGTATTGTATGCGTCACGGCATGTCAATGTTTCCAGATAATGGTTCGGACGGAATATGTTACTTTTTACCTATGCCTTTTCTGCACAATATGTGGATAAAACACTTGCATAAATTTCTATATATAGCTAAAATAGAAGGTAGCGGAAAGATGAGAACCGGTTTTTCAGGCCGTGGATTTGAAGGAAGGGTATGACACAGAAGGATTATATGGTGGAGGGAAGGCAGTTTCGCACACAGAGCGATTATGCCAGAGCCCTGCACGATAGAAAGATAATAGAGGAGCTGCGGGCAAAGAAGGAGTTTGGCAGCAAGGCCGGGCTGGAGAACCTGCTTGGAGAGCTGGAAGCAGGAAAATACCGTTTTATGACTATATTGGGCGAGGATTTCAGGGAGGAAGTCCAGGAGGCACTGGCCCAGGCGGAACATACGGCGGGTCGTTCTAAGAAGACAGTGGGCAGGTTCGGGAAAAAAGCATCGGCTGGCAGTCAGGGAAGTGTGCGGGAGACAAAGGGTACGGCGCCGGGAAGCGGAAAGCACAGTGCCGGCCCGGGGAGAGTTCGCCAGACAGGGACAGAGCCCAGGCCCGGAGGAAGCTCGCCAGGTAGGGACAGAGCCCAGGTCCGGCAGGGGCGTGTCCCGCAGAACCTGGGCGGCGGGGGAAAAACCGGGGAACGGCAGGGAAACAAACCGGACGATAAGCTGTCGGAGGAAATGAAGGCATATGTGCAGGAAGAGCTGAAGCGGCAGGAAAAACGCAGAAAGCGTCTGATTCTGTTATGCAGTGCCGTGGCGGTATGCTGCCTTGGCTATTTCGGCGTATATTCCTGGCATCACTATAAAACCGGCCAGGCCTATGACAAGCTCAGCCAGCTGAAGGAAATGCCGGTGATCGGCAGCGGGGAAGTGACGCCTCCCACGGGGCCGCTTTTTACGTTGGATGAGCCCACGGAGCCCAGAGAAGTGCTGGATGAATATAAAAATTTATTAAATAAGAATAAAAAGCTAATCGGATGGGTTAAAATTGACGATACAAATATAGATTACCCTGTCATGCAGACTTCGGACAATGAATATTATCTGACCCATAATCTGAACCAGGAAAATGACAGAAACGGTTCCATTTTCATGGATAAGGACTGCGATGTGTTAAAGCCAAGCACCAACTACATAATATACGGGCATCACATGAAAAGCGGTAATATGTTCGGAAAGCTGGATCTGTATCAGGACGAGAATTATTGTAAAGAGCATCCCTACATTCAGTTTGACACCATTTATGAAAAAGGCACATATGAGGTAATGTATGTGTTTCGATCCAGGGTGTACAGAGAAGAAGAAATCGTTTTTAAATATTATCAGTTCATAGACGCAAACAGTGAACAGGAATTTGATTCCTACATGAGCGAGATGGCATCCATGTCACTCTACGACACAGGTGTGACGGCAGAGTATGGAGACCAGCTGCTGACGCTTTCCACCTGTGACTATCAGGAGAAAAACGGACGTTTTGTGGTTGTGGCGAAGAAGGTAAAGGAGTAAAGGCAATGGCTGACACTGTTAAGAAGAAAAAAAGAAGATTAAAGCGGACGGTACGCAGAACCTTGGGAACGTTGTTTCTGGTATCGGCGCTGGTGATTGCGGCGATACCAACGGACGGACTGCATGCGGCGGAGACCGGAGGCGGCGTGATGCCTGTGGCGGATACCAATTACAGCAGTTCGCTGCAGTGGGATGCGGCGAATTCCAAGATTCCTCTCGTGAAGACAGATGAGGTGCATATCTATAACGATGCGGACGGCATTTTTAATTTTGCGTGGGTGAAGGAGTCCGATACCTCTGCCAACCGTGTGGCGGTTATCCTTGGCTATACGGGGAAGACCCTTGAGAACAATGAGCTGACCATAGACGGAACCGTGGACGCTTACGCAAAGTATCAGTCCAATGACAGCAGCAACGGCGGCTATATCGCCGTGAGCCAGAGCAGGGAGCCTCTCTATTATATGTCCACGGAGCGGAAACCGGACAAGACGCATACTGAGAATATAAAGGGGCCGGACGGCGTTACGGATGTTCCTACCACGGTGGTGGACAGCTATACCTTGCCTGCGTTCAGTCCCTGTGTCAAGGAAGATGTGAACTGGAGCAGAACCGGAAATATGGAGACCTACTATTATTACCGGTACAACGGAACCCAGGCGGATTACGAGAAGGAAAACCCGTCGAACAGCGCCAATGCCCTGATTAAGCCGGATACTACGGATGAGAGTATCTTGTATTCTTCCTACGCTTTCCTGGGAAGTGACGGGTATGTTTATATTCAGACCAAGGCGCAGGAGCATCAATGGATCCGCGGACAGACGGTGGCTTACATCGGAAACCAGTATCTGATACCATACAATGATACATCAACGGCAAACGGTACCGTGCTGCGGGAGTACCAGGTGGCGGAATATAAGGCTAATACAGATCCTCAAAAGGGTGTTTTTGCTTATCAGAGTAATATTCAGAGATTGAAGGTTGGCAAGGATCTGGTGGGAATCGGCAATTATGCTTTTTATAATTGTGCGCTGCTGAGTTATGTGGACTTCGGAAACGGTTTGCAGGAGGTAGGAAAGTCTGCCTTTGAGCTCTGTACCAATATGTACGGCGTCGGATTTGCGTTTGGTTCCAATTTGTCCTACATTTCAGACAGAGCCTTTGCGGAGTCCGGCCTGAGAAGCTTTACATTGCCTGTGGGTGTTACAAAAATATATGACCATGCCTTTGACGGCTGTACGAATCTGAGTGCCATAGACCTGACGGGCGAGACCCAGCCTCCGGTAAAGGATGAGACTACGGGTCAGATGGTTCAGCCTGTTACCACTCTGAATCAGTTGGGTTGTTCCGTGTTTAAGAACTGCACCAGTCTGGAGCGGGTGAAATTCCCTCAGACCATGAATACACCGGTACATCTGGATAACTTTGAAAACTGTACCAGCCTGAAGTATATTGGTGTGATGAACAACCAGGCATCCTTCACACCTCATGCTTCCAACGACTATACGGCAAAGGATTTCAAGGAGGATGTGACGGAAGAGTTTTATTTTGAGGCAGCCGACAGCGCCCAGACCCATGGTTTTGCATCGGATAACGGAATTGCGTTCAAGTATTCGGATAAGGATCTGTATGAGCTGGTGGTCATTGAGGAAACGGCCGGCGGCGGGATCCAATCGAAGGTGCGTTACCAGGTTACTCCGGGGGAGAACAATCAGGGTAATCTGTACAATTTCCTGGTTATGGAAGGAACTGTGAAGGATGCCGTAATTCCGGAGAAGATAGGGCCCTACGGTATTTCTGCCCTGGATGAAGGCAGTTTTTCGGGAAACTGTTCTCTGGAGAAGGTCACAATCCCGGCTTCGGTAGGCAGAATCAATGCCAATGCGTTCAAGGGCTGTCATAATCTGAAGCATGTGATTTTTACGGAGGCCGGAAATGTTAAAGCGATTGAGGAGGGAGCTTTTGCAACCCAGCTGGCAACGAATCACTCGGCAGGCTGTAACGATACTTCGGGGAATTTTTTGACCCAGACACCGATTTTGACCTTTACGGGTACGGTGGGGACAGGTATCGGCCCCTTTGACTACGCCATGAGCGAGTCCGGAAAGATCAGTGCCGGTCAGCAGCCGCCCACTTATATTACTTATTACAGCGGCTGGCCTCAGAACCTGGAGATCCGGTATGTAGACACCACGCCTCAGACGCCCGGAGACGGTGTCGCTACCTTGGTAGGCTATCCTGCCAGGGCAAGGCTGTCTCAGTATACGTCGGCAAATTATCCGTATATTACCTCGGAGCTGCAGAATGCGGTTGTGGATGCCTTTACGCAATATGATAAGTGGTTGACCGACAAGAACACTTCCGTTTCCGCAGATCAGTGGGCTGTCATCAATGCGACCCTGAACCCTGTAATACCTCAGGGAGTCAAGGCAGTAGCGGAGGGATTGTTCAACGGCGCAACCGTTACGAAAAACGAAGGCGGAAGTGTCAGCGGCGGCGATGCAAGTGAAGACGCATACACTGTGAACCGGACAGGGCAGCCGGATACGTCGCTGGAGACGATTTCCTTTGCGGATCTGAATGAGTATACGCCTTATATGTTTGACGGGTGTACTTCCCTGAATACCATTGAGATCACCGGCGGAACTGCCCAAATTGATGAATTTGCGTTTTCATTCCTGGATACGCAGTATAACGGTCAGCCCTATAAGCTGAGTACTTTCAATATGACAGACGGTGGGGGAACCATTGGCAACTATGCGTTTGACAATGTGCAGACGTTGTCGAATGTGACGATTTCGCCTAAGGTGACCACTCTGGGAAAGCGTCCCTTCAGTGGCTGTACAGTATTGCAGGATGTTAGCTTTGGCGGCGGCCCCTACTTTACCTGTGAGAACGGTATTATTTACGGGATGCAGGATCAGGTCAAGACTTCCGTGGTGGAATGTCTGGAGTTTATGGCGGGAACGCTTTCTTCAAAACTGTTTGAGGGAGTAAAGAGTCTGGCAGAGGAAGCATTTATGGGATGTGAGAATCTGTTCAGGGTGGATCTTTCCGCCAGTGGAATTGCGGACGTTCCGGCAAACGCCTTTAACGGTACGGGAAGACTCAGCGTAGTACTGCCTTCTACCTGCCAGAGTATACAGGCCTTTGCTTTTCATGACAGTAAGCTGCAATCTATCGAGATTCCGGCAAGTGTGCTTTATATTAACGATCAGGCATTTGATACGCCTACTACCCCCAGCTCCAATGGAGATTGGGTAACTCCGCTGGAATTTGTATGCTCTCCGGATGCCGTGGTGGCTAATATTTATGCCAACGCCACGGGACATGAGAATATCAGAGTGGTGGACGTGGCTTCTACCAAAACCTATACAGTCAGCTTTATGGTGGATGATGACAAGGGGAATTGGAAGCCTTTTATTGAAGATCAGGTGGTAAATGCCGGATCTGCAGCCAGAATTCCGGAGCTTACGCCGACCAAGACGGGGTATGCTTTTGTGACCTGGTATCTGTCGCCCACAGGTCCTGAAATTGACAAGATTGACATGAAGGATATACAGGGCGATATGACCTTCGTTCCCAGGTGGAGGGTGCTGAGCACAGAAGAATCCACAACGGTAGTGCGCTTTTTGGACTATAATGACGAGGTGCTGTATACGCAGAATGTACGGCCCGGAGACGATGCCATGGAGCCTGTTCCACCCACCAGAGCCGGGTATACCTTTACCGGATGGAGACCGGGACTTACCAATATTCCGGAAAGGCCGGAAGGTCAGACCTATGACATTTACGCGCAGTACGAAAAGAATAACTCGGGTAACCCGGAGGATCCTGATGACCCGAACAAGCCGGATGATCCGAATAAACCTGACAACCCGAACAACCCGGATGATCCAAACAAGCCGGATGATCCGAATAAGCCGGATGACGGAAACAATGGAAATAACAACAACAATAATAATAACAATAATAACAACAATAACGGAACCGTTTCAAACAACGGCACCAATTCGGGGAACAGTACCCTCTATACGCTGACTGTTAAGAATGGAAGCGGTTCGGGAAGCTATGCGGCAGGGTCTCAGCCGGTGATCATTGCAAATGATCCGGCCTCGGGGCAGGAGTTCAGTCATTGGACTATTTCGCCCGAAAACACGCCGATTGCCAGCAAGGTGCTTTCAGCCTCGGTGATTACCATGCCGGCAGGCAATGTGACCGTGACGGCGCACTACAAGGCAAAGACAGGGGTGTCTACGGGAACGGGCAATTCCTCCAACAGCAATTCCAACCGTCCGGGAGGATCCATGGGAACGATTACCAACGGCAATACCACGGTGGTGATCGACAAGAACGGGTTATCCAATACGGGTGTGGTTTCCGCTACGGTGAACGGTTCCTCGGATAATTTTACCATCAAGATTACCGAAAGCAGCGAAGCAACGGAGGCAGTGCTGCGGGCGCTGGTGGCAGAATACGGCAGCGACCTGAGCAATATTAAGTATTTCCCCATGGATATCTCGCTGTACGATGCCACGGGAACCAATAAGATAACGGATACCACGGGGCTGTCAATCAGTATTACCCTGCCTCTGCCGGATTCTCTCATTGCCTATGCGGGAAATAACAAGGTGGCTGGTGTGGTAAATGACAGACTGGATAAGCTGACACCAAAGTTTACCACAATTAAGGGAGTACCCTGTGTGACTTTTACAGCAGAGCACTTTTCGCCCTATGTGATTTATGTGGATATTTCCAGACTGTCCGACGGAACTGTTGCGGACAGCACGCCAAAGACCGGCGACGGGATTCATCCGAAGTGGTTTCTGTCTATTGGATTTGCCTGTCTGTCCTTTGTAATGTTTATGCAGAAGGATAACAGGAAGAAGCAGAAGGTAAAAGTAAAGGCGCGTGCCTGAGTGTATGCGCGGGTAAGGAAGGCATATGAGAAGGAGAAGAAGACTCTTTGGCGCACTGCTTGTTGCCGTAGCGCTGGTCATTATGACACTTCCCGTTTCGGAGGCAGATGCGGCGACATCTGCTTCCGATTTTGTAATGGAAGGAAGTACATTGGTTAAATACCAGGGAACGGACACAAAGGTATCCGTTCCCGATACTGTGGAAGTCATAGGCGGAAACGCCTTTGAGGATAATATGGCAGTAGAGCAGATCGTGCTTCCGGATTCGGTGAAGCAGATTGAACCCCATGCATTTCGGGGCTGTGATAATCTTGCTTCGGTGACACTGGGAGCGGGTATGACGGAGGTGGGGGACTATGCCTTTGCCAACTGCAGGGGTCTGAAGCAGATGGTGCTCCCGGCTAATATTGCATTGATTGGAACCCAGGCCTTCGCGGATTGTGTGAATATGACGGATATTACTATTCCGGCGGAAACCGCTCTGATTGATGAAACTGCTTTTGACGGTTGTGCAAAACTGGTGATCCACAGTGAGGCCGGTACGGCGGCGGATGTTTTTGCCGGGGATTTTTACGAGCGTCAGAAGGAAATGGCGGAATATGAGGATGTCTCTGGCTATCAGAGCAGTCAGGAAAATGACATTGTGATTCCGGAACCGGCGGTTACACCGGAGCCGACCACTTCCGAGCCGTCTGCCGAGGAGCTGTTGGGCAGTACCAGTATCGTGGGAAACAATGCCTTTGTGTTTATGAATCCGGGAAATATGACGGTGAGAGAGCCGGCATTGAATCAGGGTCAGGATTCTGTCGGAGGTTCAGGCAGTCTTTCTTCCATCGGCAGTCTTGCGGAGGCCATCGGCAACATTGTCTCTGTGGGGCAGGTAGAAAAACTTCCAAAGTATACGATTGTGGATGGAAGGATTGTGGCCGATCAGGCGTTTTACAAGGGAGAGCTGCCGGAAGAGGTGGCGCTGCCGGAGGGAATTGAGGAGATTGGTCAGTTTTCCTTTGCCAGAAGCAATCTTTCGGGAATAAGTATTCCGGAGGGCGTTACGAATATCGGCTACGGAGCATTTTATCATTGTGACGGGCTGAGCCGGGTGGAGCTTCCGGGGTCAGTGATGAACGTGGAGCCCAGAGCATTTGAGTATACGGCATGGCTGAAGAATTTTCGTGAGAGCGGAGAGGACTTTCTGATAACCGGGGGCGTGCTGGTGGCGTATGCCGGAAGCGATGCTGTCGTATCTGTTCCGGGAGGGGTTCGTGTCATTGCAGCGGAGGCTTTTGCCGGACATGAGGAAATGGAGAGCGTGAGGCTGCCGGACAGTCTGCTGGTGATTGGAGAGGCGGCTTTTGAAAACTGTACGGGACTGCGGCAGGTACATCTGGGAGAAGGTGTGCAGCAGATCAAGGATCGTGCCTTCCGTGGGTGTACCAGGCTGGAGGTGCTGAAGCTTCCGGCGTCCGTGGAGGAGGCCGGGCTGCTGGCTTTCGGAGAGGCGGAAGTTATATACGGGGGAAAAGAGCCGGTGCGTACCTTCGAGACATCGGCAACCAGGCTTTCCAATGAGGAAAACAGAGGTCTGGGGACGGAAAGCACAGGTACGGGCGTCACAGTATCAGGGTCTGGCCCTTCTGGGGCAAGACTGGAGGGAGCGGCCAGAAGCTATACCCTGACAGTAGAGCTTTTGGATGAGAGTCAGGAAATGACGGCGGCCTGGGAGCGGCTTTCTGATCGTGAATTGCCGGAGGAGTTGACAGTCTATCGTCTGCAGCTTTGCGACAGCAGTCAGGTTCCCCTGACAAAGCTGGGGCGCTGTGGTCTCACGGTTATTCTGCCCGTGCCGGAGTCGCTTCTGGGGCAGGAACTTGGGCTGGTGACAATGGATCGGAACGGACAGCTGGAACAGTTGGGAGTGGAGCGTGTGATGATGGAGGGAACGGAGTGCTTCCGGTTTCGGACAACACAGCTTTTCCAGTTGGGACTCTATGGGACGGGATCTGCCTCCAAAGACGCGGAGCTCAGGGAGGTAAGTGTGAACTTCGGCAGTATGAGTGCGCCTCTTTCCGGAGACGGTGCTGCCTTTAGACTGGCAAAGTATATGACAGGCGCGGCGGTTCTGCTTACAGGATTTGCAATGTTTCTTTCGGCAGGCTTCGGAAGAAGGGGCCGACAGAGAGGCGCAGCGGGAAAGGCACAGTCAGTATAAAGAAAAAGAACATAAGAAAACGTCCGGGCATAAAATAGCAGTAAAGGTTATGCCGGGACGTTTTGTTATATGCAGCGAGTGAGGGAGCAGGTAGGCATTTTTTCGGAGGAGGAAACCGCCACGGGAGAGGGTGTCACCGTGGGAGTGTTGGACACAGGTGTGGGCCATCATCCCGACCTTGCGGGGAGAATCCTTTGTTTCAGGGATTTTGTGGGCAGACGGAATCTGATGTATGACAACAGCGGTCATGGGACTCATGTGTGCGGGATTCTGTGCGGAAGCGGAGCGCTGTCCGGGGGAAGATGCAGAGGAATGGCGCCGGGAGTACGGCTTGTGGTAGGAAAGGTGCTGGACGACAGAGGAGGCGGCTCCACCGAAAGTATGCTGGCGGGATTGGAATGGATCCTGCAGGTGAGGGAGCGGTATGGAATCCGGATTCTGAATATTTCGGTGGGAATCGGAAGTCTGGAGGAAGAGACAAAAGAAAGGGCGTTGCAGGAAAAGCTGGAGGAGGTGTGGGAAAGCGGCATTCTGGTAGTGTGTGCGGCGGGGAACAAGGGACCGGGGGATGGAACCATCTCCGGTCTTGGGGAGAGCAGGCATGTTCTTACGGTGGGCTGTCATGACGGAGATTATTTCAGGGACAGTCCGGGAAGGTGTGAAACTTATTCCGGCAGGGGAAAAAGGGACGGCAGTCTCCGGAAGCCGGATATCGTGGCGCCGGGAACGGATATTTATTCCTGTAACGTCGGTTATTATAGAAGAAACGGAAAGGTCAGGAATGCGTATGTGGCCAAGAGCGGTACTTCCATGGCTACTCCTGTGGCTGCGGGTGCTGCGGCTCTGGCTATGCAGCGGTATCCGGGTATGTCGAATGAGGCATGCAGGCAGAAACTGCAGTTTACGGCAACGGATCTGGGACTTCCCTGGAACCGCCAGGGCTGGGGAATGGTAAATGTGAAGCGGCTTTTGGAATAGCAGTAATCAGGAAGCGTATGAAAAAAGCATTGACATGCCTCGTGTGATTGTATACAATTATACGAGGCGCAATCTTGAGAACAATGTGCCGGACAGCGAAGCCGCAGAAAGGTGATGAGAGCCCATGAGAGTAAATGAAACGTTCCAGAACCGTCCGATTACCATGAACCAGAAGAACAATCTCCTGGAGATTGAGGAGCATATGTACATACTGGATGACGTGGAAAAACCCAATGTGTTCCGTAATATGTTTCCTTATTCCGAGATACCCAAGATTCCCTTTAACGACAGGATCGTACCGCATAATATGCCCAGGGAGATCTGGATCACAGACACCACCTTTCGTGACGGACAGCAGTCGCGGGCGCCCTATACCACGGAGCAGATCGTGACGATATACGATTATCTGCACAGACTGGGCGGGCCGAACGGCATGATCCGTGCCAGTGAGTTTTTTCTGTACAGTAAGAAGGACAGAGATGCGGTATACAAGTGCATGGAGAGAGGCTATGCATTTCCTGAGATCACCAGCTGGATCCGTGCCAGCAGGGATGACTTCCGGCTGGTAAAGGAGATTGGCATGAAGGAGACAGGTATCCTTGTGAGCTGCTCCGATTATCACATCTTCCTGAAGCTGAAGATGACCAGGAGACAGGCCATGGAGCATTATCTGAGTGTGATCAGGGAGTGTCTGGAGGAGGGGATCAGCCCCCGCTGTCATCTGGAGGATATCACAAGAGCGGATATCTATGGCTATGTAGTTCCTTTTTGTCTGGAACTGATGAAACTGATGGATCAGTATCAGATTCCGATTAAGGTGCGGGCCTGCGATACCATGGGCTACGGCGTCAATTATCCGGGAGCGGTGATACCCAGGAGTGTACAGGGGATTATCTATGCGCTCCATACCCATGCGGGAGTGCCTCATGAATTGATTGAGTGGCACGGACACAACGATTTTTATAAGGCGGTGAGCAATTCCACCACGGCGTGGCTCTACGGCTGTTCCGGCATCAATACGTCCCTTTTCGGCATTGGTGAGCGGACGGGGAACACGCCTCTGGAGGCTATGGTATTTGAGTATGCGCAGCTGAAGGGTGATCTGAACGGTATGGATACCACTGTGATCACGGAGCTGGCGGAGTATTATGAGAAGGAGATCGGCTATCAGATTCCGCCCAGGACGCCCTTTGTGGGGAAGAATTTCAATGTGACCAGAGCGGGCATTCATGCGGATGGGCTGTTGAAAAACGAGGAGATTTACAATATATTTGATACGGAAAGATTCCTGAACAGGCCTGTGCTCTGCGCGGTCTCCAACACTTCCGGGCTGGCGGGTATTGCACACTGGATCAATACCTATTATAAATTGCCGGCTGACAGGCAGGTGGAGAAAAATGCGGAGCTTGTGAAGGAAATTAAGAGCTGGGTGGACGAGGAATACGCGGGCGGCCGTGTGACGGTAATGACGGACGAAGAGATCGTAGCCTGCGTCAACCGGGTCTGCCTGGAAAAAAATATCAGCCTGGCCTGATACGGACAGAGCTATACGGAGGCTTTTTAATGAGCAGTTATCATGTGAAGCAGGAGGTTACGGACAAGTATTCCCTGCGCGGACGGGTTTTTCATAAGCTGAGAGAGGATATTCTCAGCGGAAGGTA
The DNA here is from genome assembly GCA_910586835.1 of uncultured Acetatifactor sp. Lineage (GTDB taxonomy): Bacteria > Bacillota > Clostridia > Lachnospirales > Lachnospiraceae > Acetatifactor. The sequence goes on from CAJUJU010000023.1 coordinate 27,776, forward strand.
CGAGGAGCACGAGGAGCTGAAGGAGGTTGCCATCGGGGATGAGATGGGAGTCAGCCGTACTCCTGTCAGGGAAGCGTTCCGGCAGCTGGAGCTGGAGGGACTGATTCAGATCATACCCAATAAGGGCGCCTATGTCACCGGGATTACCGAGAAGGATGTGAAGGATATCTATATCATACGTTCCCAGCTGGAGGGACTTTGCGCCCGCTGGGCCACGGAGCATATCTCCGACGAACAGTTGGCGGAGCTGGAGGAAAATGTGTATCTGGCCGAGTTTCATGCAGGCAAGGGACATCTGGAACAGCTGGCGGAGCTTGATAACCGGTTTCACGAGATCATGTATGAGGCCTGTGACAGTAAGATTCTGGAGCATGAGCTGAAGGATCTGCACCAGTATGTCTTAAGGGTGCGGAAGAAGACGCTCTCCAATGTGAACAGAGGACCTAAATCCAACGAGGAACACAAGAAGATCATGGAGGCGATCCGGGCGGGGGAAGCGGAGTCCGCCGGGCAGCTGGCCCGTCAGCATATGCTGAATGCCTACGAAAATATGGTAAAAAACGGCCTGCACGAGGCCTATGAAAAGGAGAAAGAGCATGGACAGGATTAAGATGAAGACCCCTCTTGTGGAGATGGACGGAGATGAGATGACTCGAATTCTCTGGAAGATGATTAAGGAGGAGCTGTTGCTTCCTTACATTGATCTGAAGACAGAGTATTATGATCTGGGACTGGAAAACCGCAATGCCACCGATGACAGGGTGACGGTTGATTCTGCCAATGCAACTCTGAAGCATGGCGTGGCGGTAAAGTGCGCTACGATCACCCCCAACGGTGCAAGAATGAAGGAGTATAATCTGAAGGAGATGTGGAAGAGTCCCAACGGAACCATTCGTGCCATTCTGGACGGCACGGTGTTTCGTGCGCCTATTTTGATAGAAGGGATTGTTCCTTATGTGAAAAACTGGACAAAGCCCATCACCATTGCCAGACATGCTTACGGCGATGTCTATAAGAATACCGAGATCAGGGTTTCAGGGCCCGGCAGGGCAGAGCTGGTGTTTACGGCTGCGGACGGCACGGAGACAAGGGAGCTGATCCATACATTTGACGGCGCGGGGATCCTTCAGGGGATACATAATACGGAGAAATCCATTGCCAGCTTTGCCAGGGCGTGCTTTTCCTACGCGGTGGATACCAGGCAGGATCTGTGGTTTTCCACCAAGGATACCATATCCAAAAAGTATGACCATACCTTCAAGGATATCTTTCAGGAAATCTATGACGGTGAGTTCAAAGCCAGGTTTGAGGAACTGGGCATCGAGTATTTTTATACCCTGATCGACGACGCTGTGGCCAGAGTGATCCGTTCCGAAGGCGGGTTTATCTGGGCCTGCAAGAATTATGACGGGGACGTAATGTCTGATATGGTGGCAACGGCCTACGGTGACCTGTCAATGATGACCTCCGTCCTGGTGTCTCCGGACGGGGTATATGAATATGAGGCGGCTCACGGCACCGTGCAGCGTCATTACTATAAGCATCTGAAAGGGGAGGAGACCTCTACCAATTCCATTGCAACCATCTTTGCATGGACGGGAGCCCTGAGAAAGCGGGGAGAGATGGATGGAATCGAGGAACTTCAGAGATTTGCGGACAGTCTGGAGAGAGCGTGCATCCGCACCGTGGAGGAGGGGAAGATGACAAAGAGTCTTTCTCTGATCTCAACCTGTAAAGCTCCAGTGATTCTGAACAGTCTGGATTTTATCCGGGCCATCAGACAGACCCTGGAGGAAGAACTGCGGCATTGACTTTTTTTAAACGGCTTGCTAAGATAGAGGAAAGGCGGGTTGTTTCAGGAGAGGAAGCGGATTGTGGAGGAAAAGGATATTTCACAGGCAGTCATCGGACGTCTGCCCAGGTATTTCAGATATCTTGGAGAATTGAAGGATGAGGGTGTGGAGCGGATATCTTCCCAGGATCTGAGCGAACTGATGAAGGTGACGGCATCCCAGATCCGTCAGGACTTTAATAATTTCGGGGGATTTGGCCAGCAGGGTTACGGTTATAATGTGGAGTATCTTTACAATGAGATTGGAAAGATACTGGGACTGGATCAGCAGCACAATTTTATAATTGTCGGCGCCGGCAACCTTGGGCGGGCTCTTGGCAATTATATGAATTTTGAGCGGCGAGGGTTTATTTTCAAGGGGATGTTTGACCAAAATCCGGAGCTGGTGGGCAGGGATGTGAGAGGAGTCAGAGTGCTTCCCATGGAGAGTTTGGAGCACTTTATTCGGGAGCATGAGATCGAAATTGCAGTGCTGACCATCCCGAAGACAAGCGCGGAGGATGTTGCGGAGCAGCTGGTGAAATACGGTATCAAGGGGATCTGGAATTTTGCGCATGTGGATTTGAATGTGCCGGAAGGGGTTCAGGTGGAGAACGTACATCTTTCCGACAGTCTGATGAAGCTGTCCTACAATATCAACCGCTACAGGATAGAGCAGGGGTAGAACCCCGGGAGGAATGCTGATGAGAGAACAGTTTTCCGATGCGCTTCAGGGCAGAAAGATTCCCATACTTACCTTGGATAACAAGTGGTATCGCCTGTTGGACGAGGGGGCCAGGGCAGAACTTTCGGGGACGGAGGAGCAGCTGAACGAACTGCTGAAACGGCAGGGGAAGCTGAACACGGAGACGAAGGAGATCCGGCAGCTGAAAAAGAAGCTGATGAAGGAAATCATGTCCATGGCGGACGAGGCGGAGAAGACCGGAGGCGGCGGACTGGATAAGAAGCTGGAGCAGCACAGAAAGCTGGTTGAGGAGTGCAACGAGCGCCTATCGGGTTATCAGGATGAGCTTCTGGAGCTTCCCAGGGAGATTGACAGACTGAACAATAAGCTGATGCTGGCAACCATGGAGCACTGTTATACCGTCATGCAGGAGAACACGGAACAGATTTCGCAGATCGGAGAGTGGGTGACACAGATTCGTATCGAGCTGAAAAAGCGTCTGGTGAAAAAGCAGGAACTGCAGCAGAAGAACCATGATATATATTCTTATATGCACGATGTATTCGGCGCTGAGGTTCTGGAGCTTTTTGACATGAAGTACAACCCTGAGGAAGAGCATCCGGTGACGCCGGAGAAAAAGGAATAAAAGACAGCTGACCGGTGCGGGGGAGCCTGTGCCGGTCATTCTCATATAGAACCGGCACAGACACCCGGAATGTAACGGATGCCGGGAAGCGACCCTGTCCGGCGCAGCCGGGTGCGGCTGCGAAGGTTTGAGACAGCGGGATGCGAGGAGGTGCAAAATGCGATATCTGGTGACGGCGGAGGAGATGCGGCGATATGATGAGTATACAACGGAAGAGATCGGGATTCCGGCCGCCGTGCTTATGGAACGGGCGGCTCTTGCCGCGTTTTGGAGGATTGAAGAGTATGGTCGATCCGTAAAAGGAGAGCGGACGGCGCTTGTTCTGGCGGGCATGGGAAACAACGGCGGGGACGGACTGGCACTGGCGAGACTGCTTTCGGAGGCCGGCTACGCCGTGGAGCTTTGGAGTGTCGGGGATGAGAAAAGAGCCTCCGAATTGTGTAGGCAGCAGAAAAAAATTTTAGGGCGCTATCCTGTACATTTCGGCACCAAACCGTCAGAGAATGAATATACTGTTTTAGTCGATGCTTTATTTGGAGTGGGCCTGTCCCGGGATGTGGCCGGAAGATATGGGGATGCAGTGAATACGTTCAACTGTCTCAAGGGCAGAAAGTATGCCCTGGATCTGCCAAGCGGCATCGACTCTGACACGGGAAGAATCCTGGGCGTGGCGGTGAGAGCCGACGAGACAATCACCTTCGGCTTCTGCAAGCGGGGGCTGGTACTGTATCCGGGCGTTGAACTGGCAGGAAAGGTTACGGTGGCGGACATCGGTATTCCGGAGCTTTGTTTTCAGGTAGGGAAGCCGGGGATGTTCGCCCTGGACGAGGAGACGAAAGTACTTTATCCGGGCAGAGATGCCAGAGGGAACAAGGGCACCTTTGGCAAGGTACTGCTGATTGCGGGGAGCCGGGGCATGGCAGGGGCGGCCGTACTTGCCGCCAGGGCGGCTTACCGTGCGGGGGCAGGGATGGTAAAGGTGATCACGCCGGAGGAAAACAGAAGTATCCTGCAGGGGGCGGTTCCGGAGGCGCTGACAGGCACGGAGGAGGAACTGACAGAGAGTCTGGCCTGGGCGGATGTGATCGCCGTCGGACCGGGACTTGGCAGGAGTGGGCAGGCTTTGGAACTGTTGAGTCAGACGTTCTGCCACAGCGGGCTGCCCCTGCTCATTGACGGGGACGGACTGAACCTTCTGGCGGAGCGGAAGGACCTGAGGCGGCTTTTGGCCGAGCAGGGAAGACAGGGAAGGAAGATTGTGCTGACGCCCCATCCGGGTGAGCTTTCCCGCCTTGTGGGCAGGGAGCTGCCGGAGGTAAAGGAGGATCTGTGCGGCAGCGGCTGTGAACTGGCCATAGAGCTTCAGGCAGTCGTGGCTGCGAAGGATGCCAGAACCTTTGTCTGCGGTCCGGGAAGGCCGCTGTGCGTGAATCTGAGCGGGAACAGCGGCCTTGCCACTGCGGGCAGCGGAGATGTGCTTGCGGGCATTATTGCGGGACTGATGGCACAGGGAATGGGACCGTTCGAGGCAGTCTGCGCAGGCGTCTGTATCCACGGCAGAGCCGGGGACAGGGTTTGCAGCCGGATCGGAGAACATGCCTGTATGGCAGGGGATTTGTTGACCTTTATGGATTAGGATAAGAGAAAAGGAGCAGGAATGAGCGATTTACATAATATACCGGAATTTTGCAGCAGAGGTTATGCGGAGGTGAATCTGGATGCCATCGTCCGCAATATGCAGAATATGAAGGCTCATCTTGCCCGGGAGACAAAAATGGTGGGCGTCATCAAGGCGGACGGATACGGTCACGGCGGGGCGCCTGTTGCAGGAGAGCTGGAGGGTCTGGATTTCATGTGGGGCTTTGCGTCTGCCACGGCAGAGGAGGCCCTGGCGCTTCGGAGGGCCGGAATCAAAAAACCCCTGCTTATCCTTGGTTACAGCTTTCCCTATTGCTATCAGCAGCTTGCGGAGGAGGAGATACGTCCGGCTGTGTTCCGGCAGGACAGCATGGAACAGCTGCAGGCTGCCGCCCGCCGGGCAGGCAGGCGTATCAGGGTGCATGTGAAGGTAGATACCGGAATGAACCGTATCGGCATCACGCCGGATGAGAAGGGACTTACTTTTCTGGAGCGGCTTTCGGAACTGGACGGTATAGAGACAGAGGGGATTTTTACACATTTTGCCAGGGCGGACGAGACCGACAAGACATCTGCCCGGGAGCAGCTGGCGGTATTCCGGGAGTTTGTCCGGCAGGCGGAAAGCAGGCTGGGACGAAGGATTCCGCTGAAGCACTGTGCCAACAGCGCAGGGATACTGGAACTGCCGGAGGCGGGAATGGATCTGGTGCGTGCGGGTATTTCCATGTACGGTCTGTATCCTTCCGGGGAAGTGGAGCGAAATGCGGTGGCGCTTACGCCGGCATTGTCCCTGCACAGCCGAATTGTCTTTCTTAAGACCATCCATCCGGGACAGTCCGTCAGCTATGGAGGAACGTTTACGGCTGATCGGGAGATGCGGGTAGCTACGATTCCTCTCGGATACGGGGACGGGTATCCCAGGAGCCTGTCCGGCAGGGGATATGTGCTGGTACGGGGGAAGCGTGCGCCGATCCTGGGCAGGATTTGCATGGATCAATTCATGGTGGATGTGTCCCGGATTCCTGATGTTTCAGAGGATGACGGTGTTGTGCTTCTGGGCAGGGACGGGGAGGAAGAGATCAGTGCGGAAGCGCTGGGAGAAATTTCAGGAAGGTTTCATTATGAGTTGATCTGTGATCTGGGGCGCAGGATTCCGAGAATTTTCACCCGGGGAGGAGAAGTTGTAAAGTGTGTTGAATAGACCGGAGAGAAGGGGGCAATACTTTTTCCAGAACATAAAGAGTTATCTGGAGGGAAAATGAGACGAGGAGATGTATATTATGCGGATTTGAGACCGGTGGTTGGTTCGGAGCAAGGGGGCATCAGGCCGGTGCTGATTGTTCAGAACGATGTGGGAAACAAACACAGCCCTACGGTCATCTGTGCTGCGATCACCTCTAAGATGAATAAGGCGAAGCTGCCTACCCACATCGAGCTGAGTGCTGCGCTGTATGATATGGATAAGGATTCCGTGGTGCTGCTGGAACAGCTCAGAACTGTGGATAAAAAGCGGCTGAAAAGCAAGGTGTGCCACCTGGACGGCGATATTATGCAGAAGGTAAACCGTGCGCTTAAGATCAGCCTGGAGCTGGATACATAGGATGCGGACGGCACAGTTCTTGACGAAAAGCAAATGAGATGCTATATTGTAGGAATAATACCGTACTTTTACCAGTATGCGGAAAATATTTGATTTGGAGGATAAAGATTTACTATGGACGACAGTGGGCCTACTGCCAGTATACTTTTTTTTGCGGCGCTTTTGCTGATTGATCTGTTTTTTTACGGGTTCGGAGCTGCGCTTAACTCACTGAACGAAAAGGAAGTGGAGAGGAGGGCGGAGGAAAAAGACAGGAGAGCGATACGCCTGAAAAAGATAATCGGCAGCCCGACGGAGTATGTGAACACGGTGCAGATGATTACCACATTGATTAATGTGATCATAGGCGCGGTACATCTGGGAATATTGCTTCACGCCATGGAGGGCGGGCTGGAGTTTCTGACAAGGCGGCAGCTGAAGCTGGAGGCGCTGCCGGCGGGGGTGATTCTTGCGTTATCGGCGGTGCTTTCCACTTTGCTGCTGTTGTACATAACGCTGACGCTGGGAGTGCTTCTGCCCAAAAAGATCGCGGCCAGGATTCCCGAGAAATGGGCATTCTTCTGTATCACTCCGGTATATTTTGTGACAAAGCTGCTGCTTCCCTTCACGGGGCTTGTGACTGCCACCACCAACGGAATTTTGAAGCTTTTCGGTATGAACGGGAAGGCGGACGAGATTGATGTGACAGAGGAAGAGATCATAAGTATGGTGAATGAGGGGCATGAGCAGGGGGTGATCCAGGCCAGCGAGGCGGAGATGATATCCAACATTTTTGAGATGGGCGAAAAGGAAGCGCAGGATATCATGACTCATCGCAACAATGTGGTGGCCATTGACGCGGACACATCCCTGAAGGATGCCATTGCCTTCATGCTGGAGGGAAAGAACAGTCGTTATCCCGTATATGAGGAGGATATAGACCACATTGTGGGTATCTTGCATCTGAAGGATGCCATACGCTTTCATGGTTCCGGGGATAAACAGGAGATTTCGCTCCGGGAATTGGAGGGTCTGCTGCGGGAGCCTCATTTTGTGCCCCAGACCAAAAATATAGACGAGCTGTTTCATGAGATGCAGGCTGAAAAGCTCCAGATGGTGATCGTGGTGGATGAGTACGGGCAGACGGACGGTCTGGTGGCCATGGAGGACATTCTGGAAGAAATTGTTGGAAATATCATGGATGAGTATGACGTGGAGAGCGAATATATTGAGGAGAAGGGGAACGACGAATATGTGATCGAAGGCAAGACGCCCCTGGAGGAACTGGAGGAGCGTTTTGACATTTCTTTTGCGGAGGAGGAATTTGATACGCTCAACGGTTTCCTGATCTCCAAAATGGATAAGATCCCGGAGCCGGACGAACAGTTTGACATGGATTATAAAGGATATAATTTCAAACTGCTTTCCGTGGAAGGCAAGATGATACAGAGTGTGCTGGTGACGAAGCTTGCGCAGGAGCAGGAGCCGGACGAAAAAAACGAAGCTTGAAGAAACCATAAAAAAATGGTATGATGATAACTGTTTTTCAGAAGACAGAGCAGAAGAAAAAGGAGTAAAAAGATGTCAGGACATTCAAAATTTGCAAACATTAAACATAAGAAGGAAAAGAATGATGCCGCTAAGGGCAAGATTTTTACCATTATCGGCAGAGAAATCGCCGTTGCCGTAAAGGAAGGGGGGCCGGATCCCTCCAACAATTTCAAGCTTGCTACGGTGATCGCCAAGGCAAAGGCCAACAATATGCCGAATGATACCATTGAGCGCGGGATTAAGAAAGCGGCCGGAGATGTGGGAAATGTGAATTATGAGTATGTCACCTATGAGGGTTACGGTCCCAACGGGATTGCGATTATCGTAGACGCGCTCACGGACAATAAAAACCGTACCGCCGCAAATGTGAGAAGTGCCTTTACAAAGGGGCAGGGAAACGTGGGGACACCCGGCTGCGTTTCGTTTATGTTTGACAAAAAAGGGCAGATTATCATAGATAAAGAGGAATGCGATCTGGAGCCGGATGACCTGATGATGACTGCGCTGGATGCCGGAGCGGAGGATTTCGGGGAGGAAGAAGACAGCTATGAGATTCTGACCGACCCGGACAGCTTTGAGGAGGTGCGCAGCGCCCTGGAGAAAGCGGGCATCCCCATGCTCAGCGCAGAGGTGACGATGATACCTCAGAATTATGTGGTGCTCACGGATGAAACGGCATTGAAGAATCTGCAGAAAACACTGGATCTGCTGGAGGATGACGACGACGTTCAGGCAGTATATCACAACTGGGACGAGTAACCGGAATGATGCAGGGGTGTACAGGCATGGATGGAGCGTGAGGGAGCACAGGACTGTTTCCCGGAGCGCAGATTGGAACGGGTGAGATTTGATGGATAAGCTGGGGATCGTGGTACCCTGTTATAATGAAGAAGAGGTGTTAAAGATCGCATCGGAGGCCCTTCGGGGGGTGCTGGACGATCTGATCGGCAAGGGGAAGATTGCCCGGGACAGTTTTATACTCTTTGTCAACGACGGAAGCAGAGACAGAACCTGGGAACTGATTGAAGAGGAACATGCAGCGTATCCGGCCCGTGTTTTGGGTGTGAAGCTGGCCGGCAATGTGGGACATCAGTTTGCCCTGACAGCGGGACTGATTACGGCGAAGGATATGTGTGACGTGACAGTTTCCATTGATGCGGATCTGCAGGATGATGTGGCGGTCATTGAGGAGATGATAGACAAGTTTCACGGCGGCTGTGATGTGGTCTATGGTGTGCGGAAGGAGCGGAAGACGGATACCTTTTTCAAACGCACCACAGCGCAGGCATTTTATAAGATCATGCATCTGATGGGAGTGAAAACAGTCTATAACCATGCGGATTTCCGGCTGATGTCAAAGCGGGCGGTGGAGGAATTTTCCAAATACAGGGAGACCAACCTGTTTTTGCGGGGAATGATGCCCCTGCTGGGATATCAGACGGACAGTGTCTACTATGACCGTAAGGAGCGCGTGGCGGGAGAGTCAAAGTATCCGCTGAAAAAAATGCTGGCTCTGGCATTCAACGGGATTTCCTCTTTCAGTGTAAAGCCCATCAGCCTGATTATGGGAATGGGACTGTTCATTGTGGCAGCATCCTTTCTGGCCCTGATCTATGCGCTGATCTCATTCTGCACGGGACATGTGGTGCCTGGCTGGACTTCCCTGATCCTGTCTATCTGGTTTTTGGGCGGTCTGCAGCTTCTGGCCATCGGTATGGTGGGACTGTATATCGGAAAAATATATATTGAGGTAAAGCAGCGGCCCAGATATAACATTGAAAAGGTGCTGACAGCAGAAGAAAAACAGGAAAACGTATGACTTGGAAGAAGAATCTATTCAGCTATTTTGTCTGGTTTGTATATGCACTTGCGGTTGGGCTGGGAATGGCGTGTGTGGGAAGTGTGGTCTGTGATTATGCAGACATTCCTTTTTATGTGGGAATTGCTCTCGGCATTGTCTGGGTCTTTCTGGTCGGAGGCGCAGTTTTTTTGCTGCACCGCCGAAGGGCATCCGGAGGGAGAACGCAGAGGGAGTCGGCAATGGGAACGGTTGCAGAGGCGGCAATCGTTGTGATTGTGCTGGCGGCAGGACTTGTCCTGCGGGTGTACGGAATCGACGGAGCAGGAGAGAAGGCGGCTTATTTTCAGGCGGCGTCAGTGATGTCCGGGCAGGAGATTCCTCAGGTGGTGCAGGGATCGGTATATTTCTATCTGCAGCTGCTCCATGTTGTATTTTATTTTTTGGGCAACAAGCTGATGGCGGGAGTGTGGCTTCAGATTCTGCTGCAGTTTACGGCGGTTCTCCTGTTGTATTTTGCGGTGAGATGTTTTGCCGGCAGAGCAGGAAGCATGATTTTTCTGTGCTTTTGTATGTTTTCTTCCTTCATGGTGGATGAGGCGCTGAATCTTTCCCCGGAAATGTTGTATCTGGTCATCTGGTCCGGGGTTTTACTGTGGTTGGTAACGGCCACAGGCAGAAGATTTCGGGTGCCGGAGTATTTTTTTACAGGGTTGCTGGTAGCGGTTCCGTGTTATCTGGATGTGGCGGGAGCCTTTCTTTTCTTTGCGGCAGCCTCAGTGCTGTTTTGCAGAAGGGATGAGGAGGAACAGAGAGGGAGGATGGTACAGGCCGGTTTTCTGTGCGTGCTGGGATTTCTCCTTGGTTTTATAGCCTGTGTACTGGCAGATGCGGTCTGCAGCGGAAAAACCTTTGTGGGGGTACTGGGGGCGTGGATGACATTGTACCGGCCGGAGCGCTTTTCCATTCCGCTGGCCACAGGGGAAGCACAGTTTCCGGCGGAGTTCATACTCTTGCTGGGGCTTCTGGTGTTCGGTGTCTTCGGGTTCTGGCGGGATCGGGAGAACGACCGTATGAAGGGTTGGGTGGCTGGTCTGTGCGCCATGGCGCTGCTGAGTTGCTTTGGCTGTTTTACGGCGCTGATGCCGGTGGGAGTCTATCTGTTTTTGCTGATGCTTGCCTTGGCGGCATTGGGGGTGGACGAGTGTTTTCGCAGGATAGAGCCTGTCCGTGAGGAGGATGCCGAGCCCGAGGAGCAGGGGACGGAGGAGTTGGTATTTGTCCGTCTGCCGGAAGTGCCCCGCAGGCGGGAACCGCCTCCCGCGCCGGGTATGATTGAGAATCCTCTGCCACTTCCCAAAAGGCATGTCAGCCGTGTTCTGGATTATGACATCAAAAGCGTGGACAGCAGCGTCTATGATTTGGAAACGGACGATAACGATGACTTTGATCTTTAATACTTTGTTGTAGAGGAATTTTTTTGCCGAATATGGAAATCCTATCAGGGAGCCCTTGCATCATGCAGGGCTCCCTTTTTCGGCGGGCGATTTGGCGTCGGGTAAAATTTATCTTTTGGAAAGGATCAGAGGGTGGCAGGAAATGTCGGAAGAAAAAAAGGAAAAGAAGACGGAGAAGGAACAGCACCGGGATGAGCGGATCGAGCAGACAGGGCAGGTTACGCTGGATGAAAATGCCCAGCTGGAGAATATACATCTGATATCCATTATCGGTGAGATAGAGGGGCATGACAATCTGAACAGCAATTCTAAGACTACGAAGTATGAGCACATTCTCCCGAGTCTTGCTGCCATAGAGGACAGCAGCGATATACAGGGAGTGCTTGTGCTGCTGAATACGATGGGGGGCGATGTGGAGGCGGGGCTTGCCATCGCTGAGATGATCGCTTCTCTGAGCAAACCCACCGTTTCCCTTGTGCTGGGCGGGAGCCATTCCATCGGGGTGCCGATTGCGGTGAGTACCGATTATTCTTTTATCGTGCCCACAGGGACCATGGTGATTCATCCGGTGCGGATGAACGGAACGGTGATCGGTGTTGCACAGACCTTTGAATATTTCAAGCTGATCCAGGACAGGATTACAGGATTTGTGTGCAGCCACTGTGGAATTGATAAGGATAAGCTGGAGCAGCTTATGACGGAGACGGGAATTCTCACAAAGGATGTGGGAACCATACTTGTGGGTGAGGAGGCGGTCAACCACGGGATTATAAATGAGGTTGGGGGAATTGACCGGGCCATACAGAAGCTGCATGACATGATCAAGGAGACGGAATAACCTTATTTGCCGGCAAAGTGCTGCCGGTTCACTTTTATGGTGACAAGCCGCCTTAAAAATGTTATACTTTTCTCAGTGTGATTATATTTTGACAGGAGAGGTATGATGACATGGCAGGCACTACCGGCAGAAGAACATCAGCTTCAGGGAACAAAAAGGGAAGAACAGGCTCTTCAAAGGGAAAGGGAGCAAAGAAGACGGAAAATCTCCGGACGGCGGAGGACGGCGCGCTGTTTCATGAGATAGAGTTGATTGCGCTGTTTGCGGCAATGGTACTTCTTTTCTGCTGCAATTTTGGAATAATCGGACCGGTGGGAGACGCTGTCAGCGGCTTCCTGTTCGGCGTGTTCGGGTTTATGGCGTATGTCGTGCCCATATTGCTGTTTATGGCAGCTGCCTTCTGGTTTGCAAACGAGGGAAATTCCACTGCGGTGAGGAAACTGGTGGCAGGTATTGTTCTCTTTTTCATGCTTGGAATAGTCTGTGATCTGTTTGCCAAGAATGCTGCGGCCATGGAGAAATACAGCATTGCGACGCTCTATGAGAGCTGCCGTATCACAAAAGGCGGCGGCGGAGTCGTCTCGGGCAGCATCAGTTATATGCTGCAGCACTTTCTGGAGACCATCGGCACGGTGCTGGTGGTGATTCTGTGCTCTGTGGTAAGTCTGATCCTGTTGACGGAAAAATCTTTGCTTGCAAGTGTGAAGAGCGGGGGAAGCCGTATGCGGGAGCTGTCCCGGGAGGATGCTGAGCGCCGCAGGGAAAACGCCCGCATCAGGCAGATGGAGCAGGAGGAGCATCGCAGCCGAAGGGAAGAAGAACGGGCCAGAAGAGAAGAAGAGCGTGTCAGAAGAGAAGAGGAGCGCAGGCTCAGGGCGGAGGAAAAGGAGAATGAAAGGATTCTCCGTATGGAGAAAAAGGTGTCCGGTGTGATGCTGGATACTGCGCTGACCAGGCCGGAGGAACCGAGACACCGGGATGATATTCATGAAATCATTTTTTCGGAGGAGGAAGCGGAAGACGAATTTGGTTCCGGGGAAGAACCGCCGGTTTCTGAAACTGTTCCGGCGGGATTTGACTTTGAGAAGGTGAGAATCCGGAGCGTGCATCAGGTGATGCCCAACGATATGGCGGAGGATGCGGGGCAGGAGATGGCCGAAGGGAGCTTCTGGGATCAGGAACTGTCAGAAGCGGATACACAGGGCTTTTATGAGCAAAACAGATCGGGAGATGCCGTGCAGGACTTCTGGGAGCAGAATGCGCCGGAGAGCGCAGGCCCGGAATCTTGGGAGCAGGATGCGCAGGAAGTCGGTTTGCAGGAGTCCCTGGTCAGGGAGAACCGGCAGCAGGACATATTTGGTTCCGGAACGGGAGCTTTGGACGGAAGACCGGATATCCGTATACATAAAGAAGGGACATTGGAGCCGGATGCAGGGGAGCGCCGGAATACAGATTCCATGCAGGAGAGGTCCCGCGCGGCTGCGTCGGTTTCGGAGGTGCAGGCAGCAGTCGGGAAGGCAGTGGAAAACGTGCCGAAGAAGTATATGTTTCCGCCCATTTCCTGTCTGCAAAAGGGTGCGCCGATTACGGGAGATACCACGAAGGAACTGAAGGAGACGGCCATTCACTTGCAGAAGACCTTGAGTACTTTCGGCGTAAAGGTTACAATCACGGATATCAGCCAGGGACCCAGTGTCACCAGGTACGAGCTGCAGCCGGAGCAGGGAGTGAAGGTATCAAAGATTGTCGGGCTGTCAGATGATATTAAATTGAATCTGGCGGCTACGGATATCAGAATAGAAGCTCCGATTCCGGGTAAGGCAGCTATCGGTATTGAGGTGCCCAACAAGGAGAATATGACAGTAGCGCTTCGGGATCTGCTGGAGAGCAGTCAGTTCAAGGACTTTTCGTCCAATCTTGCCTTTGCCGTGGGAAAGGATATCGGCGGACAGGTGGTGGTTACGGATATCGCAAAGATGCCTCATATGCTGATTGCAGGTTCCACAGGCTCCGGTAAGTCCGTATGTATCAATACCATCATCATGAGTATTCTTTACAAGGCTCATCCGGATGATGTGAAGCTGATTATGGTGGATCCGAAGGTGGTGGAGCTCAGTGTATACAACGGCATTCCGCACCTTTTGATTCCCGTGGTGACAGATCCGAAGAAGGCTTCCGCCGCGCTGCACTGGGGTGTGTCGGAGATGGAGGATCGGTATCGTAAATTTGCGGATTACAATGTGAGAGATCTGAAGGGGTATAACAAAAAGGTGGAAGCCCTCAGGGAGAGCGGTGCGGAGGATGCTCCGGCGAATCTGCCTCAGATTGTAATTATCGTGGACGAGCTGGCGGATTTGATGATGGTCTGCCCGGGGGAGGTGGAGGAGTCCATCTGTCGGCTGGCCCAGTTGGCAAGAGCGGCAGGCATTCATCTGATTATTGCCACCCAGCGGCCCAGTGTGGATGTGATCACCGGACTGATCAAGGCAAACATGCCCAGCCGTGTGGCGTTTGCGGTTTCCAGCGGTGTGGATTCCCGGACGATCCTGGATATGAACGGTGCGGAAAAGCTGTTGGGAAAGGGAGATATGCTGTTTTATCCCCAAGGATATTCCAAGCCGGCCCGCATTCAGGGAGCCTTTGTGTCCGACAGGGAGGTGTCGGATGTGGTGGATTTCCTGAAAAATCAGGCGTTGGGTAATGTGTATGCCGAGGAGATCGAGGAGAAGATCAAGAGCATGGGAAGCGGCGCCGGCATTACCGGAGACGGCTCGGGAGCACAGCTGGACGAGCTGTTTGAAAAGGCCGGACGGTTTATCATCGAAAAGGACAAGGCTTCTATCGGTATGCTGCAGCGCGTGCTGAAAATCGGTTTCAACCGCGCGGCAAGAATTATGGATCAGCTCTGTGAATACGGTGTAGTGGGGGAGGAAGAAGGAACAAAGCCCCGGAAGATTCTGATGAGTCCTGAGCAGTTTGAACAGCTCATGGAGGAGGTCGTTTAGAGAAAGGAAAAAGGACGTGAAGACAGATATTGAAATTGCCCAGGAGGCAGTGATGGAACCTATCGTCAATGTGGCGGAGAGAGTGGGAATATCCGCCGACGATCTGGAGCTCTATGGAAAATATAAGGCGAAGCTGACGGAGGAATATCTGGAGAGCCTGAAGGATAAGCCCGACGGAAAGCTGATTCTGGTCACGGCCATCAATCCTACTCCGGCGGGAGAGGGAAAGACCACTACCAGCGTAGGGCTGGGGCAGGCGTTTGGCAGGCTGGGAAAGAAGGCTGTCATTGCGCTGCGGGAGCCGTCTCTGGGGCCCTGTTTTGGGATCAAGGGCGGTGCGGCCGGAGGGGGGTATGCCCAGGTGGTTCCCATGGAGGAGCTGAACCTGCATTTTACCGGAGATTTTCATGCCGTTACCTCCGCGAATAATCTGCTGGCGGCGCTGCTTGACAATCACATTCAACAGGGGAACGAACTCCGGATAGATACCCGACAGGTGGTGTGGAAGCGCTGCATGGATATGAATGACAGGGTTTTGCGGAATGTGGTGGTAGGGCTTGGAAGCAAAATGGACGGGGTGGTCCGGGAAGATCATTTTGTGATCACCGTGGCCAGCGAGATCATGGCAATTCTCTGCCTCGCTGAGGATATGAACGATCTGAAGGAGAGGCTTTCCCGGATTATTGTGGCATATAATTATGAAGGGCAGCCGGTGACGGCAGCGGATCTGCAGGCAGTGGGAGCCATGGCGGCACTTCTGAAGGATGCCATGAAGCCGAACCTGATCCAGACGCTGGAACATACGCCGGCGTTGGTTCATGGCGGTCCTTTTGCAAATATTGCGCACGGCTGTAATTCCGTGCGGGCCACCCGGGCTGCGCTGAAAATGGCGGATTATTGTATTACGGAGGCGGGATTTGGCGCGGATCTGGGCGCTGAGAAATTTTTTGATATCAAGTGCCGTATGGCGGGGCTTGCGCCGGACGCGGCGGTGCTGGTGGCAACGATCCGGGCGCTGAAATACAATGGCGGTGTGGCAAAAGAGGAGTTAAACGGGGAAAATCTGGATGCTCTGAAGAAGGGGATTGTGAATCTGGAAAAGCACATCGAAAATCTTCAGAAATACGGTGTGCCCGTGATTGTGACGTTGAATTCCTTTGTGACGGATACACAGGCGGAAATTGACTTCGTGAGAGAATTCTGCGAGAAGAGAAACTGTGAGTTTGCGTTGTCGGAGGTCTGGGCCAGGGGTGGAGAAGGCGGCATTGCTCTGGCGCAGAAGGTTCTGCAGGTGCTGGATCAGGCGGGGAAGAACGGTTTTCATGTGCTCTATGAAGATACGCTGTCGCTGGAGGAAAAGATACACAGGGTTGCGGCCGAGATATACGGGGCGGGCAGTGTAAGCTTTGCGCCTGCCGCAAAGAGACAGCTGCAGAAGCTGACGGAGCTTGGATTTGGCAATTTACCGGTCTGCATGGCAAAGAACCAGTATTCTCTTTCGGATGATCCCAGGCTTTTGGGCAGGCCCAGAGGTTTTGAGATCACAGTCAGAGAGGTTTATGTATCCGCAGGTGCGGGTTTTGTGGTTGCTCTTACCGGCGACGTGATGACCATGCCAGGACTTTCCAGGAAACCGGCTGCTTATGGGATTGATGTAGACGAAAAGGGAGTCATTACCGGTCTGTTTTAAGAGAGGAACCCAGGATTATGAAATGTCCCAACTGTGGAGAAGAAATGGCCGAGGGTACTCTGTATTGCGAGCATTGCGGAGAGGATATCCACATCGTGCCTGATTTTGAACCGGAGCTGGAAGCGGATCTGGAGCAGAGCATCAGTGAAATCATGGATGAACTGGATCAGGAGCATGATGGAGTCTTTGAAGAGCCGGAACCGGAGAAACGTTTTTCACCGAAAAAACTGCTGATCAGGCTGTCGGTTCTCTTGTGTATTCTCTTTGTTATAGCGGCAGTGGGAGCATGTGTATGGGTTTACCTGTACAATTCTGAGGAATATCAGGTAAGTCAGGCCATGCGTTATACGGAGGCCGGTGCATATGACAAGGCTGTAGCCTGTTATAATCGTGCGCTGGAGTTGAACAATGACATTGAGCTGCGATTCAGTCTGGCAGAGGTCTATCTGCTGAAAAACAATAAAATTGAATATGAGTATCTGCTGCGGGAAATTGCAGACGACAAGGATGCTACCGCAGAACAGTTGGATCGTGCTTACGGAAAACTGATTGCCATATACCGGGCCAGAGAGGATTTTCAGACAATCAATGACCTGCTTTTGACCAGCGATGACGAGAATTTGATACTGACCTATCAGAACTATATTGCCAGGGCTCCGGAGTTCAGTATCCGGGAGGGCTATTACACCAGCATTCAGCCGCTGAAGCTGACGGCTTTCGGGGCGGGGAAAATTTATTATACGCTGGACGGCAGTGAACCGGATGAGAACAGTCAGCAGTATATCACGCCGATTCTGCTGGAGGATGGAGACTACTGCGTCAAAGCTGTTTTTATCAATGATAACGGTATCGTCAGCGATGTGTCGGTTGGAGAGTACCACATCGAAAATGATGAGATACCGGCGCCGGAGGTCAGTGTGGTCAGCGGAGAGTATGAGTTTCCCATTAATATTGAAATTCTGGACGAGGAAAAAGAAGACGTTTATTACACCACAGACGGCAGCGATCCCACTTATTTTTCCAATGCCTATACAGGACCGGTACCCATGCCCATCGGAAAATCCGTCTTTCGATTTGCCAGGATTGTGGACGGTGTGACGGGGGAAATCGCGGAGAGAACCTATCTTTTGGAGCTGAATACGGAGTACACGCCTGCGGAGGCGGTCAACGACATTGTGCAGTATTGTCAGGACAGCGGAAAGATCATGGACGGGGCGGGACACTTTGATGAGTCCGGCGACGTATATCAGTTTCATTATCAGTATGTAACAAATATCAATGACGTCAGTGATTTTTATGTGATTGCGGAGGCTTATCTGGCAGCGGACGGCACACTGACAAGAACGGGAACCGTCTATGCGGTGGATATTTACACAAAAGAGCAGTACAGGCTGCAGAGAAATGAAAGAGGACGCTATGAACTGACACGGCTGGAGCCGGAACCGGAATAAAGAAGGCTTCCCTGAGACAGGAAGCGGAGAGGTGGATCAGGATTATGTACCGAATCGTAAAAAAAGAGGAGCTTACCACAAATATTTTTCTGATGGATGTGGAAGCAAAAAGGGTTGCCAGGGCCTGTCAGCCCGGACAGTTTGTCATTGTCAGGATGGGAGAGGACGGAGAACGCATTCCGCTCACGATCTGTGACTATGACAGGGAGAAGGAGACCGTTACCATTGTTTTTCAGTGTGTGGGTGCGGCTACAAAGCTGATGGCGGATTTAAAGGAGGGAGATTTCTTCCATGATTTTGTGGGACCGCTGGGCTGTCCCTCCGAGCTGGTGAAGGAAACCCCGGAGGAGCTGAAGAAGAAAAAGATTTTGTTTGTGGCTGGAGGCGTGGGGGCAGCGCCTGTTTATCCCCAGGTGAAATGGCTGCATGAAAACGGTGTGGACGCGGATGTCATCGTTGGAAGCAAGACGAAAAGCCTGCTGATTCTGGAGAAGGAGATGGAAGCCGTGGCGGGAAATCTCTATGTGACTACAGATGACGGTTCATACGGAAGAAGCGGTATGGTGACTCAAACCATCAAGGATCTGGTGGCGGAAGGAAAGCAGTATGATGTCTGTATTGCCATCGGCCCTATGATTATGATGAAGTTTGTCTGTCTTCTGACTAAGGAACTGGGGATTCCTACCGTGGTCAGTCTCAATCCCATTATGGTGGACGGAACGGGAATGTGCGGAGCCTGCCGGGTGACGGTAGACGGCAAGGTAAAGTTTGCCTGCGTGGACGGACCTGAATTTGACGGGCATGCGGTAAACTTTGACGAGGCCATGAGACGTCAGCAGATTTATAGGACGGCGGAGGGAAGAGCCTTGCTGAGGCTGGAGGAGGGAGATACCCATCACGGCGGCTGCGGAAATTGTTGAGAATACAATAAGCTTGGAAACCGGTAGAAAAATGGAGGAGACAGATAAATGGATGTGTTGACGAAGGTTCCTGTGAGAGAGCAGGATGCAAGGGAACGCGCCGCCAATTTTGAAGAGGTGTGCCTGGGATATGACAAAGAAGAAGCAATGGCTGAGGCGGCAAGGTGCATTAACTGTAAAAATGCCCAATGTGTTAAGGGCTGCCCTGTAGCCATTGATATTCCTGCATTCATCCAGCAGGTGAAGGAAGGAGAGATCGAGGAGGCCTATCGGATTATCAGCCAGGCAAGTGCGCTTCCCGCTGTCTGCGGACGTGTGTGTCCCCAGGAGAGCCAATGCGAGGGGAAGTGTATTCGCGGGATCAAGGGGGATCCCATCTCCATCGGCAAGCTGGAGCGGTTTGTGGCAGACTGGGCCAGGGAAAAAGGGATAAAGCCCGAGGGTGCAAAGGAGAAAAAGGGGAAGAGTGTGGCTGTCATCGGCTCTGGCCCGGCAGGTTTGACCTGTGCGGGAGATCTGGCAAAGATGGGCTACGATGTAACAATTTTTGAGGCGCTTCATGAGCCGGGTGGGGTGCTGGTGTACGGCATTCCCGAGTTTCGTCTGCCCAAGAGGGCTGTGGTGGCGGAAGAGATTGAAAATGTGAAGGCGCTGGGGGTAAAGATTGAGACCAATGTGGTAGTGGGCAAGTCCGTCACCATTGACGAGTTGATTACCGAGGAGGGCTTCGACGCCGTGTTTATCGGTTCGGGTGCGGGTCTTCCCAAGTTTATGGGAATTCCGGGAGAAAACGCCAACGGAGTTTTCTCCGCAAACGAGTATCTCACCAGGAGCAATCTGATGAAGGCATTTGATGAGAATTCCAACACGCCGATTATGAAGAGCAGAAAGGTTGCAGTGGTAGGGGGCGGAAATGTGGCCATGGATGCCGCGCGGACGGCTCTTCGCCTCGGTGCAGAGGTACACATTGTCTACAGGAGAAGTGAGGAAGAGCTTCCCGCCAGAGTGGAAGAAGTACATCATGCCAAGGAGGAAGGGATCATTTTTGATCTTTTGACCAATCCCACTGAGATTCTGTATGACGATAAGGGGTGGGTGACAGGTATGAGATGTATTCGGATGGAGCTTGGAGAGCCGGATGCGTCGGGGCGTCGTCGGCCGGTGGAGGTGCCGGGGTCGGAGTTTGTCATGGAGTTGGATACGGTGATCATGTCGCTGGGAACCTCGCCTAATCCGCTGATCTCTTCCACCACGGAGGGACTTGAGACCAATAAGTGGAAGTGCATTGTTGCGTCGGAGGAGAACGGGCAGACCAGCAAGGAAGCAGTTTATGCCGGAGGAGATGCGGTAACCGGCGCAGCCACCGTGATCCTGGCCATGGGCGCAGGCAAGGCGGCAGCGAAAGGGATAGACGAGTACCTGAGCGGAAAGTAACTCAGCGCCCATGGCCTGACATGAGGCGCAAGGCGGCAGCGAAAGGGATAGACGAGTACCTGAGCGGAAAGTGATATAATTGATCAAATTGCGAACCATCAATGAAGATAATTACCGGCAGTGCTGTGGACTGAAGGCAAGTGTGGAAAAGGAACACTTTGTGGATTCTGTTGTCTATTCTCTGGCCGAAGCGTGGGTCTTTTATCAAGATACCAGGCCCTTTGCGATCTATGACAATGATACCATGATAGGGTTTGTCTCCATGTATATTGGAGAGCAAAACTGTCAGATCATCAATTTTTTGATCGATGACTCCTTCCGGCAAAAAGGGCTGGGCGCCAAAGCGGCAAAAGCCTGTATCCGCTATCTGCAAAGGGAATATCACGCGGATCGGGTTTCGGTTCCGGTGGCTTTGGAGTACACAGCTGCACAAAGGTTTTGGGAGAAAATAGGATTTACTTTGTCGGACAGTATTGAGGACGGGTATGTCTTTATGCGATTATATTTATGACGTACACAGACAAAAGGGGAACATTTTTCGGAAAAGGGAGCAGATAAATTACATTGGAAGAAAGAAGGTAGAGGGTATGCCATGGTGTCCGAAATGTAAGACAGAATACAGAGAGGGATTTACGGTCTGCGCTGACTGCGGCAGCGAGCTGGTAAAAGAACAGCCGGTGGAGGAACGGAAGGCATCTCGCCGGGAAGCCTTTCCGGAGCTGGAGGTTCCGGAGACGGAATCTGTGGAGGATATGGCGGAAGACGGGGCGGAAGAGAATGATTCTGCAGATGAGCAGTCGGATGCAGAAACCAAACCGCGAAAGTCCGGGGGAGGTTCTCGTTTTCAAGACAGCTCCGAGAGAGCCAGTGAGAACAGATCGTCGGCGTGGATGCTGTTGATTTTGGGCACTCTGGGGTTGATTGCCGTGGTGCTCGGAGCTATTGGAGTGCTTCCCATTCGGATGGGGAATCCTTATCTTTTTTATGGTGTAATGGGGGCGATCTCTATCCTGTTTGTGATATCAGGTATTGTTTCCATGAAAAATGCTAAATTCTTTGACAAAAAAGCGGAGTCCGAAAATTCGCTTCGTAGTACATTGATGGAGTGGTGCAGGGAAAATCTGGATGCAGGGGAGATTGACGGCAGAGTGGGCGCTCAGGGGGTGTCGGAGGAGATCCTGTATTTCAGACGCTTTTCGTATATCAAGGAAAAAATGAACCATCAGTTTGTAAATCTGGATCAGGGATTTCTTGACAGGTTTATTGATGATTATGTGTATGATTTTGTATTTGAAGGCAAAGAAGTATGAAGATAACCATTGTCTGTGTGGGAAAGGTGAAGGAAAAGTTTTTCCGGGAGGCTGTTTCCGAGTATGAAAAAAGACTGAGCAGGTACTGCAGGTTTGATATTGTGGAAGTGGCGGACGAGAAGACGCCGGAGGGCGCAGGGAGCTTGCAGGAAGAGCAGATCAGGGAAAAGGAAGGACGCCGGATTCTGGAAAAGCTGCGGGAGGACGCCTTTGTGTGTACACTGGAGATTAACGGAAAGAGGCTTTCTTCGGAGGAGCTTGCCCGGTGGATGGAAAAACTTACGGTTGGTGGAACCAGTCATATTATGTTTGTGATCGGCGGCTCGCTCGGACTCCATGAGTCCGTGAGCCGCCGTGCCGATTTGCGGTTAAGCTTTTCAGACATGACTTTTCCGCATCAGCTGATGAGGGTGATCTTGACGGAGCAGGTTTATCGGGCTTTTCGGATTATTCATGGAGAACCGTATCATAAGTGAGTGCGAAAGGCAAGGGATTGTCAGGAAACAGAACAGGAATAATCATTTGTATAATAGAGCCTAAGATATCAGGGTGGAGTAAGAGGGGATAACAACAGAAAGATAGGTTCTTGGTTTATTGAAAAAAGGTGCTGGTTATCATGTATATCAGGAAGGCAAAACGTACAGACGCTAATGATCTGAAAGTATTATATTTTGAATATCTGACACATTTCCCGCCTAAAGAAGAACAGGATATGGACTTGTGGGAACATCTTCTTGATAAGTTCGAGAAAGATGAAAACATGTATTTACTGGTGATGGAAGAAGGCGGGAAAGTTGTTTCTTCTGTGCAAATGGCGATCATTGAAAGCTTAACGCATAATGTCAGACCCTTTGCGGTCATTGAAAATGTTGTGACGCATGCAGATTACAGGAATAAAGGATATGCGTCGGCATTGCTGGAAAAAGCATCGGAAATCGCCAGGGAACACAGATGTTATAAGGTTTTTCTGGAAACCGGTTCAAATAAAGAAAGTACCTTGAATTTTTATCAAAAGAATGGGTTTGAAATAGACAAGAAGCATTCCTGCTTAAAGAGGATGTAACATTTCACTGAACAGGGGAGAATTCGTGATGGAGTTTTTTGACAGGATTTCGCGGGACATCCTTGGGATTTAAAGGCATTTGTGATCTGGGTGGCGGACAGAAGCCGGAGGATTCCTATTTCGAGAAACTGGAAAAAGCTGTGCAGGAAGCGTAAGAGTGTAATGATATGGAAGTCCAGCAAATTAAACGGGAAATGTGGATTTTATATATCAACCAGTAGTTGCAGTATGTCCATGAAATGAAATACCACGTCGCTTCCAATACGTCTGAGTCGTATGGTATACAGAGTTTTGAAACCGGGCGGTAAACTGATTTCCTCAACGGGCTTTGTGAACAGGGAAACCCTGGCAGTGCTCCCTGTAGAGATGGCGGCGGTTATGATTTGTCTTGGGAAAGAGAGAGATTCGGATACAGACTTATTGAAACTGTTGAATGTGCTTCTGTCCACGGAGACAGGTTCACAGGATAAGTGCCAGATATTGGAGGAAGATTTTCAAATCAGAATGACTTTAGCCTTGGAAAGTGAGGTGTCGCTTATGTGCAATTTAAGTAAGGGTGTGGAGGAGAAAGGAATTGAAAAAGGAAGACAGGAAGGAAGACAGGAAGGAATAATAGCTATGGTATCAGCATTAAAGG
>CAJUJU010000024.1 GCA_910586835.1 uncultured Acetatifactor sp.
GGCAGGTCAATATCATGATTTTGCGGGTGTCTATGACGAACTGATGGATAATACACCCTATGAACTGTGGGGACAGCGGCTGGATGACCTGATCCGCAGATACGGTGTGTCGAAGCCTGAGCGGGACGTGGAGGGACTGCTGGATTCCGAGCGAAATCTGGTGGTGGATCTTGGCTGTGGAACGGGTACGTTGACGGAGCTGATGTACGGCAAAGGATACGATATGATCGGAGTAGACATATCCGAAGAGATGCTGAATATTGCCATGGACAAAAAGGAAAAGACAGGGGACGAGATTCTTTATCTTCAGCAGGATATGAGGGAGCTTGAGTTGTACAGCACAGTGGGTACGGTGTTCAGCGTATGTGATTCTCTGAATTATATTCTGGAGGAGAGTGAGCTCGCCGCCGTGTTTTCTCTGGTGAATAATTACCTGTATCCCGGAGGAATCTTTATTTTTGATTTTAACACGGCATACAAATACCGTGAGGTGATCGGAAATACTACCATAGCCGAAAATCGGGAGGATTGCAGTTTTATCTGGGAAAACTTCTACGATCCGGAGGAAGATATTAACGAATATGATCTGACGGTATTCGTGGAAGAAGAGGATGGAAGGTTCCGGCGCTTTACGGAGAACCATTTTCAGAGGGGATATACGCCGGAGCAGATGAAGCGCCTGGTGGAGCAGTCCGGGATGACGATACTGGAGATGAAGGATGCAGACACGGCAGGGCCTGTGACTGAGGTGAGCGAGAGAGTGTACATGGTGGCGAGAGAGTGTGTGAAGGGAAATAAAGATGAATGACTATATTGTGCGGGCTACGGCGGCGGATGCGCAGGTGCGGGCCTTTGCATGCAGTACGAGAGATCTGGTTGAGGCAGCCAGGCGGGCGCATGACACCAGTCCGGTGGTCACGGCTGCGCTTGGGAGGCTGATGAGCGCCGGAGTGATGATGGGAAGTATGCTGAAGGGGAAGCGGGATCTGATCACGCTTCAGGTCAAGGGAGACGGTCCGGTGGGAAGCCTGACGGTTACGGCTGATTCAGGGGGAAGGGTGAAGGGCTTTGCAGCCGTGCCCGATGTGATTTTGCCGGCCAATTCCCTGGGGAAGCTGGATGTGGCCGGAGCGATTGGACAGGGCACCCTGAGCGTTATCAGAGATATGGGTTTAAAGGAGCCCTATGTGGGGCAGACTTTATTGCAGACAGGTGAGATTGCAGAGGATCTGACCTATTATTTCGCAGCCTCAGAACAGGTGCCTTCCTCCGTGGGACTTGGCGTGCTGATGAACCGGGATAATACCGTAAGGCAGGCAGGCGGTTTTCTCATTCAGCTGATGCCCTTTGCCACGGAGGAGGTGACGGGAAGACTGGAGCAGAATCTGAGCAGAGTCAGCTCCGTGACGGCACTTTTGGATGAGGGAATCACGCCGGAACAGATGATAAAGCTGCTGCTGGAGGGACTTCAGCCCGAGGTAAACGATACGCTTCCGGCGGCATTCTGCTGTGACTGCAGCAGGGAAAAGATCGGGAAAGTGCTGATCAGTCTTGGAAAAAAAGAACTGCAGGACATGATCGAAGAGGGCAGAGAGATAGAGGTCAACTGTCATTTTTGTAATACACAGTATGGGTTTAAAGTGGATGAGCTGAAAGAACTTTATCGAAGGTGTGTATAACCGACAGGTGAGTCCAGGGAACATTCTGTCA
Source organism: uncultured Acetatifactor sp. (assembly GCA_910586835.1). Taxonomy (GTDB): domain Bacteria; phylum Bacillota; class Clostridia; order Lachnospirales; family Lachnospiraceae; genus Acetatifactor. The sequence continues at coordinate 1,711 of CAJUJU010000024.1, forward strand.
GGAAACGGATGTCAGCCGGGGACAGGCAAGGGGTATCAATATGGAACAGGGTTTTATTAAGGTAGCTGCGGTGACACCAAAGATAAAGGTTGCAGACCCGGTGCACAACAGAGGGGTGATCTGTGCTGAGCTGGAGAAGGCATATGCCGGGGGAGCAAAGATCATTGCTTTTCCGGAGTTATGTCTGACGGGATATACCTGTGGAGACCTGTTTTTGCAGCAGCTGCTTTTGGAAGAGGCAAAGAGGCAGCTGCTTGTGGTGGCAAAGTCCACAACGGATAAAGATGCGCTGGTGATTGTCGGACTGCCCATGGAGAGGAGCGGAAAGCTTTATAATGCGGCGGTCGTCATACAGAAGGGAGAGATTCTGGGGATCGTCCCCAAGGCAAATATCCCTTCTTATGCAGAGTTTTATGAAGGCAGGCATTTTTCGGAGGGAAACAGAGAGCCGGTTGCATTTGAGATCGATGGAAAGACGGTTCCCTTCGGAACCAACCTGTTGTTTTGCTGTGAAAACTGGAAGGGGCTTACGGTGGGCTGTGAGATCTGTGAGGATCTCTGGGTAGCGGGTTCACCCGGAACGGATCATGCCCTGATGGGAGCCACGGTTCTGGTAAACCTTTCGGCGTCCGACGAGACGGTGGGAAAGGATGAATACAGAGAACTGCTGGTAAAGTCTGCCAGTGCCCGTCTTCTCTGCGGGTACATTTATGCGACGGCCGGGGAAGGAGAATCCACGCAGGATCTGGTGTTTGGCGGTCACAATCTGATTGCGGAGAACGGAACCATATTGGGCCAGACAAAGAGGTTTCAGTGCAGCACGGTTTTTGCGGATTTGGATATTCACCGCATCCTTTCGGAGCGTCGGAGAATGGGAACCTTTGGCGGGGATTCCAAAGCCATGTATGTGTCGGTGCCCTTTGCGCTGAAGGTAGAGCAGACAAGTCTGGAGAGAAGCTTTGAAAATATGCCTTTTGTGCCGACAGAGGAGGAAAAGAGGCGTCTGCGCTGTGAAGAGGTACTGTCAATTCAGGCATATGGGCTGAAAAAAAGGTATGAGCATACGGGGGCTTCGGTGGCGGTGATCGGCATTTCGGGAGGATTGGATTCTGCTCTTGCGCTGCTGGTGACAGTGAAGACTTTTGACCTGCTTGGCTTAGACAGAAAAGGGATTGTTGCGGTGACAATGCCAGGCTTCGGAACTACGGACAGAACGGCCCGGAATGCCTGCAGACTTGCAGAGCTTTTGGGAGTCAGGCTGGAGAGGGTAGATATCCGGGAAGCTGTGGAACTGCACTTTCGGGATATTGGTCAGGCCCCGGAGAAACGGGATGTAGTATATGAGAACGCGCAGGCCAGAGAGCGGACGCAGGTGCTTATGGATTTGGCCAACCGGCTGGGTGGGCTTGTCATCGGAACGGGAGATTTGTCTGAGCTTGCGCTGGGATGGGCGACCTACAACGGAGACCAGATGTCCATGTACAGTGTAAATGCCGGTGTTCCGAAGACATTGGTGCGCCATCTGGTGAAGTTTTGCGCGGACAGCTGTGAAGACAGAGAACTTTCGGAAGTGCTTGAGGATGTGCTGGATACTCCGGTGAGCCCGGAACTGCTTCCGGCTGACGACGGCAGGATTGTGCAGAAGACAGAGGAATTGACAGGCCCTTATGAGCTGCATGACTTTTTCCTTTATTATATGCTGCGGTGCGGTTTTCCGCCGGCAAAGGTATTTCGTGTGGCAGTACTGGCCTTTCGGGGGCTGTATGAGGAAGCGGTGATTCTGAAATGGCTGAAGGTATTTTACCGGCGTTTTTTCGGGCAGCAGTTTAAGCGTTCCGCGCTTCCGGACGGGCCTAAAGTGGGCAGTGTTGCACTGTCGCCCAGGGGAGATCTGAGGATGCCGTCGGATGCCTGCGTGCACATCTGGCTGGAGGAGCTGGAGCAGTTATAAAAGGTTGTGAGAAAAGGCGGAGTGGCGCAGGAAAAAGGACTGCCGCAGGTGAGCGGGCAGTCCTTTTTCGGTTTTGCAGGCTGTGAGCCATCACATGCCGGTGTATCCATCCGACAGAGAGATTACTGTTGGGCCATTGCCTTGTTCAGGGAGTTCTGAATGGCTTCCAGAAGCACCAGGGAGGTATACTTGCTTTCGGTGGCATAGGTGACACCTTCAAGCGTCTGCAATTCGTATACCTGATCGCAGATAGACTCAAAGGCAGGCTCCAGCAGGGGATACATAGTAGTGACGGCATCGTTCAGGTTTACCATACGGATGGAGGTGATGGAGTCCTTATCTACGATAACCTCCACATCGATGGTCTGGTTTCCCAGTACCAGTTCGGTGGTGTAGATGCCGGGTATGTAGAGAGAGACTGCGTCTGATGTGACCGGTTCCTCCTCCTTTGGAGCGGGAGAGTCCTCTTTGTCGGGCAGGAACATCATGACCAGCAGCACGATGAACAGTATGCCCAGAGCGGCAAAGATAGCGGTATAAATCAGCTCTTTCATATGAAGTACGACGATTTTGGTTTTTGCACTCATTTATATACCCCTTGTGTTTCATCAAGATACGTTTCTTTATAATAAATATGTGCTAACCGGGGAGATTATGCTTTCCATTTTGATTTCTCATTGACAAGTGCCCTTTTCTGTTGGTATGATATTGCTTGGGGCAAGGGCGTTCTATTCGGAGATAGGACTGCCCTTTTGCCGTTTCTGTACGGAAAATTATTTTTCAGGGAGATTGCCCTGGGGCGCAAGTTCGGGCATTTTCGGAAGTAAAGGTTCCGGGGACAGAAAAGGCTTCCGGGGAGAACAGAGTAAAAGAGGTGTGGCATGAAATTTACAAAAATGCAGGGGTGCGGCAATGACTACGTCTATATTGACGGAGCAGCAGAGGAGATTTCGCAGGCGGATAAGGCCGGACTGGTCAGGGCGCTGAGCGACAGACATTTCGGGATCGGAGGAGACGGCGTTATCTTTATCAATCCGTCTGAGGAGGCTGATTTTGAGATGGAGATGTACAATGCAGACGGAACCCGGGCGCAGATGTGTGGAAATGGTATCCGCTGTGTGGGGAAATTCGTATATGACAAAGGGCTGACGGACTCCAGACAGATCACGGTTATCAGTGCGGGCAGTGTAAAGCAGCTGGAGCTTATGGTGGAAGGGGATTTGCAGTCGTCCGCAGACGGGGCAGGTATGGAGCCTGCAGACAGGGGAAGCGTGAAGCGTGTCCGGGTCAATATGGGAAGCCCTGTTTTGGAGCCGGAAAAGATACCTGTGGTATCGGACAGTGAGACGGTGGTAAACGAACCGATTTATGTGGAAGATGCGGAGTACAGGATGACCTGTGTTTCCATGGGAAATCCGCATGCGGTGGTCTTTGCCCAGGGGGTAAAGGATCTGAAGCTGGAGAAGATGGGGCCGTTGTTTGAACATCATGTGCGGTTTCCGGAGCGAGTTAACACGGAATTTGTGGAGGTTATCGACAGAAAGAATATCTTTATGCGTGTCTGGGAGAGAGGGACGGGAGAGACGCTGGCCTGCGGCACAGGCTGCTGTGCGGCTGCGGTGGCCTGTGTCCTGAACGGCCTGACAGAGCCTGCGGTGACGGTAAAACTGCTGGGAGGAGAGCTTTTGATTGAGTGGAACAGAGACACCAATACAGTGTATATGACAGGTCCGGCGGTTACCGTGTTTGAAGGAGAGATTTAAGCCATGTTTAAAATAAACGAAAATTACCTGAAGCTGCCGGGGAGCTATTTGTTTTCTGCCATTGGGAAAAAGGTAAACGCATACAGCGCGGCTCATCCGGACAAAAAAATCATTCGGCTTGGGATCGGAGATGTGACCCAGCCTCTTGCGCCTGCCATCATAGAGGCGCTGCACGGGGCGGTGGATGAGATGGGGAAGGCGGAGACCTTCCGGGGATATGCTCCCGATCTGGGCTATGAGTTTTTAAGGAATGCCATCGCGGAGAACGATTACAGGGCCCGGGGCTGCGATATTCATGCGGACGAGATTTTTGTTTCAGACGGAGCGAAATGCGACGCCGGCAATATACAGGAGATCTTCAGCCTGGATAACAGGATTGCCGTATGCGATCCCGTGTATCCTGTCTATGTGGATTCCAATGTGATGGCGGGAAGGACAGGAACTTATGACAATATTGCGGAGACCTGGAGCAATGTGATCTATATGCCCTGTACAGAGGAAAATGATTTTGCGCCGGAGTTTCCGAAGGAGACACCGGATCTGATCTATCTGTGTTTCCCGAATAATCCCACCGGAGCTGCCATAACCAGGCAGCGTCTGCAGGAATGGGTGGATTATGCCAACCGTGTGGGGGCGGTGATCATCTATGACGCGGCTTATGAGGCATATATTTCGGAGGAAAAGATACCGCACAGCATCTATGAGTGTGAGGGGGCGAAGGCCTGTGCCATAGAGCTTCGTTCTTTTTCCAAGAATGCAGGTTTTACCGGAGTGCGCCTGGGCTTTACCGTGGTGCCGAAGGAACTGAGATGCGGCGATGTGTCATTACATGCCCTCTGGGCCCGGAGACATGGGACAAAGTATAACGGAGCACCCTACCTTGTGCAGCGCGCAGGGGAGGCTGTCTATTCGGAAGCAGGCAGGATTCAGCTGAAAGAACAGGTGGCCTATTATATGAATAACGCTCGTTATATTTATGATGGGCTGAAGGAGGCAGGGTATACGGTTTCCGGCGGCGTAAATGCACCGTACATCTGGCTGAAAGCGCCCTGCGGCATGACCAGCTGGGAATTTTTTGACTGTCTGTTGGAGCAGGTGAATGTGGTGGGAACGCCGGGTTCCGGATTCGGCCCAAGCGGGGAGACCTATTTTCGACTGACCGCCTTTGGCAGCTATGAAAATACGGTGGAGGCGATGGAGCGTATCAAAGGACTGGAATTGTAGCCGTCCGAGTAGTTGCTGTCAAAAGGCAGAGAGATGGATTTTGGGTGCAGTTTGTCTGAAGAAACAGAAGGGAACGGGTATGGAGGAGAGCCGGAAAAAACAGATATGGTTTGTGACAGGTATTCTTTTAGGGGTATCTGTTCTTGTGATGTATATAACCCATCGACATGTTCCTTTTATGATGGATGACCTTTGGTATTCCACTGTTCTTTCGGATGAAACCGTACCCATTGCTTCGCTGGGGGATATTGTCAGAAGCCAGATCTGGCACTGGCAGAACTGGGGCGGCAGAAGCATAACGCATGGTATTTTACAGCTGACGCTGCTTGCCGGAGAACATCTGGCAGATCTGCTGAATGTGGGTGTAACGCTTCTGCTGGCATGGGTGGCCTGCGTGACGGCAGAGAACAGAAGACTTCCGGCGTTTTTTGCTGCGCTGGCGATGATGCTGGGGCTGAACGCCAACTGGAAGATGAGTATGTTCTGGCAGGCGGGCGCTGCCAATTATCCTTACATTACAGTTGTTATTTTATTGTATGCTGTCTGCTATTTGAAGGAACTTCCGGATGGCGGAAAGGAAACTGTGCCCGCAGCCGGAAAAGGTCTGCCTGGAATCTCTTTCTGGATCGTTCCTTTGGGTCTTTTTGCCGGGTGGAGCAATGAGAATATGGGGCCTGCAGTGTGGATCTTAAGCCTTGTGGTGATCTTGTGTGCCGTGAGGGAGAAAAGGAGAGTGCCTGTCTGGATGGTGCTGGGAAATCTTTTCTGTCTGCTTGGAAGTGTTATGGTCATTGTTGCTCCCGGCAATTTTGTGCGGAGTGCGCAGGCGCCGGACAGAGAGTATGGACTTTTATGGCGCTTGTTTCTGCGGGGGTATGCGGAGAGCAGAGCGGCGCTGGATTATCTTTTTCCGACACTTCTGGTGCTGGGAATTGTGGTGCTTGTGGGAAAGGGTGCGCTGAAAATATCTCTGGGCAGGAGAAACCTGCTGCTTTTGTTTTGTGCCCTTCTGTCCTGGGGGGCCATGTTTTTGTCACCCCATTATCCGGACCGTGCTGCATTCGGGACAATGATGCTGTTGATCTGTGTCATCCTTTCCATGGCGGCAAAAATCGTCAGAGAGCGGAAGGATATGCTTCTGCCGCTGTGGGGCGTTTCGCTTCTCATCTGGCTGAGAGGCATGTATTTCTGCGGAGAATTTTTGGCAATATGCTGGGGATGGATTCGATAGGTTCGCGCCTCCATGCTTTGTCGGCTTGAATTTTCCAGAGTGTGGGCGTTCTCACCGAAGAATACCTTGTAGACCTTCGCATTTGATTCCCGTATTCTCTAAATAAATTTTGTCATAGAAATTCTGTAGGGCAATAAATCTCATACTTCTGAAATGATTTCTCAAATAAATTCAATCAGCTGATTTCAAAACAACAGATTTTATGAATCCGGAATAGATGGTCTTTGCCTGCAAGCACAAAAACTGGCATACAGCATAAAAGATTTTTCACTTGTAATATTGACAAAAATGGCTTGGGGGGGGGGTAAAATTTCACAAGAATGAGAGCAAAAAGCTTTTTTGCTGCTTTCATTCAAAAGTGCAATTACGGAGGAAAGTATGAGAAATAAGAAAATGTTTCTACCAGGAGTATTGCTTGCAACGGCAGTGTTGTTTTCAGGTGGCTGCGGCAGGCAATCCGAACCGGTAAGTGCAGAGCCAACGGAGACAGTAAAAGAGGTTGCCCCAGAAGAAAGCAGAACCGGTTCAGAAGGTGAGGAAAATTCTGTATCTGCTGAGAGTGAAAAGCTGGTTGATGCTGAATCTACAGATACACCGGAGCCTGTTGAGACGGCAGAACCAACACAGACACCGGAGCCTGCCTCGGCAACAGAACCTGACGCGGACAAGGAACCTGCTGAGACAACAGAACCCGTGACGACAAAAAAGCCCGGGGCAACAGAAAAACCTACAGGGACTGAAAAGCCGACAGAAACAGAGAAACCTGCTGCAACTGAAAAGCCGGCTGGAACACCCAAACCCAGTGAAACACTGGCGCAGTCACAGGCTTCTACACAACCTGAAACACCAGCCCCGACTGAGATTCCGGTACAGCCGTCACAATCCGAAACGCCAGTACAGCCGGAGACTCCTGCACAGCCATCACAGCCTGTTCATGAACATGTGTGGAAAGAACATACCGCAACAACTCAGACCTGGATACCGAACATTGTTGTTGTGGAAGATTATGGCGAGATTCCTGGTGAAGCATATGACTACTTTATTTGCAGTTGCGGATATGAGACAGAAGATGCTGATGCTATAAGAACACATTATAAAGAAGGTGTAAGAGCTGGAACATGTATTAATTTTGGCGTCCAGACCCGCTACAGAGAGTCCACCACTGGTGTAATCGGAACCCACGAAGAGGATCAGGGCCATTATGAGACCAGCTCTTATGTGGACTATTATTACTGTGATTGCGGTGCAACCAAATAGTCAATATAAATGGATAATTACTGAGCGTAAATGTGAGTATTGCAAAAAACACAGAAATTAAAAAATCATTCTAACAATATTTGAAACTGAGGAACCAAAGAGTTGCGGAAAGAGAGAGCTGTTACAGTCACGAATGGACGGAAGCGGATTGTATCAGCCCTCTGATTTGTGTGCGGACAGCAGAAAAAAATGGATGAAAAGAACAGGGAGGAAAGAGTATGCTAAAAAAAGTGTTAGTAACAGGATTAATGTTTACGGTCATGGTGGTTGCGGCAGCATGTGGCAAGGAACCGGAAAGGGATTCTGAGGGTGCATCAAATACGCCTGTATGGTCTTCAGAAGTAGAAGCGCAGCCGGAAGAGGAAACAAAGGCTTCAACGGCAGGGGATTCCCAGCCGACTGAAGAAGCGAAGGAAGAGACAGTCTGTTCCTATATTTTCTCGGATATGCCGATAGCGGCATTTGAGATAACGGGATTGGGTGTTGGCCTTGATGTACCTGTTCGCAATGAACCTATTATCTTTGATGAAAATGACAGTGAAGTTTTGCCGCTTGTTCAGCTGACGCCAGGCGAAAACACGTTTGTTCTGTACTGTTTTTCCGGAGGGTCTGACAGCGATGAGGGCTGGCGCTATGGAATATCACGGGCCAGAGTCTATTCTCCGTCAGGAAGCAGCCAGTGGGAAGCAAATTGTTATATTGTCTCTCCGGACGGCCTTTCAAAAGAATTTGTCCCCGAAGGTTGGGCGTGGATGGAGAAATTTTATGGGAAATTTAGTGAACAAAATGCTGGAAGTCAGGAGATTGTGAGTGATGGTCTTATTGTGAATGTGGATGAGACGTGTAACGGACAGTTTGAGAGCCTGATTGACCCCTGGGGTCATTATATTAGGTTTTCGGAGATTTTCCATAGCGAAGCATCCCGGTCCGACGTTATACATGTTGTTGAAGCTGTAACATGGACGGGCGGAGATGATTATGAGGTTGAAGAGAATGTGGTTTCAGCGATGGTGGCTGCCTTTGAAGAACGGGGAGCGACTGTTCAGGAGGTATCCGTGGAAGAAGCACTTGCAAAGGACAATATAATTGTTTCCGAAGAAGGTGCGGAATAGAAAAGCATATTACTTAAGAAAGAGGATGATATCAATGAAAAAAGAGGATATTAAGAGATTATCTGCCGCGACAATGCTGCTTGTCATGCTTCTGGTGTCCCTGTCAGCCTGTGGGAACCAGCCCGGTGCACATGTGGATGACGCTGTTTCGGACAGTCAGGTTGCCTTGAAAACGGACTCGGTGGATACTGCTTCAAGTACAGAAAGTGTGGGGGATGAAGAGACCGCTGCGGAGCCGACGACGGAAGAGGCTTTATCTGAAGCAGCAGAGTCTTCCGGCACGGTAGAGTCTTCCACCATAGCAGAGCCTTCTGTCACAGAAAAGCCTTCCGCTACAGAAAAGCCTTCTGCCACGGCAAGGCCCACTGTTACGGCAGAGCCCAAGGCGACGGAAAAACCTGCGGCAACGGAAAAACCTGCGGCAACGGAAAAACCTGCGGCAACGGAAAAACCCGCTGCAACAGAAAAACCTGTTGCTCCGGAAGAGCCTGCTCCCACGGAAAAGCCTGCTGCAACGGAAACTCCTGTCCCTACCCCGGCGGCGCCAACCCCTACACAGCCCCCTGCGTCTGACTCTGCCGCCCCCACCCCCGACGCATCTCCAGTCTGCAGTCATGACATTGTAATGAGGCAAATGGATGAGATATACCCTGAGAGGTGTGCGGGCAGGAGCCGGGTGGTGAATATATGTACCAAGTGCGGAGAGATCACGGAGACCCTGTCCGATACGGGTGTCGTTGAGACACATGCGTTTGGCAGTCCCACATGGGTAACATATCCCACCTGCACTACCCCTGGCGAGCAGTACCATATTTGTGCCACCTGCGGCAAAGAAGAAGACCATTACTTCATTCCTGCTGACGGTGTAAGCCACAATTATGTGAAGAGTGGAGAGACCGTACTGGAGGCCGGCAACTGCGGCACGGAGTCCATACTGTCCGTGACATATACTTGTACAATCTGCGGCAGCAGCGAGACAAAAACGGAGCTTGGCAGCGTGAATGGCAGTATTCATTATGACTATGATGGCGATGGGGTCTGCAACGGATGCGAAGCCGACTGCGGATAGTCTGCCGAGTCTGTTATGAAAAAATAATTCTTGCAATGTGCAAAAGAGTGTGGTAACATAACTGCCATATAAGAAGTGAGCAGGCTTACTTTTATACAATGATTTTTTATAAGCCATAATGCATTGAAGGAGACTCTTATCGGGAAAAGCAACAGGAAGACGGCGTCACCGACTGAAAGCGCTGTCAGTGGGAACCGGTAATGGGAACGCTCCGGAGCAGACTGTCTGAGCAGAGCGCTCTGTTAGGGCAGGACGTGAGTTGCGCGTTAAGCACGAAGAGAGGGCCGCCGGTGAATGCCTTTGTTGGAAGGTACGGCTGTCAATGCGGGTGGTACCGCGGATATGATGTTTATATTCGTCCCGGAATGCAGGAAACTGTATTCCGGGACTTTTTTGCGCGAGCAGAGAGGAAAATGCCGTGCTTGCACGAGCATTTGACGAACGCCGCGACATTGAGGCGAAGCCGAAACTGCGCGAGCAGAGAGGAAAATGCCGTGCTTGCACGAGCATTTGACGAACGCCGCGAAGGACTGGCAGAGGAGTCAGAGTCATGAAAGGAGGATATTTTACCATGGAAATGAAAAACTGCTACAGAGACATTACGGTAAAGGAAATGAATGAGCAGCATATCGGTACAACGCTGCGTGTGGCCGGGTGGGTGGAAAACATTCGGGATCATGGAGGAGTGTCCTTCGTGGATCTGCGGGATATGTACGGTGTGCTGCAGGTGGTACTTCGCCGGGAAGGACTATTGCGGGGACTGACCAGAGAGACCTGTATCTCGGTGCTGGGTATGGTGGAAAAACGGGATGAGGATACCTATAATCCCAGAATTCCTACCGGAACCATCGAGCTTGATGCAAGAGAGATCCGGATATTGGGAAAGGTGTACCAGCAGCTGCCCTTTGAGATCATGACATCCAAAGAGACCAGGGAGGAGCTTCGGCTGAAATATCGTTATCTGGATCTGAGAAATGCAAAGGTGCGGGACAACATTCTGTTCCGCGCCCGGGTCATCGACTTTCTGAGACGGAAGATGACGGAGCTGGGGTTTGTGGAGATTCAGACGCCGATTCTGTGTGCGTCTTCCCCGGAGGGAGCGCGGGATTATATTGTACCCTCCAGAAGATACAAGGGAAAGTTTTATGCGCTGCCCCAGGCGCCTCAGCAGTATAAACAGCTTCTGATGGCGTCGGGAATCGACAGATATTTTCAGGTCGCCCCCTGTTTTCGGGATGAGGACGCCAGGGCAGACCGCTCTCCGGGAGAGTTTTACCAACTGGATTTTGAAATGAGCTTTGCCACTCAGGAGGATGTGTTCCGGGTGGGAGAAGAGGTGCTTTCCGCAGCTTTTGAGGAATTCGCTCCCCGGGGTGCGGAAGTGACGAAGGCGCCCTGGCCTGTATTCAGTTACCGGCAGGCCATGCTGGAGTTTGGCACTGATAAGCCGGATTTGCGCAACCCGCTGAGAATTCTGGATCTGACAGCCTTTTTCCAGAAATGCAGTTTTAAGCCTTTTCAGGGCAGAACCGTCCGGGCGCTGAAGGTACATGCGGAGATGAGCAAGGGATTTCACGAAAAACTGCTTGCTTTCGCCATGGGGCTTGGCATGGGTGGGCTGGGTTATCTGGAGGTGACAGAGGATCTGTCCTGTAAGGGCCCCATTGACAAATTCATTCCGGAAGAGTTGAAGGAAGAGCTGCACAGATTGGCGGGGCTGGAGCCGGGGGACACGATCTTTTTTGTGGCAGATAAAGAAGACAAGGCGTGTTATTATGCGGGAAAGCTTCGGGATGAGCTGGGGGATAAGCTGGGGCTGACAGAGAAAAATGCTTTCCGGTTCTGTTATGTGAACGATTTTCCTATGTATGAACGGGATCCGGAGACAAAGCAGCTGTGTTTTACCCACAACCCCTTTTCCATGCCGCAGGGAGGGCTGGAGGCGTTGGAGACAAAGGATCCGCTGGAGGTTCTTGCCTTTCAATATGATATTGTCTGCAACGGCGTGGAGCTGTCTTCCGGAGCGGTGCGGAACCATGACAGGGAAATTATGACGAAAGCGTTTGCGCTGGCAGGGTATGATGAGGATGTGTTGAGGACGAAATTCGGAGCGCTTTATCAGGCATTTCAGTTTGGCGCGCCGCCCCATGCGGGAATGGCACCGGGTATAGACCGTATGCTGATGCTTCTGAAGGGAGAGGACAACATTCGTGAAGTCATTGCTTTTCCCATGAGCGGTTCGGCGCAGGATCTGATGTGCGACGCGCCGGGAGAAGTTACGGAGCAGCAGCTGCGGGAGGTGCATATCAGAGTGCGGGACTGAAGCTGTGTGTCGAAGTTCCTGCTGTTTGGATTTGAGAGCGCAATGGGGCGCGGACAGGAGTAAAAATGGCTGACAGAATAAGCAATGAGACGATAGAATATGTGGGTATGCTGGCTAAGCTGGAGCTTTCCCGGGAGGAAAAGGAAGCGGCAGGGAGAGACATGGGGCGGATGCTGGAGTATATTGATAAGCTGAAGGAGCTGGATACCGAAGGGGTGGAGCCCATGCCGCATCTTTTTCCGGAAAGTAATGTATTCCGGGAGGATATAGTTGCCAACGGGGATGACAGCGAGGAGATTCTGCGGAATGCACCGGAACAGAGGGACGGCATGTTTGTGGTGCCGCGCACGTTTTAGAGCGGGAGAAATATAAGAGGAAGAACCTTCGGACAGGCGGAGTCCGGGAAGGAGAAAAGTGGCTCGGGTAAGTGGAGGCCGGTTGGAAAAAGCGGACCGGACAGGCGGAGTCCGAGCAGAAGAAAAGCAGGTCGGGTAAGCGGAAGTCCGGCGAAAGAAAAGCGGTCTGCAAACCGGAAGCCGTGCGGAAGGCGCCTGGCTGGAGAGCGAAAGGGAAATTGACGGAACCGGTTCGAAAAAGCCGGTTAAAAAGGCAGAATAAAAGCGAGAGACAGGAGGTCAGAAATGGAAAAAACGCAGATCCTGCAGCTGAGCGCAGTGGAGCTGGGCAGGGCCATCCGGGAGGGCCGCACCACGGCGGTGGAGGCCACGGAGGCAGTGCTGGAGCAGATAGAGAAAACGGAAGAACAGTATAACTGTTATATTACCGTGGCAAGGGAGCGCGCGCTGGAGCAGGCGGCACAGGTGCAGGGGAAAATAGAATCCGGAGAGCTTACCGGCCCTCTGGCCGGAGTTCCTGCGGCGGTGAAGGACAACATGTGTACGGAAGGGATTCCCACTACCTGCGCTTCCCGGATGCTGGAGGGATTTGTCCCGGGGTATACCTGTGAGGCGGTGCGAAGGCTGGAGCAGGCCGGGGTGATTTTGGTCGGGAAAACAAACATGGATGAGTTTGCCATGGGTTCTACCACGGAGACCTCGGCCTTCGGAGTTACGAGAAATCCGCACAATCCCCGGCATGTGCCGGGGGGCTCCTCCGGCGGTTCCGCGGCGGCGGTGGCGGCGGGGGAATGCTTCTTTGCGCTGGGTTCGGATACGGGCGGTTCCATCCGGCAGCCGGCATCCCACTGCGGCGTGGTGGGCATGAAGCCCACCTATGGAACGGTTTCCAGGTACGGGCTGGTGGCTTACGGTTCGTCCCTGGATCAGATCGGGCCGTTGGGAAAGACGGTGGAGGACTGTGCCGCCGTACTGGAACTGATCGCTGCCCACGATGAGAAGGATTCCACTTCTCTTTGCAGGCAGGATGTGGATTTTACCGCGGCCCTGAAGAGAGACGTGGAGGGGATGCGGATCGGCATTCCCCGGGATTATTTTGGGGAAGGGCTGGAGGAAGAAGTGGCCGCTGCCGTGCGATTCGCCGCGGAAGAACTGAGAATCTGCGGAGCCGTGGTGGAGGAGTTTGATTTGAGTCTGGTGGAGTATGCCATTCCGGCCTATTATACTATTGCAGCCGCGGAGGCCAGCTCCAATCTGGAGCGCTTTGACGGTGTCAAATACGGATATCGGGCGAAGGATGCGGAGGGACTTCATCAGATGTACAGAAGGAGCCGGTCCGAAGGCTTCGGGCCCGAGGTAAAGCGGCGTATCATGCTGGGAAGCTTTGTCTTAAGCTCCGGCTACTATGACGCCTATTATCTGAAGGCGCTGAAGGTGAAAGCATTGATTAAGAAAGCGTTTGACAGTGCCTTTGCAAGGTATGACTGTGTCCTGGGGCCGGTGGCGCCGACTACGGCTCCCAGGCTGGGCGAGAGCCTGACGGATTCACTTAGGATGTATCTGGGAGATATCTATACCATTTCCGTAAATCTGGCGGGATTGCCGGGCATCAGCCTGCCCTGCGGTACGGACAGCAGGGGCTTGCCCATAGGACTGCAGCTGATCGGAGACTGTTTTGCCGAAAAGAAGCTGCTGCAGGCGGCGTATACCTTTGAACAGAGCAGGGAGGGATGAGCATGAGGAAAGAATATGAGACAGTCATCGGGCTGGAGGTTCATGTGGAGCTTGCCACGCGTACGAAAATTTTCTGCGGCTGTTCCACGGCCTTCGGCGGCAGACCCAATTCTCATACCTGTCCTGTCTGTACCGGTATGCCGGGGGCACTTCCCGTGCTGAACAGGAAAGTGCTGGAGCACGCCGTGGCGGTGGGGCTTGCCACCAACTGCCGGATTACCAGGTATTGCAGATTTGACCGGAAAAACTATTTTTATCCCGACAACCCGCAGAACTATCAGATCTCCCAGCTTTATCTTCCTGTCTGCCGCAATGGCTATGTGGAAATCGAGACCGGGGACGGCGGTAAGAGAGTGGGCATACACGAGATTCACATGGAGGAGGATGCGGGAAAGCTGCTTCATGACGAGTGGCAGGGCTGTACGCTGGTGGATTACAACCGCTCCGGCGTGCCTTTGATCGAAATTGTGTCGGAGCCGGATATGCGCAGCGCGGAGGAAGTGATTGCCTATCTGGAGAAGCTGCGTCTGATTATTCAGTATCTGGGGGCCAGCGACTGCAAACTCCAGGAGGGCTCCATGCGCGCGGATGTCAATCTCTCTGTCAGAGAGGCGGGAACGGCGGAATTCGGAACCCGCACGGAGATGAAAAACCTGAACTCCTTCCGCTCCATTACCCGGGCGATAGAGGGAGAGAGGGAGCGCCAGATTGACTTGCTTGAGGCAGGAGAGAAGGTGGTTCAGGAAACTCGCCGCTGGGATGAGGCGAAGGAGGTCTCCTATTCCATGCGATCCAAGGAAGACGCCCAGGATTACCGCTATTTTCCGGATCCGGATCTGACGCCGGTGTGTATCAGCGAGGAATTTTTGGAGGAGATAAAAAGCAGACAGCCGGAGCTGCCTTCAGAGAAAAGAAAAAGGTATCGGGAACAGTTTGAGATTCCGGACTATGATATTCAGATCATAACGGGCTCCAAGCATCTGGCGGATCTCTTTGAGGCTACGGTGGAGTTGGGTGCACAGCCTAAGAAGGTATCCAACTGGCTCATGGGAGAGACGCTGCGGCTTTTAAAGGAAAAGGAACTGGATCCGGAGGAAATCCGCTTTTCGCCGGAGCATCTGGCGGCGCTCATCGCCCTGTCCGAGAGCCGGGCGATCAACTCCAATGCAGCCAAGCAGGTGTTTGAGGCCATGTTTGAAGAGGATGTGGATCCGGAGGCTTATGTGAAAGAAAAGGGACTCGGCATGGTCAGCGATGAAAACGCCCTGCGCGTGACAGTGGAGCAGGTTATCGCCGCCAATCCGCAGTCCGTGGAGGACTACCTGGGCGGTAAGGAGAGAGCGCTGGGCTTTCTGGTGGGGCAAACCATGAAGGCCATGAAGGGAAAGGCAGACCCGGCGGCAGCAGGCAGGCTGTTGAAGGAGCTGCTGTAAAGAATCGGATGCATTCTTTACAGCGGGCCTGCCCGCTGCCCGTTTTATTTTATTAGAAACTACGCCGTGACTGAAAGTGCCTCGAAGAGGAAAATGTTTATTCGCCCTGCATCAGGAAGTCCACGAAGTTCAGAGCCTGTTCGGGCCGTTCGGTGTTAATCAGCACGCTGACCACCACCTGGTCATTGCGGAAAGAATAATCCTGCAGCAGAGGGCTGTTCTCCTGGAGAAAGAGGCCTGCGGGAACGGGATTTTCCATGTCCTCCGGCCTGCGGGGATCGGCGTATTCCGGGACGAAATCATAATTGCCGCCCTTGCTGGCGGCGGAGATTTCGTCAACGACGGCGCCGTCAATATAATAGAAGAAATCCTGATATGCGGACAGCTGTTCCTCCGTGAGAATCTGTCTCAGGTCATGAAAATTTCCCTGATAGGCATATTTTGTCAGGGAGTCCGAGTCGGAAACCATAACGTCCAGCTCCGCCGCCGCGATGTAGACCATCAGCTTCTGCGCGGAGGTATAATCGTCTACGGTTCCCAGCTGGACGGAGGTGTCGTACATGATATCAAATTTGTTTTCGTCTATGTCCGCGTATTCCGCAAAGGCGGCGGTGTTTTTGGAGTTGTCCTCCATGAAGTTGTATTCCGCCGCGTTCAGCAGCAGGGCATAGAGAGCCACGCTCTTTCGGGTTACGGCCTGGTAGATGAAGGAGACTGCTGTGACCAGCACAATGACGCTGATGATGACGTGCCATTTGTAGTAGTCCCAGAAGTAGGCCAGCTTCTGTTTCGGAGTGCCGTTTTTCATGGCTTCCCGTTCTTTTTTGAATTCATCCATTACAGGCATGGCTTTTCCACCTTTCTCGTATGTGATATCCTTACTATACGAGCCTTTCGGCGCCTTGTCAATGAAGCGTGTCTGTACAGAATCTAAAAAAAGGATAAAAAGTGTCAGAATTGGAAAGCTTCTCTTGCAACTTATGAGAAGTTGAGATATCATAAATACATATTCGTTTGAACACCAAGGAGGTAGAAATATGAGCGACGCTTATGTGGAGTGTCTTGTGAAAGCAAAGGCTTCCGCGGGAGGAAAATTCCTGAAAATCTTTCTGATCGTGCTGGCGGCGGTCATGGGGCTTCTCATGATGCTGACCTTTAATATCCTTTTCTTTCTGCTGGCCGTGGCGGCAGGCGTGGGCGCTTACTTTGTAAATATGTTCACGGATCTGGAATATGAGTATCTCTATCTGGATCGGGAGCTGACCATCGACAAGGTCATGGCAAAGACCAGAAGAAAGAGAGTGGCGGTTTACCAGCTGGATCGGATGGAGATTCTTGCGCCGGTGAAGAGCTATCACCTGGATAATTTCAAGAACCGCAATGTGAAGGTAAAGGATTACAGCATCGGCTATGAGGACAAGCCGGATCTGCGCTATGCCATGTTTTATGAGGGCGGTGAGAAGCTGCTTTTAAGCCCTTCGCCGGAAATGATTAAGGTGATGAAAAATGCGGCTCCCAGAAAAATTTTCAGCGACTGATTTTTTTCGTTGACTTTATGTCTGTTGTCTGATAAACTCGTATGAAATTAACCCCGGAATCCTTTGTGACCGGGGTTAAGAACTCTATAACTTTCCACATATACATATTAAACACAGGAGGATTGAAAATGGGACAGATTATCGGTGAAGGCATTACGTTTGACGATGTGCTGCTGGTGCCGGCGTATTCGCAGGTAGTACCTAATCAGGTGGATATTTCTACCTGGCTGACAAAGAAGATCAGACTGAACATTCCTATGATGAGCGCAGGGATGGATACCGTGACGGAGCACCGCATGGCTATCGCCATGGCCAGACAGGGCGGTATCGGCATCATCCACAAAAACATGTCCATTGAGGCACAGGCAGAAGAGGTTGACAAGGTAAAGCGTTCTGAAAACGGTGTGATCACCGATCCATTTTCTCTGACTCCCGAGCATACACTGGCGGATGCGGACGCCCTGATGGGAAAATTCCGTATTTCCGGAGTTCCCATCACAGAGGGACGTAAGCTGGTGGGCATCATCACCAACCGGGATCTGAAATTCGAGACAGATTTCTCAAAGAAAATCAAAGAGTCCATGACCAGCGAGGGGCTGATCACCGCGCAGGAGGGGATCACCCTGGAGGAGGCGAAAAAGATTCTTGCCGCCGCAAGGAAGGAAAAGCTTCCCATTGTAGATAAGGATTTTAATCTGAAGGGACTTATCACCATCAAAGATATTGAGAAGACCATCAAATACCCGCTGGCGGCGAAGGACGAGCAGGGAAGACTGCTCTGCGGCGCAGGCGTGGGCATTACTGCCAATGTGCTGGATCGTGTGGCGGCACTGGTGGATGCGAAGGTGGACGTGATCGTTCTCGACAGCGCTCACGGACACTCTCAGAACGTGCTGAACTGTCTGAAAATGATTAAGGAAAAATATCCCGAGGTTCAGGTGATTGCAGGAAACGTGGCCACGGGAGAGGGCACAAGGGCTCTGATCGAGGCGGGCGCGGACGCTGTCAAGGTGGGCATCGGCCCCGGATCCATCTGTACCACCCGTGTGGTTGCGGGCATTGGCGTGCCTCAGATTACCGCCATCATGGACTGCTACAACGTTGCGAAGGAGTATGGCATTCCAATTATTGCAGACGGCGGAATCAAGTACTCCGGCGATATCACGAAGGCGATTGCCGCAGGCGGAAACGTCTGTATGATGGGCAGCATGTTTGCGGGCTGCGAGGAGAGCCCCGGGGACTACGAGCTGTTCCAGGGCAGAAAATACAAGGTGTACCGCGGTATGGGATCCATTGCGGCCATGGAGAACGGCAGCAAGGATCGCTATTTCCAGGAGAATGCCAGAAAACTGGTGCCCGAGGGCGTGGAGGGCCGCGTGGCATACAAGGGCGATGTGGAAGACACCGTATTCCAACTGCTGGGCGGATTGCGCTCAGGCATGGGATACTGCGGGGCCAACAGCATTGAGGAGCTGAAGCAGACGGGAAGATTTGTAAAGATATCCGCTGCATCCTTAAAGGAAAGTCATCCCCACGATATTCATATTACAAAGGAAGCACCGAATTACAGCGTGGACGAGTAAAACAACATTGGGCGGGACGGAGGACTGGCTGTGCGGATGAAGGGCTCTCTGGGGTGGATAGATCAGGAAGAATTACAGTGCCTTCTGGAGGAATTTTGCCGGGTGACGGAGGTGTGCGTTTTTTGCCTTGACGGCGAGGGAAGACTGGCTGCGGAGGGCGGAACAGAGCTGCATCTGGCAAAGGCTCGGGCATACGGGGCATCAGCCCCGGTCAGGGCCGCCTTTGAGCGGGTGGAAGAGGGCGCCCTGGAAGAACAGGCGGCGGAGAGCTTAAACGACATGGGAGACCGGGTCGCGGCTATCGCCGTGCGCGCGGAGGGCAGGACGGTATTTTACTGGGTGGCCTTTTCCTTCGACGGCCAGGAGGAAGACCATTTTCTGCGGGCTCTGGATCTGCTGAGAACATTGAGCAGGATTCTCTTTACCTATAAAACCTCCCGCATCGGAAGCAGGAGCCCCGGAACCCGCTTTGCCCAGCAGGAGATGAGCGGCACGCTGCAGGCTCTGGAGGCTACCAGAAAGATTGTGGAGCTTCTCGACAGCGACGACAGAATAGAGTCAGTGATGGATAACTGGCTTGAAGTGCTTGCCCGTCATATCGGCGTGGATACGGCGGTGATCTTTTACATAAATCCGGAGAAGGACACCATGGATGTGGTGTCTCAGTGGCTTAGGCCGGGGGTGGTTTCCTTCTTTGACAAAACCAGAAATCTGAAGATGGATCCCTTTCTGCCCACGGACAAGCCGATTGTCTATTCGGCGGATGCTCCGGAGAGCGAGTTTCAGGAGGAAATCCGCGCCATCGGCGTTCAGGCCATGATGGTTTTTCCGATTCTGCGCCATGAAAACGGCGAGGCCACAGTGGTTGCTCTCAATTACAGATGGGAAAAGCATAACTGGAGTATGCGGGAGATCAAGTTTACCGCAGATGCGGTGAAGCTGCTGCAGAGCATTCTCACAAGGCGTATTCAGAAGCGCTCCATCGACAGCTCCTATGAGGCGCTGGAGGCGATCCTGGACAATGTGGGCTGCGGAGTCTATGTGCAGGACAAGAACACGGGAAAGAAGCTGTTTGCCAACCGGAACCTGCAGAACACCTTTGCCAGGGAACTGCAGGAAAATACTTTTTCGGAGCTTCTGGACGCAGGGGTTCGGGCCGGGCAGGAGACGGGCATTTTCGAGATCTATCACATGGAGCGGGAGCGCTGGTATGACTTGCTTTCCAAGGAGATTTCCTGGGTGGACGGGAAGTCCGCCATACTCTATTCCCTGTATGATATCACGGACAAAAAGCTGTATCAGCGGAAGATCGAGCAGCAGGCCCACACGGATTTCCTGACGGGACTATACAACCGGATGTGCTGTGAAAGGGATCTTGCCAGGCAGATCGACCGGGCGAAGAAGACGGATTCCAAGGGAGCGCTGCTGTTTCTGGATCTGGATGATTTCAAGCATATCAACGACGGCCTGGGGCATCAGTATGGGGACGCGCTGCTGAAGGCCATCTCTCATTCGCTCCAGCGGATCCGGGGCATTGAGGAAACCTGTTACCGCATGGGCGGCGACGAGTTCGTCATTGTGATCAGGCCGGATCAGTATTTCCGGGCGGAAGAGATTGTGGAGTGTATTCAGGAGATTTTTGCCAAACCCTGGTTTCTGAAGAACGCGGATTACTACTGTACCATGAGCATGGGGATTGTGACCTTTCCCGATTTTGGGGAGTCCGTGGCCGAGCTGATCAAAAAGGCCGATATTGCCATGTACGAGGCAAAAAAGAGCGGAAAAAACCGTGTGGCCAAATATGACCCGGGTATCAGCTCCTTCTCGGGAAGACGGCTGGATATGGAAAAGAACATGCGGGACGCCACCCGGAGCGGATACAATGAGTTTGAAGTGTACTATCAGCCCATCATAGACGTTGCAGACGGCGGAAGGTGTGCGGGAGCCGAGGCGCTGATCCGCTGGAACAGCGCAAATCTGGGGTTCATTCCCCCTGCGGAGTTTATCCCGCTGGCGGAATATCTGGGACTGATCAACCCCATCGGGAACTATGTGCTCAGGGAGGCCTGCGGCCGATGCCGGAAGTGGAACGAGGCGGGCTTTGACTACAAGGTGAACGTCAATCTCTCCGTGGTGCAGCTTTTACAGACGGACATGGTGGAGATTGTGGATCGAACCCTGGAGGAGACGGGGCTGGAGCCCAGGAATCTCACCCTGGAGGTGACGGAGAGCCTTGCCATCAACGATATGGATCGCATGAAGGAGATTTTGAACCGCATCAAGTCCCTGGGGGTAAAGATCGCCCTGGATGATTTCGGGACGGGCTATTCCTCCCTGAGCCATATCCGGGAAATTCCCTTCGATCTGATCAAGGTGGATCAGAGCTTTGTAAAGGAGCTTGCGAAGGACGCTTATTCCCAGAGCTTTGTAAAGATGGTGGCCGAGCTGGCGGAGACGCTGGGAGGCAATATCTGCGTGGAGGGGATCGAGACAAAAGCGCAGTATCAGGTGGTGCGGGACATGAAGGTGCGGTATATTCAAGGGTATTTTTTTGACCGCCCCATGAAGCTGGAAGAGTTCGAGGAAAAGTATTGCACCGCTCTTGCATTTTCACTAAAAAAAGAGTAATATAGCATTATTGGCTGCATGACTGGCGGAAGTGGGAGCGTACCTACGGGGAGTGCGGCGAGGAATATGCCGACCGCCTGGGCACCACTTGACATGTGATGCTCAGGTGGTTTTTTGCGCGAGCAGAGAGGAAAGTGCCGTGCTTGCACGGGCAATTGACGAACGCCGCGACAGCGAGGCGAAGCGGAGCGTGCGCGAATAAGCAGAGTCAGAAGCGAAGTGCAGGAAGAGCCGCGCTTGCACGACCCTACTCTCTGTTCATAAGAAAAGGAGGAAGCAGGATGCTGCAACTGGATCAGGAACTGAAAAACAACGAATATCCCGGAAGAGGTATCGTCATCGGACGCTCGGAGGACGGAAAGTACGCTGTCACCGCCTATTTTATCATGGGCAGGAGCTCCAACAGCAGAAACCGTGTCTTTGTGACGGAGGGGGAGGGTATCCGCACCCAGGCCTTTGATCCCTCGAAGCTGGAGGATCCCAGCCTGATTATCTATGCTCCCGTGCGTGTGCTGGGAAAGGAGACAATCGTCACAAACGGAGACCAGACCGACACGATTTATGACGGGCTGAAGGCAGGGATGACCTTTGAGCAGTCCTTGCGGAGCCGTGAATTTGAGCCGGACGGCCCCAACTATACGCCCCGGATTTCCGGCCTTCTGCATGTGGAGGACGGAGGGTTTGACTATGCCATGTCAATTTTGAAGAGCGACCAGGGGGATCCCTCCTGCTGCTGCAGATATACCTACACCTACGATAAGCCCAGGCAGGGAGAGGGACGTTTTATCCACACCTACATGCACGACGGAAATCCGCTGCCCAGCTTTCAGGGGGAGCCGAAGATAGTTAAACTGGAGGGAGAGATCGACCGCTTTACGCAGACTGTGTGGGACAGCCTGAATCCGGAGAATAAGGTATCCCTGTTCGTGCGTTACATCCACCTGGAGACGGGAACCTGTGAGACCAGAATTGTCAATAAAAATCAATGAACAAGGATCAGAGAATCAAGATCAGATAAAGAAAGATCCGTGGCTGAAGAGTCATAAACAGATTAAAACATAAACAGATTAAAAAATAGGAAAGGAACAGTGTCATGAATGAAATGGAACTGAAATACGGCTGTAACCCCAATCAGAAGCCTTCCAGAATTTATATGGAGGATGGCAGCGAGCTGCCGGTGACGGTGCTGAACGGGAAGCCCGGATATATCAACTTTCTGGATGCCTTCAACGGCTGGCAGCTGGTGAAGGAGCTGAAGGAGGCCACGGGGCTTCCCGCGGCAACCTCCTTCAAGCATGTGTCCCCGGCGGGGGCGGCGGTGGGTCTGCCGCTGGACGAGACCCTGGCCAAGATATACTGGGTGGAGGATCTGGGTCAGCTCTCCCCTCTGGCGTGCGCATACGCAAGGGCAAGAGGGGCGGACAGAATGTCTTCCTTCGGGGATTTCATTGCGCTCTCGGATGTGTGTGACGCGGACACCGCCAGACTCATCAAGCGGGAGGTATCCGACGGAGTCATTGCTCCGGGTTATACGGAGGAGGCCCTTGCCCTGCTGAAGGCCAAGAAGAAGGGGGGCTACAATGTGATTCAGATAGACCCTTCCTATGTGCCCGCTCCCGTGGAGAAAAAGCAGGTGTACGGCATCACCTTCGAGCAGGGGAGGAACGAGCTGGATGTTGACGGCGACCTGCTCTCCAACATTGTCACCGCCAACCGGGAGCTTCCCGAGAGCGCGCTGATGGATATGAAGATTGCGCTGATTACCTTGAAATACACCCAGTCCAACTCCGTGTGCTATGTGAAGGGAGGCCAGGCCATCGGCATCGGTGCAGGCCAGCAGTCCCGCATCCACTGTACCCGGCTGGCGGGACAGAAGGCGGACAACTGGTTTCTGCGGCAGTCTCCCCAGGTCATGGGGCTGGAGTTTCTGGAGAGCCTGGGAAGAGCCGACAGGGACAACGCCATCGACGTTTACATGGGAGACGAGTACATGGATGTGCTGGCGGACGGCGCGTGGGAGAAGATCTTCCGCACCAGGCCCACAGTGTTTACCCGGGAGGAAAAGAGAGCCTGGCTGGATCAGATGCAGGATGTGACTCTGGGATCCGATGCCTTTTTCCCTTTCTCCGACAATATCGAGCGGGCGCATAAAAGCGGCGTGAAGTATATCGCCCAGCCCGGCGGCTCCGTCCGGGACGACGCGGTGATCGACTGCTGTGACAAGTATAAAATGGTGATGGCATTTACCGGAATCAGATTGTTCCATCATTAAGAAGGAAACAGCCTGCGGAGAGCGCAGAGAGAGGGTGTCCCATGAGACTTTCGGATCTTGAAATCTATGACAAAGTGACTGTTCAGTGCCATGACAACCCGGACGCGGATACAATTGCGTCCGGGTATGGGCTTTACTGTTATTTTCAGAGCAGGGGGAAGGAGGTTCGGCTGGTATACAGCGGCAGAAACAGGATACAGAAGTCCAATCTGCGGCTGATGGTGGAAAAGCTGGAGCTTCCCATAGAGTACATAGGCGTGGAGGGAGACGAGGCAGTGCGGGTGGACGGACTTCTGGTCACGGTGGACTGTCAGTACGGCTCCGGCAATGTGACGGGACTGTATGCGGACAACGTGGCCATCATCGACCATCATCAGCTGGAGAAGCAGGCGATTCCCTTGAGCGTCATCAATCCCAACCTGGGCAGCTGCGCCACGCTGGTGTGGAAGCTGCTGCGGGAGGAGGGCTATGAGACAGAGCGGGACGAACGGCTGGGCACGGCCCTGTACTACGGGCTTTACACGGACACCAACCAGTTTTCCGAGGTGTACAATCCGCTGGATATGGATATGAGAGAGGCGGTGCCGGTGGATAAGAGTCTGATTACCCTGTTCCGTAATTCCAACCTTTCTCTGCGGGAGCTGGAGATCGCCGGGATCGCCATGATCCGCTACAGCTATAACGACGATTATGAGTTTGCGGTCATCAAGGCGCAGCCCTGTGATCCCAATATCCTGGGTCTGATCAGCGACTTTCTGCTTCAGGTGGACGCCATCAAAACCTGTGCCGTGTTCAACGAGGTGAACGACGGATACAAGTTTTCGGTGCGCAGCTGTGTCCGGGAGGTGAATGCCAGCGAGCTTGCGGCCTTTCTGGCGGAGGGAATCGGTTCCGGCGGCGGACATTATGAGAAGGCCGGCGGCTTCATCAGTCTGCGGCTGTACGAGGAGAAATATCCTACCCTTCACTCGGAGGGATATTTCAACAATCGGATGACCCAGTATTTCGACAGCTTTGAAATTATCTACGCGGGCAGCGGGAAGACGGAGCCGGACGCCATGAAAAAGTATGTGAGGCGCAGGATTCCCTTGGCTTATGTGAAGACGGATGAAATCTTTCCGGAGGGCACTCCCGTCACCATCCGCACCCTGGAGGGGGATGTGGATCTGACGGTGGACGGGGGGCTTTATGTCATGCTGGGACATAAGGGAGAGGTGTACACATGCCGTCGGGAGGATTTTGAGAGGGCGTATGTCCCGCTGAGAGACAGTGCGAAGGAAGAGGAATATCTGTACAGGGCGGAGTATGCCCCCGTCATCAAGAACCGGATGAGCGGACGGGATATCACGCTGACGGATTACGCCCACGGCTGTATTGCGGCGGGTGAGATTTCCATCTATGCGCGGCCGCTGGAAAAGGGTGTGAAGGTATTTACCCTGCGGGACAAGAACCGGTATATGACGGGAAGGCCGGGAGATTATCTGGCGGTTCGCTGTGACAATCCGGACGATATTTTTGTGGTGGAGCGGGATATTTTTGACGTGAGCTACTGCGAGGCGGAATAATTGCTTGCGAACGGCGGGGCACCTGTGCTATCATAAAACCGTGTATGTAAAGTCTGAGGCTTGGAAAGGCAAGGAACGATCAAATGAGTGAGACAGAGTCAAGAAACTTTATCCAGACAATTATCGATAAGGATCTGGCGGAGGGAGTGTACGACACCGTGCATACACGTTTCCCTCCGGAGCCGAACGGATATCTTCATATCGGGCATGCCAAGGCAATTCTGACGAATTACGGGCTGGCGCAGGAGTACGGCGGAAAGTTCAACATGCGGTTCGACGATACCAACCCCACCAAGGAAGATATTGAATTTGTGGAGTCCATCAAGGAGGATGTGGCATGGCTGGGGGCAGACTGGGAGGACAGGCTGTTTTTTGCCTCCGATTACTTCGGTCAGATGTATGAGGCTGCGGTGAAGCTGATCCGGAAGGGGAAGGCCTATGTGTCCGACCTTTCCGCCGAACAGATCAGGGAGTACAGAGGAAGCTTTACGGAGCCGGGCAGGGAGGATCCTTACAGCAGCAGGACTGTGGAGGAGAATCTGAGGCTCTTTGAGGAGATGAAAGAGGGCAGATACGGGGACGGGGAGAAGGTGCTTCGGGCCCGCATCGACATGGCTTCTCCCAACATCAATATGCGGGATCCTGTCATTTACCGTGTGGCGCATATGAACCACCACAACACGGGAGATCAATGGTGCATTTACCCGATGTACGATTTTGCCCATCCCATAGAGGATGCCATCGAGGGAATCACGCATTCTGTCTGCACCCTGGAGTTTGAGGATCACAGGCCGCTGTATGACTGGGTGGTAAGGGAGCTGGAGTACCCTCATCCGCCGAAGCAGATCGAGCAGGCCAAAATGTATCTGAAGAATGTGGTCACGGGAAAGCGTTATATCAAGAAGCTGGTGCAGGACGGCATTGTGGACGGCTGGGATGATCCCAGGCTGGTATCCATTGCGGCCTTGAGGCGCAGGGGCTTTACACCGGAGTCCATCCGGAAATTCGTGGAGATGTGCGGTGTTTCCAAGGCGCAGTCCGTGGCGGATTACGCGGCGCTGGAATACTGTATCAGAGAGGATTTGAAAGTACAGGCGCCCCGCTATATGGCGGTGCTGGATCCGGTGAAGCTGATTATCGACAATTATCCGGAGGGGCAGACGGAGCTGCTTACCGGGGGGAACAACCCGGAGAACGAGGCGCTGGGCAGCAGGGAGATTCCCTTTGGCAGAGAGCTTTATATCGAGCGGGAGGACTTCATGGAAGAGCCTCCGAAAAAATATTTCCGGATGTTTCCCGGGAATGAGGTTCGCCTCATGAACGCTTATTTTGTGACCTGTACAGGCTGCGTCAAGGATGAAAACGGCGTTGTGACGGAAGTGCACTGTACCTATGACCCCGCCTCCAGGGGAGGCAACAGCCCCGACGGAAGAAAGGTGAAGGGAACCATTCACTGGGTGGCTGCCGGGACAGCCATACCCGCGGAGGTAAGGCTTTATGAAAACCTGATCGACGAGGCGGCTGCAGACGAGAAGGGCGCCATCTACAACGAGGAGGGAGAGCTCTATCTGAACCCTCAGTCGCTGGTTGTGAAGAACGCCTTTCTGGAGCCTGCTTTTGCGGGGGCATCGGCCTATGACAGGTTCCAGTTTGTGAGACAGGGCTTTTTCTGTGTGGATGCAAAGGATTCCACATCGGACAGACTTGTGTTCGACCGCATTGTATCGCTGAAGAGTTCCTTTGTACTGCCGAAGTAAGGGAGGAAGATAAACCGTAATATTAAGAAGGGAGAGAAGTCATGGGATTGTTATCTGGACTTGGAAATCTGGGCCTGGCCGGTCTTGAGGGAATGGATATCTACGAGGAAGAGGAGACGAAGGAGAAGGCTGCGGCCGCTGCTGCGCCCCCTAAAATAGAGGAGAAGGATCTCATCTATGACAAGGTTTTCAGCTGTCCTGTCTGCGGGAAGGATTTTTCAGCGAAGATCATGAAGACGGGAAAGGCGAAGCTGATCGGTACGGACATGGATCTGCGGGCCAAATACGAAGGGATCGACGCGGTGAAGTACGATGTGGAGCTGTGCAGCAGCTGCGGGTACTCAGCCCTGAGCAGATACTTTTCCACGCTTACCGCTCCTCAGATCAAGCTGATTAGAGAAAAGATCTGCAACGGTGTAAAGGTCAAACCCTTCGAAGGGGAAACCTACACTTACGAGCATGCCTTTGAGAGATATAAGCTGGCGCTGGCCAACGCCGTGGTAAAGAAGTCAAAGGCCAGCGAGAAGGCATATATCTGCCTGAAGAGCGGCTGGTTGGTGCGGGGCTGGAAGGAAAGCCTTCAGGAGAACGAAAAGGAAAACGCGCAGCTGATTGCAGAGCTGGCGAAGCAGGAGGATGAGTATCTTCAGAACGCCTACAAGGGTTTTATAGAGGCGAGAAAGTCGGAAAGCTTTCCCATGTGCGGCATGGATGAAGTGACCATTGATTATCTGCTGGCCGTGCTGTCGGCCCGCTACAAAAAATATGACGTTGCAAGCCGGCTGGTCTCCAGCATACTGACTTCTCCCACGGCCAATGCCCGCACCAAGGATAAGGCCAGGGATCTGAAGGAACATATCATTGCAGAGATGAAGAAGGCGGGGCGTTGAGGAAACGTTCAGGAGAGCCTTTTTTCGCGGGGATTTTGCGGCGCGGCGTCGGGAGAGAGTGATGTACGACATGACGATCCGGCTTCGGCCGGGCAGCGACGTCTGCCTGTATGTGCAGATTTATGAACATATTAAGAGAGAAATCAGGGATGGGAAGCTTCTCGAGGGCGAGAGGCTTCCCTCCACGCGTTCTCTGGCGGAATCTCTCCAGGTGGCCAGAAGTACGGTGGATCTGGCCTATGGTCAGCTTACGGACGAGGGATACATCGAGGCCCGGCCATACAGGGGATATTTTGTGTGCCGTCTGGAGGAGCCGGACTTTGGGGCGGGCAGCCAGGGGCAGCGAGAGGAGGCGGAGACGGAGGTTCCGGTCTCTGTTCCGGGCTGTGATTTTTCTCCCTATGATATTGATATGTCCGGATTTCCCTTCGGTGTGTGGAAAAAGCTTTCGAAAAAAGTGCTTACCGACGCCGACAGCCGGTTGTTTTCCAGGGGTGAGCCCCAGGGGGATTACGCCCTGCGACTCACCATCAGCCGATACCTCCACGCTTCCCGGGGCGTGAACTGCAGGCCGGAGCAGATTGTGGTGGGGGCGGGGAACGATTATTTGCTGATGCTTCTGGAAAAGATTCTTGGCCATGGTGTCAGCGTGGCCATGGAGAACCCTACCTACCTGAGATCTTACCGGATTTTTCGGGCCTTTGACTATCGGATTGTGACGGTGGATATGGATGAGTGCGGCATGAAGGTGAAGCAGCTGGAGCAGGAGAACGTGGACGTGGTCTATGTCATGCCCTCCCACCAGTTTCCCTCCGGCGTTGTGATGCCCATCGGCAGGAGGCTGGAGCTTTTAAAGTGGGCCTGCGGCTCGGCGGACAGGTATGTGATAGAGGATGACTACGACAGTGAGTTCCGCTACCACGGAAAGCCTGTTCCGGCGCTGCAGGCCTCTGACGAGCATGGAAGAGTGATCTATCTGGGCAGCTTTTCCAAATCCATTGCCCCCGCCATCCGGGTCAGCTTCATGGTGCTGCCGGAGCCTCTGCTGAAAAAGTACAGGAAGGATTGCTTTTTTTACTCCTGTACGGTTTCCAGGATTGACCAGAGCATTCTGAACGAGTTTATCAGGGACGGTTATTTTGAGCGTCACCTGAACAGGATGCGGAAGCTTTACCGGGCAAAGCATGAGCTGCTGCTGGAAAGGCTGAAAAGGTTTCAGGGAGCGTTTACGGTTTCGGGGGAAAACGCCGGGCTGCATCTGTTGCTGACGGCCAGAGGAAACGTGTCCGAGGAGGAGCTGGTGCGCAGGGCGTGGGAGAAGGGGGCCAGGGTGTACGGGCTCACCCAGAGTATGCGGGAGAAGCAGGTCTGCGGATCGGGAGGAGGCGGAACCGTGCTGCTGGGCTTTGGCGGCCTGAGCCGTGAGGAGATCGAGAGCGGGATCCGGCGCCTGGAGGCGGCATGGCTGTGCCCGGAGGAGGAAAATTCCGGGGAAGCGTATCCCTGCTCCGGACAGGAAGCGCCCGGCTGAGCTTTCAGACAGGGATCAAAAGAGCTGTATCCGGCGAAACATCCGCCTGATACAGCTCTCTGAAAAGTTTACCTTGTCCGCAGAAGAATGTGAGACATCCTTTCAGGCCCCGGGGGCGCTTGTGCTGCCCGGGGCATTTTTTGCGGCAGATCAGTTATTGGAAGGGGCAGGCTCTTCCTCTGCGGGATCCTCTTCGTCAAAAAACTCTTCCACAGTGGTCTCCGTCTCCTCCGCGGCCTGGGCAACCGTCTCCTTTAAGGGAGTGAAGCCCTCTGCGCCTTCGGGTTCTTCCCCGTTCGCTGCAGCGGGAGTCAGGGGAACATAGCCATGGGGCAGGCCGGTATCCTCGTCCAGATCCTCACTGAAATCATCGTAATCATCATCGTCGGGTGCGCTGCCTGCAGCGTCTTTTTTCCGGAGATAATAGTAAGCGGCAGCGGCTGCAGTGCCGACTGCGGCGGTGAAAAGCAGGATTTTTCCAAATTTTTTTGCCATATATTGCTCCTTTCGGTTGGATTTATCTACCAATTTTTATTTTAATACTATTCTGCCCAATTGAAAAGGGAATCCTTGTAAGTTTACGAAAAATTTATAGATATTCTATGTTGTTGAACGGTGGATTCCGTGGTAAAGTAGAAATAGCAGTTTTTGCGGAAAAGAGATGGATTTTGTGGTTTTTTGGAGAAAAGCGGAGCGGGCGATATGAACGGCAAGTTTTTTGACTTAAAAAAGGAGAAACAGGACAGAATGATTAACGCGGCGCTGAAGACGTTTGCGCTGCACGGTTACCGTCACGCCAGTACCGACGACATTGTCAGGGAGGCGTCCATCAGCAAGGGACTTCTGTTTCATTACTTTGAGAGCAAGCTGGGCGTATACAGCTTTATATATGATTACAGCGTCAGATATACCATACTGGAGCTGCGCTCCACCATAGACAGGAAGGAACAGGATCTGTTTGAGATTATGAGGCAGACGGAGCGGGCTCGTCTGCAGGCCATGCGGGGATACCCTTGTATGCAGTTGTTTCTGGACCGCGCCATGTCCGAGGATGTCAGCGAGGCGCTGCTTGCGGTGGAGGAAAAGCGAGAAGCCCTGGAGGAGGCATATCAGGAGGTGGAAGACCGGATTGACTATAGTCTTCTGCCCGGGGATGTGGACGGAGAAAAGCTCCGGAGAATGCTGGCTTTTACCATCAGGGGACTGATGGCAGAGCGCTTTCAGAACGCATCCTGTCAGCCGGAAATGCTCTATCAGGATATCTGTGATTACATTGACATGACAAGGCGCCTTGTGTATCGTCCGGCGGAGTGAGGCCGGACAATCTGCAAAGCGCCCGAATATCCGTGTGGGCCGGGGGACTGCAGGTTCCGGGGAAAACGCTTTGCAGACCCGTCACCTGCCGGGACGATAGGGGCCGTCGGCAGGGTAACCTCCCTTCAGCTTCTGCATGCCGCGCTGGATGGCATCCTTTGAATTTTTCCAGTCGGCATCCTTGTTGCGGTAATCAAATTTTTCCACCATCCAGGAGACGTCCTCGGAAAGGCGCTCCATGTTCTGTTCCATCAGAGGGAACATGCAGCCGTAGAATTCTTCCTTTTCCCGGTCGTTCAGCCTGGAGTCGGAGGCATCACAGAGGTCACCGAAATGAGAGAGACAGAAGCCTCTGCTCTTTTTGATCTTTTCCCGAAAATCGGAATCCTGCTTCCAGAGGTAGAAGAAGGTATCCATGTACCGCTCGTAGGTCTCTTTGAACTGCTCGCAGATATAGCAGGAGGCTTCCTTCTTCCGCACCCAGACACCGATGGGATTGCCGCTTTCCGCGGTCTTGCGGAATTTATCCTTCAGGGAGCTTTTGCCGGGGCGGAAGCCGGAGAATTCTTTTTTCATCTCTCCGATCATCCGGCGGTAATGGGTCTTTAAGATCCAGGCGTTGCCCAGGGTGTTGCCGTAGTCGAACATTTTCTGGAAGTGAGTGCGGCAGAAGCCTGCCTTGTCCGTCATCTCGCGGATGTCGGCTTCCATGTAGGAGGCGCTGCTTCCCAGAACAAAATCAAGCAGATCCCGCTCGACGCTTCGTTCGATGAAGCAGAAGGGGCACTCGTCGCCTGCGTTTACGGCGTCGTTCAGTGGTATTGTGTAAAGCTGTTCTTTCATAGGCTGTTCTCCATTTCAGCGGTATCGGTCTCATTCAGTATACCGCAGTTGTTATAAAATTACTACTTTTTTGTAACAATTTGGAAGTTAAAATTAAGAAATCTTAAGTTGCCACGACAGTGGCTGCGGGCTACTATAGATATATAGATGTAATGAAAGATGTGATAATTCTTGATATTCAGCAGTATAGAATTTCTTTTTCTGTTTCTGCCGGCTTTTTTGATTCTATATCGGTTATTTCCTGACAGAATGAAAAATGCGGTACTTCTCACTGGAAGTCTTATTTTTTATGCGTTGGGGGAGCCGGGATATCTGGTTTTGCTGATGGTATCCGTACTGGCAAATTACGGCCTGGGACTGAATCTCGGGAGGAGTGTACGGCAGAAGGGAAAGGGAAAAAAACAAAAGAAAAATGAATATGACAGGAAGAGAAAGTATCTTTTTGCGGCGGCTGTGGCCGGAAATGTGGGGATACTGGTTCTCTTTAAGGCAGGAGCCGGGGAACAGGGGATCCCTCTGGGAATCAGTTTTTATACCTTCCAGATTCTCTCCTATCTGATAGATGTGTACACCGGAGAACAGCGGCGGGAGACCTCCTTTGTGTGTCTTGCCACTTATGTCACCATGTTTCCGCAGCTGGTGTCCGGGCCCATTGTGGGCTATGAGGAAGTACGGGGCAGTCTTCACGGCAGGAAATTTACGGCGGCCGGGCTGCAGGACGGTCTGAAGGTGTTCACCATGGGGCTGGCGGCAAAGGTGCTGCTGGCGGACCGGCTGGGGCTTTTGTGGCGTGAGGTGCAGGTCACGGGGTTTGAGAGTATTTCCACTCCGCTGGCGTGGCTGGCTGCCGCGGCGTACTCTCTGAAGATTTATTTTGACTTTTACGGGTATTCCCTGATGGCCATCGGTCTGGGTAGGATGCTGGGCTTCGAGCTTCCGGAAAACTTCAGCACGCCTTATATGGCCTGCTCCGTCAGGGATTTTTATCGCCGCTGGCATATGACGCTGGGCAGATGGTTCCGCCGTTACGTCTATATTCCGCTGGGGGGAAACCGGAGGGGAGAGCTTCGCACGGTGTGCAATCTCCTTGTGGTTTGGGCCCTGACGGCAGTCTGGCACGGGGGCACGGCCAATTTTCTGATCTGGGGTATGCTGCTGTGGCTGTTTATTGTGCTGGAGAGGCAGCTTTGTGCGCTGGGGATCGACCGGATTTTCAGAAAGGGCGTGTTCCGTGCGATTCCCCACCTGTATCTCTGGGCGGTGATCCCGGTGACGTGGATCTGCTTTGCGGTGACTGATGTAACACAGCTGCAGATCTATCTGACCAGAATGTTCGGCATGTCGGAGGGGATCCGGGTCAGCGCGGGCGACTGGGCAAAGGCGCTGCAGAATTACTGGTATCTGTTTGCGGTGGGAGCACTTGGATGCACATCGGCGCTGAAAAAGTTGTTTATAAGGTGGAAGGACAGTGTTCTGGGAACCCTCCTTCTGGTGGGACTTTTCTGGCTGTGTGTGTGGAGACTGCAGGTGGAGGGCCAGAATCCCTTTATGTATTTTAAGTTTTAACGGGGTGAATGGGTTTTGAAATTCTGGAAGAATTGGGCCTACTTTATTTTGATGGGAGCGGTGGGCTTTTTATATTTGAATTATGTGGATCACTGGCAGGTGTACGCCGGGACGGTGGAGCAGGCGAAGGCCCTTTACCTGGAGGTAACAGGGCGTGGGGATGAGCGGGAAAACGGCAGCGGAAGCCCGGACGGGACAGGCGGGCCCGGGGACGGAACCGGAAACGGAGAGAGTGAGAATCCGGAGGGCAGCGGAAGCCCGGACGGGACAAGCGAGCCCGGGGACGGAACCGGAAACGGAGAGAGTGAGAATCCGGAGGGCAGCGGAAACCCGGACGGGACAGGTGAGCCGGGAGACGGAACCGGAGAGGTTGGAAATCCGGAGGGAATCGGAAGCCCGGACGGGACAGGTGAGCCCGGGGACGGCACAGGAAGCGGAGAGGTTGGAAATCCGGAGGGCAGCGGAAATCCGGACGGGGCAGGCCGGCCGGAGGAGCCGGGGCCGCCGGAATATGTGACGGTGGAGGACGATTACTTTTCCGACGCGGTGTTCATCGGAGATTCCCGGACCGTGGGAATGTACGAGTACGGGGAGCTGGAGGAGATTTCTACTTTCTATGCGTCCACGGGGCTGACGGTGTATAAGCTGTTTGACTCCGCCATTGTCAATGTGCCGGGACAGAAGCAGAAGATCACCGTGGAGGAGGCGCTGCAGAACAATTCCTTCTCCAAGATCTATCTCATGGTGGGAATCAATGAGATGGGCACCGGGACGGTAGAGACCTTTATCGAAAAGTACAAAGAGGTGGTGGCGCATCTGCAGGAGCTGCAGCCGGAGGCCATTCTGTATATTCAGGGCATTATGAAGGTGACCACGAAGCGTTCGGAGCAGGGGGATTATATCAACAATGAAGGTATTATCGCCCGCAACCAGGAGCTGGAAAAGCTGGCGGACAACAGGCAGGTATTCTATCTGGATGTGAACCCTGCAATCTGCGACGAGACGGGAGGGCTTGTGGAGGACTATACCTTCGACGGAGTCCATTTGAAGGCGAAATACATTCAGATCTGGAAGGATTATCTGAAGCAGCATGCAATACAAAAATAACACTTGTTACCTGTGACTTTTTCTTGACTCGTGAGACGGAAAATAATATGATTATATGGAAAAATGCAATGGGGCCGTTATTACGGCCTCATTGTGCGAGAAAAAGCCTGTAAGCGGGTCCGGGAGGATGCTCCGGGAAAAGGCTGGGGGCGGGAAAAATCACAGGAGGATGAGTTCATGAGCGAGAAAAAAACGACTCTCGGTGAGAGCGGCATCTATGATGCCAGGGCATTGGGTGCACCCAAGGTTGCGATACTGGGCCTGCAGCACATGTTTGCAATGTTCGGCTCCACCATACTGGTTCCCATTCTGACGGGGCTGGATGTTTCTACCACACTGCTGTTTGCGGGGCTGGGCACACTGTTGTTCCACTTTCTGACAAAGGGAAAGGTGCCTGCGTTTCTGGGATCCTCCTTTGCGTTTCTGGGCGGTTATTTCGCCATAGCTCCCAACGGGGAGAAAGAGCTTCTGCCCTACGCCTGCTTCGGCGTGGCCTGCGCGGGACTCATCTATCTGCTGCTCTCCCTGCTGATCAGGCTGTTCGGCACCGGAAGGGTTATGAAATTTTTCCCTCCCGTGGTGACAGGGCCGATTATCATCGCCATCGGACTTACCCTTTCTCAGTCGGCCATCGACAGCTGTTCCTCCGACTGGCTGATCGCCCTGTCAGCGATTGTGCTGATAGTGGTCTGCAACATATGGGGTAAAGGCATGATTAAGATCGTTCCCATTATCATCGGCGTCATGGGTTCTTATCTGCTGGCTGCGGTTCTGGGAAGAGCAGATTTTCAGAAGGTTGCGGATGCGGCCTGGGTCGGCCTGCCCATTCACTGGGAAAGCACGGTGTTCTGGGCCTTCCAGGACGGCAATCTGTCTCTTTTGATCACCAGCGTGATCACCATTATGCCCATTGCCCTGGCCACTATCGTGGAGCATATCGGAGATGTCTCCGCCATTTCCTCCACTGTGGGCAGGAATTATATCAAGGATCCCGGACTGCACAGAACCCTGTTGGGAGACGGTCTTGCAACTATTCTGGCGGCTCTGTTCGGCGCTCCGGCCAACACCACCTACGGAGAGAACACGGGAGTGCTTTCTCTGACCAAGGTGTTTGATCCCATGGTTATCCGGCTTGCAGCCTGCTTTGCGATTCTGTTTTCCTTCTGCCCCAAATTTGCGGCAGTCATCGGGTGTATGCCCGCCGCTACCGTGGGCGGCGTGTCTCTGGTGCTCTACGGTATGATCTCCGCTGTGGGTGTGCGCAATGTGGTGGAATCCAGATGTGACTTTTCAAAGAGCCGGAACGTCATTATTGCTGCGCTGATCCTGGTGCTGTCCATCGGCATCAAGTACAGCACCGCAGGTGCGATCTCCTTCCAGATTGCCTCTGTCACCATCAGCCTTTCCGGTCTGGCGGTAGGAGCCCTTGTGGGAATTATTCTGAATGCCGTACTTCCCGGCAAGGACTATGTGTTTGACGAGGAGGAGCCTACGGATACGGGTGTGAACTTTGCTGTCATGAGCAAGGAGAAGACGAAGTAGACTGTCCGGAACGATTTCGGGCCGCAGTGAATAGAGTAGTAAGTATACAGAGGAGTATCGCAAGGTACTCCTTTTGTTTTCAGGGAGGATAGGATGGAAATGAAAGTGGCTGATATGCACTGCGATACCATCAGCAGGCTGCTTGAACTGGAGGAGGACGGAAAGGCGGAGGGTCTGCGGGAGAACGGCGGGCACCTGGATTTGCTGCGCATGAAAGAGGGAGGGTATCTGCTTCAGAATTTTGCATTGTTTGTGGAGCTTGGCCGGGACGGTGATCCTTGGGAGAGGGTGTGCCGCCTGTATGAGCTCTATCGGAGAGAGCTGGAGCAAAACAGCGACCTTATCGCGCCGGTGCTGAAGTTTGAAGATATCCAAAAGAACAGTGCTGCCGGAAAGCTTTCCGCCATGCTGACGGTGGAGGAGGGAGGCGTGTGCGGCGGCGACATCAACCGGCTGCGCAGGCTTTACGACATGGGGGTACGGATGCTGACGCTGACCTGGAATTTTCCCAATGAGCTGGGGAATCCCAACTTTCTGTCGGAGCTTGGCTATACGCTTTTGAAAATGAAAAAGGAGCTGCAGGAGTGCAGGGAAGGCACGCCGGAATACGAAGTGCGCAAAGCCGGTCTGCAAAGTGCCTTTGAGGCCAGGTTTCACACGCCGGAGGAGGAGAAGGGCCTGACGGAGAAGGGGAAAGCCTTTGTGGCCGAGATGGAGCGGCTTGGCATGATCCCGGATGTGTCCCATCTGTCCGACGCGGGTTTTTACGATGTGCTGGCTTCCACAAAAAAGCCTTTTGCCGCCAGTCACTCGGATGCCAGGGCAGTCTGCCCCTGCGTCCGGAATCTGACGGACGATATGATACGCAGGCTGGGGGAGCGGGGCGGGGTCATGGGGCTGAATTACTGTGCGGATTTCCTGGAGGAGGTTCCCGTTCTGGAGAAAAACCCGGGTACTGTCGCGGCTGTCGTGCGGCATGCAAGGCACATCGCAGACGTGGGAGGCATTGAGGTATTGGGGCTGGGAAGCGATTTTGACGGCATTGATACCCATGAGGAGCTTCCGGGGGCTCAGAGCATGGAGAGATTGTGGGAAGAACTGCACCGTGCCGGGTTCACGGAGGGGCAGTTGGATAAGATTTTTTATGAAAATGTACTTCGGTTGTACCGCGATACGCTCTGATTCCGTCTGAGCGGCGGATTGTTCTGACAGGGAGGATGAATTGGCATGAGGACTTACGAGGAACTGGAACAGCTTTTTGGCAAGGGGGAGCAGGCTTTTCTGGTTACGACGTTTCCGTTTTCCGAGGAGGCGGCGCTGCTGTACTGCAATGATGCGGCGTCTGTGTTTTTCGGGGAGGGCAGAGAAAAAATAACAGGCAGGACACTGGGAGAGCTGGGAGAAGCATGGAAGAAGGATAAAGAGATCCACCATTCCGTTTTCGACGGCGATATGTGTCTCTGTATGATTATAGATGTGGCGGACAGCAGGCGCAGGCTGGAAAAGGAATATCAGGCATACCGGAAGAGAATGGAGGAGGCTTTGGAGGCTGCCAATGTGGCCAGCCTGGCAAAGACGAAATTTCTGTCCGAGATGTCCCACGATATCCGGACGCCCATGAACGCCATCATGGGAATGGCAGATATTGCGCTGAATTACGCAGAGGACAGCGGCAGGGTGGAGGATTGTCTGAAAAAGATACAGACGGCCTCCGGCCATCTTCTGCGGCTGATCAACGAGGTTCTGGATATGTCCCGGATTGAGAGCGGGAAGCTGGTGCTGGTAAACGAGCCGTTCCGGCTGGCGGATCTGGTGCATGAAATTTTTATTGTGATCCGGCCTCAGGCGGAAAAAAAGAACATAGGATTTCATCTGGAGCTGGGGGACATTCTCCACGAAGAGCTTGTGGGAGACAGAATGCGCATTCAGCAGATTTATATCAATCTGCTTTCCAACGCCATCAAGTACACCCAGGAGGGCGGGGAGGTATGGATGAATCTGTGCCAGAGGGAGACGGCGGGAAAGAGCAGCCTGTTTCTGGAGGTGCGGGACAACGGCATCGGCATGTCGGAGGAATTCGTGGAGCACATCTTTGATCCCTTTGAGCGGGAGAGAAATACCACTTTCAGCGGAATCGAGGGCACAGGCCTGGGCATGAGCATCACGAAGAAGCTGGTGGATATGATGCAGGGGCATATTGTGGTGGAGAGCAAAAAGGGAGAGGGCAGTACCTTCCGGGTTGATTTTCCGCTGGAGGTGCGGGAGCGTGAGAGAACCTTTGAGAAAAGTGTGCTGGAGGGAAAGAGAGTGCTGGTCTTGCAGGGAGCCGTGGAGAAGCTGACAAAGCTTCCCGAGATTCTGGGCAGGCTGGGCATGGAGTCGGATACGGCAGCCTGCGGGATGGAGGCCATAGACCTGATCAATGAGGCGGATATAGAGGGGAAGGATTATTTTGCGCTGCTGACCGGCGACCGTCTGGAGGATGTGGAGCTGTCGCTGCTTCTGCAGGAGATCAGGGCCAGAAAGGGAAGGGATTTTCCCATGCTGCTCCTCTCGGAGAGCGACTGGTCGGAGGTGGAGTATCTGCTGCAGCAGGCGGGAATTACCACATTCGTTCCGCTGCCTTTGTTTGAGAGCCGGCTGGCGGAGGCGCTGTATGGCTGTACGAAGGAGGGAAAGCGGGAACAGGAACAGAAGGAGAAAAAGGCGGAGAGGCACTTTGAGAACAGCCGCGTTCTTCTGGTGGAGGATAACGAGCTGAACCTGGAGATAGCGGTGGAGATCCTGGGCAGCACCGGGGCGCAGATTGATACCGCCGGCAACGGGCAGGAGGCGCTGGATGCCTTTGCCGCAAAGCCGGAATTTTACTACGATCTGATTTTGATGGATATTCAGATGCCTGTGATGGACGGATTGGAGGCCACAAGGCGGATCCGCGGGTTGAACAGGCAGGATGCCTCCCGGGTTCATATTGTGGCAATGACGGCAAATGCGTTTGTGGAGGACAGGCGTCTTTCCGTGGAGGCCGGGATGAACGCCCATATTACAAAGCCGCTGGATGTGGAGCAGGTGTTGGAGTGTCTGGACAAGTGGGGCAGGAGGTGAAACCGTTATGCGCCGGTATCAGGAGATCTATCTCGAAAATGCCAAAAAGGTGGTAAAGCTGCTGCAGCATGCGGAGCTTCAGGGGCTGCCGGAGGAGGAAGTGAACCGGCGTCTGCGGGAGCGCAGCCGGATGATCCGGGAAATGAGGAAGGAGAATACGGCAATTCTGAGGGAGAAGCTGTTCCCGCTTCTGGACGATATTCTCACGGCAGAGGAAGAGGAGGTGCAGGCTCTGGAGGAGTTTGCAGACCGGCTGATGCGGGAGAGGATGGATCCGGGGATAAGGTATTATGTGTGCAACGCGTTGGTGACCTGCGCCCGGGTGAGGGATCTGCGCAGACTTCTGATCAAGGAGCTATATATGACCGGGATGGCGCTCTTTGAATTCCAGAGTATGCTGGAGAAGGACGAGACCGGGTGGCTCCAGTGGAAACAGAGTCTTCTATTCGGTGAGGCGGCTGGCTATATCCGCTTTTACGATGAAATTCAGGATGTGGAGACGAGAGGATATATCCATCGTGCCATGGGAAATATGGCACTGCCTCTTTTCCCTGCGGACAGGAAATCTGCAGATAAAAAGTTTGCCGTTATCCGGCGATCCCTACAGGTGCTGACAGACCCGGTCTATCAGGAAAAAACGCCCCGGCTGCCCTGGGAGCTGTATATCTACAAGAGCCATCAGGAGAGAACCAGCATGCTCTCGTGGCTGAGAAACGGAACCGCCACCAGCAGGGATGTGCGGGAAGTGATGGAATCCGCTCAGTATGTCTTTGAGGTACAGAGGAAGGAAGCGAAGAAAACCGGAGGCAGACCGAAGCTGAGATGGTTTTACGCCTACTATGCCGCGTCCTATCACTGCGGCATCTGTACGCTGGAGGAGCTTTTGCGTAACCTGGAAAAGACGTATGCGCTGGCGGATCACAACGACTACAGCCAGGACGGAATGTACGGCAATCTTTTTCTGCCGCTGGTCTATTCCAGCTATGTGGAAAAGGACGGGGAGTTCTGCAGAAGGAAAAAGCCGGTGGTGCTGATGATGTACCGCAGACAGCTGGAATACCTGCGGCGCGTGCCAAAGGGCGAGGATATGAACGAGCTGTTTTATTACATAAGGTGTTGTCTGGCGGGCTACCTGGAGTACCCGGGGGAAAACAGCTTCCGGGAGTATATCAAGCAGGTGATGGAAGGTCGTCACCTGGAGACTCATGTGCACTCGAAGATGGTGGCGGAGATTGCCGTATTGCTTTTGCGGGAGCTGCTGCGGACAGACGCGGAGCTTTTGCTGGGCGTGAGAGGGACAAAGAGCCTGGAGGAACTGCTGGAAAGGGAGGATGAGCTGCTGGAGTTTGTCTATGAGGGAGCCAAGATCCATGATATCGGTAAGATGAAGATGCTGGAATTGTACGAGGCGCCCAGCCGGGGGCGGATTTCCGAGGAGGAAAGGCTGCATGAACTTCATTCCGGGCTGGGAGGCAGGATTCTGGAGCGCTGCAGTTCCACAGAGGACTTTGTGCCTTTTGCGGTGGGGCATCACAGGTGGTATGACGGACAGGGCGGCTATCCGGAGAGCTACCGCAGGGAGGATGTGCAGGACGCGGTGCTGGTGGATATTGTGAGCGTGGCGGATTTTATAGACCAGAGCTGTAATCCGGTGGGAGACTACCAGCTGGATGTCATTTCTTTCGAGGAGATGCTGAAACAGCTGAAGGCATATGAAGGCTCCCGGTTTTCTCCCAAGGTTGCTGCTGCGGCATTTCGCCTGCAGGACACCATACGGGGGATGCTGGCGGAATTTATGTGAGACGGCAGCGGGGAAACGTGGTAATCAAAACTATGAAAAAACGATAAAAAAACCGGGAAAAGTATTTTTCGATGACAAAACAGGTTGCACTTTTCTCGTGGACGTGGTATCCTTTACAGTGAAATAGATAGGAAAGGTATATGACACATGAGCGAAGCATTCCACATTATCAGCGACGGATCCTGCGACCTGCCTGTTCAGCTGACAGGAGAAAAAGGGATTACGGTAGTTCCCTTTTATGTGTCCTTTGATGACACCAATTATCTGAGAGAAAACGTAGATATCGGCATTCGGGACTTTTATCAGCAGATGGTAGACCGCAAGGGCGTGTATCCCAAGTCGTCCATGCCCTCCACGCAGGATTATGTGGATGTGTTCCGGCCCTTTGCGAAACAGGGAATGCCTGTGATCTGTATCTGCATCACCACGAAATTCAGCGGTTCCATGCAGTCTGCGGTGGCGGCCAGGGAGCTGGTATTGGAGGAGTATCCCAGGGCGGAGATTACCGTCATCGACTCCTGCATCAACACGGTTCTGCAGGGGCTGTATGTGTTGGAGGCAGTGAAGTTGCGGGATGCGGGAACAGGGTATCAGGAGGCAGCGGCGCGTCTGGAGCAGATCAAGAGCACCGGAAGAATCTTCTTCACGGTAGGGGACATGGAATATTTAAAGCATGGCGGGCGTATCGGCAAGGTTGCCGCCGTTGCGGGAAGCGTTCTGGGAATCCGACCGGTCATTACCTTGAAAAACGGGGAGATCTATCCCTCCGGTATCGGCAGGGGCAGGAAGAGAACTACGGAAAAGTCTCTGGAGCTGTTGATAAACTATATCAAAGACAGCGGAAAAGAAGCGGATGCCTTCAGCATTGCGGTGGGTTTTGGCTATGATATCGAGGAGGGTACGGCGTTTCGGGATCACGCGCTGGAGGTTCTGCGCGGTAAGGGGCTGGACGTGAAGGAGATTCCCACTTATCAGATTGGAGCTACCATCGGGGTGCATACGGGACCCTATCCTCTTGGCTTCGGGGTGATTGAGAAGGCGCTGTGAGATTTGCAGAGCCGGATTTTGGAGTATGATACAGAATATTTTCAGGAGCGCCGCTGTCACATGCGGGGCTCCCTGTTTTTTGGGGTAACTGCAGGATACGGGCTATGGCAGCGGTTTATTGTCCCTCTGTTATGGCCATCAGGAGTTTCTGGATATTGTCAAAGGCATAGTCCGCAGGATAGGGAGTGTGTTGCAGATCCTCCGGTCTGGCTTCGCCAGTAAAGACCACACAAGTATCCACGCCGCCGTTGATGCCGCAGGCGATATCGGTGTAGAGTCTGTCGCCTACCACAAGAGTTTCCGCAAGGGAGAAACCGGACTGACTCAGACAAAATTCTACCACCTCCCGGCTTGGCTTGCCCAGGTAGACAGGTTCCCTGCCGGTGGTCTGGGTGAGCATGCTGCAGATGGCGCCGCAGTCGGGAATAAAGCCGAAGTCGATGGGACAGCGCAGATCGGGGTTGGTGGCGTAGAAAGGAACGTCCGTGGTGAGCAGCGCTTTCGACGCCTGAATCAGCTTGTCATAGTTTAGTTCGCTGTCGTAGGCCACAACCACACAGTCAATGTCCTCCCGGGCGGTTTCCGTGACCTGCAGGCCGTTTTTTACAAGCTCCGCCACAAAGGAGGCGGTTCCCAGCACAAAGATTTTTTTGTCCCCATAGTGCTGTCTTAAGAAGCGAAGGGTCATGTAGCCGGAGGTGATAAACTGATCCTCTGTGGTCTCCAGGCCGAAGGCGGTTCTGAATTTTTCCACATAGTCGGAGCCGCTTTTGGTGGAGTTGTTGGTGATATAGCAGGCTCTGCCGCCGATGCGGTCAATGTAAGACAGCAGCTGGGCGCTGCCCTGGTACAGGGTGTCGCCAACCGCCAGGGTGCCGTCGATATCAAACAAAAACAGTTTTTTCTTTTTCAGGTTTTCCAATGGTTTCATAAACATCAGTATAGCATCAGCGGACAGGAACCGCAAGAGGCAGATCATGTTGTGTTATGGAGCAAAATAATGAACGAAGAAAAGCTAATCGTATAACTGGAGATCTATCAGGCCGATATCCGGCCGAAGAGCAGAGGAATCGTTTCGGAGGAGGCGAAGGAGGGAACTCCTGCAGCCACCATCATCGACACCTATAAAAATGTGGTGAAAAAAGAGGTTCAGAGTTATAACGATAAGCTTGTGGAAAAAATGAATAAGCAGTAAAGGGCCCGCAGTTTGAAAAGTGCCTCCATATTTTATGGGGGCACTTTTTTCGGGCAGGGAGATGACAGAAAGCTGCAAGTATGAGATAATAAGAAACCGGAAGATTGGAAAAGGAGGGACGGCTGCATGAAACTGAGAATCGGAGATGAGAAAAAAGCCAGGATAGAGGAGGGAATGATCGGTTTATTTTTTGAAGATATCAATTATGCCGCGGACGGAGGATTGTACGCAGAGCTTTTGGAAAACCGCTGTTTTGAGTTCGTAAAGGCGTCGGGGGACGCCGGGGATTATCAGACGGAGTATGACGGAGGCTATGGATGGGATATTTATCCCGAAGGCGCCGGGGGAAGGGCAAGGTGCGTCACGGGAAGCCCCCACAGCGAAGAAAATCCGCATTATATGCGTCTGCAGGCGGCAAGCGCCGGAGAGGGCATACGGAATAAGGCATATGACGGCATTTTTTTAAGGAAGAACATGGAGTACAGGCTCATGTTCTGGGCGCGGTGTGTGAATTTTAAGGGGAATTTTGACGTCTTTGTGGAGAAGGATGGAGTGAGGTATGCGCAGGTAAGGATTTCTGCAGCGGACGGCCGGGAAGAGACCTGTAATCACTTCTGCAGGTACGAGGCGGTTATGCAGGCTGTAGAGGAGGTGGAGCGGGGAAGCTTCGTCTTTTCGCTCAGCGAGCCGGGGACGGTGGAGCTGGATTTTATCTCCCTGTTTCCGGGGGATGCGGTGGGTGGAATTTTCCGCAGAGATCTTTTCGAAATGTTGAAGGAGATGCGTCCGGGCTTCCTGCGGTTCCCCGGCGGATGCGTGGTGGAGGGAAATACGCTGGCAAACCGCTATCGGTTCAAGGATACGTTAAAGCCGGTTTGGGACAGGAGGAATAACTGGAATCGATGGGCGGTACACGGAAACAGTGCAGAAAATGGTTATGAGAGCGTCTACAGCCATTATAATCAGACGCTGGGACTGGGATATTATGAGTATTTTCTGCTTTGTGAGCTGCTGGGCGCCAGGCCGTTGCCTGTGCTGAATGTGGGCTTTGCCTGCCAGTATCAGTCTGACGAGGCGGTTCCCATGGATGCCCCTGAGTTCCGTGAGTTTCTGCAGGATGCTCTGGATCTGATCGAATTTGCCAACGGAAGCGAAAATACCCATTGGGGAGCCGTTCGGGCCCGGATGGGTCACAGGGAGCCTTTTGGCCTTACGCTTTTAGGGATTGGCAATGAGCAGTGGCAGACGGAAAAAGCAGACTTTTTTGAGCGTTATGAGATTTTTGAAAAAACCATTCACGAATATGCGCCGAATATCCGGCTGATTGGCTCCGCAGGACCGGACGTCACATCGGAAAGGTACGAAAAGGCATGGCAGTTTTATCGTGACCACGGGGAGCAGGAAAATTTTGTCTACGCC
The DNA here is from genome assembly GCA_910586835.1 of uncultured Acetatifactor sp. GTDB lineage: Bacteria > Bacillota > Clostridia > Lachnospirales > Lachnospiraceae > Acetatifactor. The sequence continues at coordinate 45,867 of CAJUJU010000024.1, forward strand.
GTAGACGAGCATTATTATGTCAAGCCTCAATGGCTGTATGAACATACGGATTTTTATGACGGTTATTCTAAGGACATAAAGGTGTTTTCCGGGGAATATGCGGCACATCCTGTCAGCGGATTTAACAGGCCGGAGGCCAATACGCTGGAGGGGGCGTTGGCGGAAGCGGCGTTTCTCACAGGAGTCGAAAAAAATGCGGATGTTGTTGTCCTGGCCTCCTATGCGCCGCTGTTTGCAAGGCTGGGCTATGCGCAGTGGTCTCCCGACATGATTTGGTTTGACGCATCGTCCTGTTACGGCAGCCCCAGCTACTATGTGCAGAAGATGTATGCCTGCAATATGGGGAACGCGACGCTGGAAATTTGCGATTATAAGGCGGCTGCGAAGGGAATTTACTGTTCAGCGTCAATCTCGGAGAAGGACGGGGAAGTAATTCTAAAGCTCGTTAATCCGGAAGAAACAGAGCGGGTGGTTGAACCGGAGCTGCCCGAGGGATGGAGCGGTTCAAGAAAGATGAAGGCCGTCATACTGACGGGCGCCAAAAGAGAGGAGACGAACTCCATCCGGGAGCCTGAACGGATTATTCCTGTGGAGAAGGAGTTTGCAAAAGGGGAGCCGGTCGTTCTTCCGCCCTTGTCCTTTATGGTGTTGCGGGTAGGGATCGGCGAGGGGGCGGTTTTACATTGATCTGTACGGAGATCTGGCATACAGCTTCCGCCTGGACTATTCCGTGCTGGAAAGTATGCCCCGGGAAGCACGGACGGAGCTGGAGACGACGATGGACTATTACGCCGATCTGTTTGTGCCGTTTTTAAAGGTGTGCCAGGGGAAGGAGTCTTTTGTACAGGTCAGGGAGTTTATTGATGAAATTTATTCCTTCTATTTCTCCTGACTGGCTGTCAGATCTATAGGAAGGATATCTGGAACAATGAAGAGGAAAAGTAAGATACTTGCGCTGGCGGTTATTTCTATTCTGACCATTGTGGCTGCAGGATGTGGATCAATGCCGGGGCGTCGGAAGGCCCGAACACAGCGATGAAAGTGCAGGAGAGACAGGAGCAGCCGGAGGCAACGCCTGAACCTGCGGCAACCGAAGAGGCGACTGCAGTGCCGAACTCGGAGTCAACTGCAGCGCCAGGCTCAGAGCCGACTGCGGCGTCAACCCCGGAGTAAACGCCAACCCCGGAACCTACGCCAACTCCGACTCCGGCACCAACTCCTGAGCCGAAAGAGCCTGATAAGACACTTGTGACGATTACTCATTATGTTTGTAATGATAATCCGGATTGCGGCTATGATACAACAGACATGAAGGCTTTGATACAGCATATGATGGGAGCACATGGCGGCGTCAATAAATTGCCTTTATTTTATTCTTGCTGTGCTTGATAGTTGCTGAAATAAAAAAGGTAGCGGATTGTCTGTTAAGATAATCGCTACCCAAAGCTAAACAATATTCAATTTTTATATCATTTTTCTGTTCTGATTTTCCACGATTTGAATTTACCATTTTTATAATGATATGAACATTCCATATTCCTTTGGTACATTTAAAACTCCATCTATTGTATTTTCCGTCAGAATATCATTTATTACTTGCTTAGGCACACTATTCAAAGATGTCATACTAGAAAGCGAATAAATATAATCCACCATATCATCTATATTAGTAACTGCCAATGAATCAATATATTCTTTTTTTTCAACTTTTGAAAAAATTTTACTTAAAATCTCATATCCATTTTGAAGTGTAAAATTCTTATTTATGTTATCTTCAACACCATATGCCGATAGAATTTTGGAAAGATATTCAATAATTCCATGTTCTCCATAAGTCGCACAATAAAAACTACCTTCTCTCTTTAATACTCGTCGCACCTCCATCAAACCTTTATCTATATCAGGCACATGATACAACATCATATTTGCAATGACAATATCAAAAGTCGCATCTTCATAAGGTATATCTTGAATATCTAAAACCTTATATTCAATATTATCATAGCTTCCTATATTATCTCTTGTCGTTGCTACCATTCCTTCTGAAAAATCAGAAAGTATTATCTTGGAGCAAGTACAAATTACTGATTCTTTATCTTTCCACATATCTCCTGTTCCACAGCCTAACTCTAATACTTTCGCCCCTTTATCAATTCTATAATTTGAAAATATCCAATTTCCAAATCCCAGCTTATTCGTTGAATATTTATCATGAATTGATATTCTTGTGCCTAAGTTATTTGCGGTAGCATATTGTTGCTTTACAACTGATATATCATTTATCTTGCTCATAATTAATCTCCACAAATTCAATTTATTTTATTGTTCAACGCTGTCATTTTAGCATAAATGCACACACAATTCCATTAAATTTTTTTGATCTCCTTTTGTCATATTCTTCGCAATTATCATCTGCCTTGCCCATTCCCTCTGCTCGGTGCTGACTGTCCTCGGCTTGCGGTAGCTGACGTGTGATTTCAGAAAAGAATAGATTTTAGATATTTAGGAAACGTGCGGCAGATTTGCGGTCATTTTCATACTGTACCTGTTCCGTTTTATAACCGTCCCGTTCGCCCTGCAACTGTTCCTGCTCGCCCTCATATTGATTGTAGATCCCTTCTCCATTCTGGATTTGAAAACGGTCTTGATTTTGTGGCTGTTGTCGGCAACATACCACTCATTTATCACGTCACGTCCGATTCGGCTTTGGTCTTTGATGATAACCGTTGCCACGTTCCCCGACCGGATTTCGTCTAACATAGCGTCAAGCCCCGGCGGCTTGTGCATCGGGCAAAGCTGCGCCGATTCACCTGGGGGCTTGGGGGTCATCGGCCACCAACAAGCTGCGCCGGGAATATACCGGGGCATTGCTTGCTCCGACTATCAGCATCCCCAAAAAGTTGAATATTGCCCGCATCGGTGCTATACTTGGCTCATGTCAATTCGACAAATCGGAAGCGGCAGAACCGGCAATGGTACTATCAGCAGATATCGATGAACAGATGGAGGTATGACATGGAAATCGCCAAAAAGACGCTGCAAATGGTTAGAGAGCATTTGCCTCCTTCGGGAACAAAAATAGGGGAGTATGTTTTTTTAGGTTCTGATGATTTATGGATTGGAACAGTAGGATCATTGCGCCCCTTTGTGACTGTTGCGGAGGATCGCTGGCCTATGGGCGATGGGTTTCTTCTTATTGTGATGACAGATGGCCCAGTTTATATTGCTGAATTGGATTCCAACGATACGGTGGCAAAGCTGGATGATTACAACACCTTGGATTTGCGGCAGGATAATTTGGTAGCTTACTGTGCTGCTGATTTTCCCAAATTTATGGAAATCATGAGACTATATACAATAGCTTTAGAAACCAACCCCAATCCCGATGATGTATTTGACAAGAAAGGCTATGAAAGATTAAAGAAAGCGGAAACGATGCTTCGGCAGCAGATTGAGAAGATTGACTCCAGGGCAGTTGAAGATATGAATGGCTTTTGGAGTACCATAATTGAGGAGTTTGGATCTGGTATGTGGTGAACCTGTCAAAAAACATATACATATAAAGGTTGCTTACAGATTGTTCACGAAATAATTTGGAAAATTAATGATATAGGGGAAAACGAATTTGGCTTCAGCAATTATTCACTATACTGTTTCTTGTTTGTTATTAAAAAATATAGAGATTACAGACCAAAATAGATTTTTACTTGGTGCTGCATTAGGACCTGATGCATCTTCCCATATCGATGGAACTTATGATATTGCCCATTTTGGGTGTAAAACAGCAGATGGAAGCAAAAAAGGAATTCACTGGAAACACTTTGCCGAAAAATATGAGAAGAATCTTTTAGAGGATGATTTCTTCCTGGGATATTTTTGTCATTTGATACAGGATGCAATATGGTTACATGATGTGGCGGATAAATATGTTCGCTGTTATCAGAAGGAAGAAAAGGAAACGGCTATTCAAAGAGGATATCGAGATTATGAACGGCTGAACTATCTTCTTATAAGGGAGTTTCAGCTGCAAAGAATAGAGTTTGATAAAGCAGCCTCCCCATTAAGTGAAATATCAACAGAAACTCTTCTTACCGCAGTTAATAGTTTTGAACAGTGGTTTGATTCAAGTTATTGCAGCAAGGACGATTTGGATATATACAAATGGAATAGGATTCTTGAATATATAGGTAACTGTATTTCGTTCTGTGCTTCAGAGATTTCAGCATTGAGAAATAAGAAAAGAGGAGTTGAACCAGAGGAATTATTTGTAAGAGTATAAAAGATAAATTGAGATTAATGGAGGAGATGGAGGAATGATATTATATAGACCTGTTGGTACAAGAGAATTAAAACTCATAGAAGAAAGCAATTATAGCAAATTTCCACCTAGATTACCTGAACAGCCCATTTTTTATCCCGTTCTCACTGAGAAATATGCAGTAGAAATTGCATCAAGATGGAATGTAAAATATAACGATGACCATAAAGGGTATGTGACAAAGTTTGAGATTGATGATACTTATTGTGGGCAATTTGAAATTCATCAGGTTGGAGACGAGTATCATAAAGAGTTTTGGATTCCGGCAGAAAGATTAGAAGAATTTAATTTACATATTGTTGGGAAAATAGATATTATCAATGAGTTTTCAAGCCATTAACAGATTACTATTTGTGGGGTAGTGAATGGGAACAGTTTTCCGAAAAGGGAGAATAGAAAAGCAGTAGCGTATATCTTTATATCCTGGCCCATGCAGACTATATGTTTTGTGTGGGCTTTTTTCATACACTTCTTTTCGTATTTCTAAAATACACCTGAATCCGTGAAGTTAATTGTATTTATATGCCAATCTACAATTAGATTGGCA